>MWDG01000004.1 GCA_002070455.1 Deltaproteobacteria bacterium ADurb.Bin151
GCTGTGCGGACGCTCAAATCCCCCTTTCATCCGCCAGTAGGCTGCGGGGGATCCATCTGACGGTTGGGCGGCATGGACAATGCCCAGCACCTTGTCTTTGATTCCTTCCCGCATGCAGGCATTTCTCGCCACCAGTCCCCCCATGGAATGGGTCACCAGGATCACATAGTCACAATACCGGCCCATATCCCGATAGAGTTGGATCACCCGGTCAATTTCCGCGGCAAGCTTTTGTCCGGCCAGGCCATTGGAGGCGGTCCAGTTATAGCCGAAGACATGGACGGGAAACTCGAAAAAGAGATTCACGGTCTGGTCCCATTCACGTGTCTGCAATTTCTTGAGGAATTCGCCGCAGCTGTTCCAGTAAACGCCGCCCCAGCCCCGCTTATCGCGGGTCTTGTCATGCGGATCGGCAAGAACCTTGTTGTGCTTTTTGTCATCGTTAAAGACTTCCAGGTAGGAGGGGTCAAACTTTTCCCCAATCATGAGTTGCTTGCGGTTTTTTGCTGATGCACCCCAGAAGAGACCATAATTTTTCAACATCAACCACTTATCATCCGGGTCCCAGACCGTATCCCCTTTTTGGTTTTTCAACCGGCTTCCCATAATGCCGGGCACAAAGATGATGGGCAGAATGTCGCGCTCGATGACAATCCGGTTTCGCTTCTCTGTTTCCAGGCCTTCCACCGGATTTTTCAGGTCCCTGGATCTGACTTTGAATATTTTCGTTAAACCTGACATGACGATTCCTCTTTTATCCTGATTCCGTTAACGCCTGCAGGCCGGACGGAATGAATCCAACAAATCATCCCAAATTTTCGTTTTTTCATCCAAACTGCCGTCGGGACATTCAAGGCCTATTTTTATTTCAGGGTATTCGCCGGAATCCTCCTTGCCCGGAGAGTCCCAGGCAAAAAAGAGCTCTGAAACATCATTTACGGTCCCGCGTATGATAATTTCCTGACCGGGGAGACCGGCAACCGTCCGACTTCCCGTTCTTATCTTGTACACATCGACTCCGGGAGCAAAATTCATGGCCAGGGAAGCAACCAGGCGGTCCAATACGCCCACATCTTCAATTTTTTGCGTTTCATTCATCTCGATTCTCAGTTTTATGTCCATTGGCCCGGCAAAACGGGCATAGGTTCTTTCATGCTCCAGATAGGGAAGTTCGATTCTTCCGTGGTTCAGACAAAAAGAATCCTTCGTTAAATTGTCAAAACCGTATTGGTAATGTTTAAGAATGTTAGTAAAGTTCTTAATCATCTTGTCTGTATTGGTTCCGTCAATTGTCAACCAGGCACCACCGGACGAACCAAAATCAATCAAGACTGTCCAGTATATGAGGGAGGGGTGTACGTAGTTTCCGAAATACGAAACTGCTTTTGCCCAGTTACCAATACCTTTGACTTCCCTCTCTTCTATGATTATCCGATCCTTGCCTTTAGGCAGTTGCAGCTTTTTAATTTTAGCCAACTTTTGCGTCCAGAGAGATTCTCTTTCTTTGGCGCGGTCTCTTTCCTTCCACTTGAAATCGAACACTTCTGCATATCGGATCTTTTGGCTCTGGATCTCCAGTTGAAATTCTGCCGGCAGGTCGATGGCAAATCTGCCCGTGTAGTAGGTCTTCATTCCCTGTTTTGCTCCTTTCGTTGTTCCTGTTGGCTTAAGAAGGGATCTTCTTTCCGCAGCATCTGAAAATCCGCAAAGGATCAGGCTGATCATCACCGCGATCAGCAGTGGTGACAATTTACGCATCATGTCCTCCTTCCTTATTCTTTATCCATTGACCTGTTTTGCAGGCTGTCCCAAAAGACACAAAGACAAGGCGTTGCAAGGACCAGGCAGATTTGTAGGGCGCGTTCCACGAACGCGCCAATAGATTGCGGATTGTTCAGGGAACAATCCCTACAAGGTGCGTGATCATGCGAGAGGGAGTTTGCCATTTGTTTATGCGCTGCAGATCATTTACTGAATATGCATTGCGGTTATCCCTGCTGCCAACGGAACAAAACTCCACACACAGCGCGGTGGTCAGCACAAAATATTATTTAATTTTTTAAGTAAATATTTGAAGACGTGTTTTTCTAAACGTTGACGTGAATTTTGTCAATATAAAAATGTTTTTTGCAGGAAAAGAATCATCCTGTTGCTTTTCTGGATAACTACACAAAATAAGATCGGAGCTCCTTGCAAAGCTGTTCCGGCGCAATCGGGCAGATGATTTCATCGTGCAGTTTTTCAAAATAATTGATATCGCTTGTGCCCAGAGGATTCAGTTCAAAGCGGGGCATGATTTTGCCCTGCACCCAGAAATTCTTGTCCGGCGTCATTGTCGCGTAAAGCGACAGGTTGAAACTCATGTAGTTATTGACGTACAGGTATAGGAAAACCCGGGACAGACCCAGCAGCATCTCGTCAAAGTTCGCTTCAGTCAGGTCGAAAAAGGAAGTCTTTTCCTTGAAATAAAAATCCACTTCCCCGGCCATGCCTTTGGGAGAAAATGCCGTGAGCCAGGAAATGGTGCCGGTGGACACAATATAACGTTCTTTAGTCTCCTCTTCCATGACCAGGATGTTTCTCCAAAGATTGCCACCATCGGATGCGGCCATATAGTTTTGCGCACTGGCTAACAGCCGCCGCATGAAATTGGTCGGCTTTTTGCCGACGATGGTCTGCAGGTGGGGATGAATCAATCCGCCTCCGGCAGGCGGCATGTAGTTCCAGTTAATCGAACAGTATTGGTAGCCTTTCTGCAGTTCGGCAATGCGAAAAAAATAATCACGGCAGATGGCAAAGCCGTCGCGCATCGTTTCAGCCGTCAACTGGTCGAGTGGAATGAAGTGGCGGGATGACAGGATGGCCACAGCGTTGGCGGCATCGTAAGGAAACGCGTTGGGAAACAAAAAAGCGCTTCCTTTTTTGAATTTTCCCCCTTCAACAATATCCGGTGTGAATTTCGGCGTCAGTTTTTCAAACAGTTCAGGGCAGAATGGACAGATCGATTCCGGTGATTTTTCCACATACGCATCGGTGTCCGGTTTTCGGGCGGGATGAACGCGGTAGGGCAGGATTCGGCTCGCGACGCCTGTGGTTTCATCATATCGCTCTTCAATGGGCATGTCTTTCGGCTCGAAGCCGTCAAAGGGGTTGAGATAGCATCCGGTGGTGAGGTCTTTGTGAAAACCGATGTCTTTCATGTTGTTTCTTCCTCCGTTTTTACGGCAGATGAGTCCGGTTTGCTCATGCCGCCTTTTTTCAGGCATTGATTCAGAAAATGATCCATTCTTTGCTGGGACAGGTCACCTTTCAATTCTGCCTTTAAAATATCCAGGGGGATTTCAATACGGGCAGCGCTGCGATGGCCGCCGCCCTTCCCAATTAGATTGCATACACGTTTGGCAACCGCTCCGCAATCCTGACGGTAGCCGTCGCCACGGAAAATGATAATCAGCTTGTCGTTGACGATGGCCGAAACAACAACGAAATATGTGCCGATTAAGTGAAGATAGAAATCCGCGACCTGTACGCAGATGTCCGGACTGTCCACACGACCGAGAAATCCCACCCGACGGCCGCGATGATGTTTCATGACATGAAAGGCCTGATCGAAATATTTTAAATAGCTCATCGGTGTCTGATTGAGTTCAATACGCCGGATCAGCCGCATATTGGCATAACGGGTATGATAGGTGTAGGCACGAATGTCTTCAGCAGCGGTGTCGCGGTCGAAATTGTCGGTATCCGTTTTGATGCCATACAGAAGCGCCGTGTGCAGACTGCGCGGGATACGGATGCCGGCGCAGCGTAAATATTCCGTCAAGACGGTGGACAACGCGCCGTAGCGGGGCCGGATGTCAACGAACTCGGCGGCCCAGTCTCCCTGTCGGGGGTGATGGTCAAAGACGATGTTCGGTTTGATCGTCATGAGCGTATCGCCGAAAAAAGACGGCTGTGCGTCCAGTAGTGCAATCAGATTGAAGGTACCCGCATCCACCTGGGTCAATAATCGGATATTGAGTCGCATCGCCCGGGCCAATTCCCTGTTCTGGTGGCGCCGGAACGGTTCCGTTGCCACAAAAATACATTTTTCAAAACCTCTTTTTATCCGGATGATTTCACGAAGTGCCATGGCTGAAGCGATGGCGTCCGGGTCCGGACTGCCATACATTAAAAGCATCAGCGAGGCATTCGGCTGAGACACGTCCAGAAGTTTTTTCAGGTTTTGTTGTGTTTCGCTTTTTACTGAAACAGATTCGAAATTCATTGCTCTTTTCCATCTGGTGAAATTCGGTTTCTTTCGTCTATGAATATCCTTCCGTCTCCGGACAGATCTTACACAGTCTGTTGCCCAAACGATATTCCTTTGAGCGGCCATTGAAAGCGTTTTGTTTCATGATTGAAGGCCTATGGCCTTCCCGGTAAGGAATATACGAATTATTGCGCTTCGCAAATGCTGCGCGCTTCCGGTCAAAGTGCAGCGAAAGATTAGTAATGACAACTGTTTGAGCCGCAGGCGAGTTTTGTCATTACCTTTCGCAAGCTTTAGATTTATTCAAAACGCTTTCAGGCAAGCGAAAAAAATATTTGGGCAACAGGCCGTTACAGACTCAATCCGCGCTCTGGACAGTTTCCGTCATACGAGAGTGTATTTCCTGTCCCATGTTCCTTCCGTGTGAAATAAACGCCGCGCCGCTCTTTTGATACTAAAATGATTTTTAACATAGAAGTGATCATTTTCCAATAGTTATTCAGCCTCTGGCGTGATCTCCGCTCCTGCATCACCTGTCTTTTTTGTTGATTTATTTACGCCAATACGTTTAAAGAAAACATGAGATAAAAGGATGTGAAAGATGCCCATTCGCTATTACAGCACCAATCGTCATGTGAACGCTGTAGAGGGAATTACTCCCTTTACCGAAGACGTGTCTTTTCAGGAAGCACTGCTCGCCGGTCAGGCGCCGGATGAAGGTCTGTTTATGCCTGACAGGATTCCGCAGCTGTCCATGGGTGATATCATTGCGCTGCGCGACAAACCCTACTGGCAGGCCGCCCTTCTGGTATCCAGCGCTTTTCTGTCCGAAGAATTTACGCCCGACGTGCTGGAGTCGATCGTCAAGGATGCTTATAATTATCCTGTGCCTCTGGAAGCGGTCTACCCGCGTGCATTTATTCTTCGTCTTGATCAGGGACCGACGGCATCCTTCAAGGATTTTGCAGCCCGGATGATGGCCAGGTTAATGAGCCATTGCCGTCCTCACGGGGAGCGGATCAATATTCTGGTAGCGACCTCCGGCGACACCGGCAGCGCCGTGGGTGAAGCATACAAAGGAGTCTCGGGCATCGACGTGAATATTCTGTATCCGGCCGGTGAAGTGAGTCCGATGCAGAAAAAACAGCTCGACACCATCAGCGGCAATGTCCAGGCGTTATGTGTTGACGGGAAATTTGATGATTGTCAGAATCTGGTGAAAGAAGCTTTTGCCGACCCGGAGCTTGCCTGTTTCAATTTATCATCGGCCAATTCGATCAATTTCGGACGCATTCTGCCACAGATGGTTTACTATGTTTATGCTTACGCGCAGCTGGCCGGAGCCGGAGAGGAAGTCCTGGTTTCCGTTCCTTCGGGTAATTTCGGAGACGCGCTGGGCTGCGAATACGCCAGAAGAATGGGCTTGCCCGTGGCAAAGCTCATTATGCCGACGAATGAAAACGACGAATTCCCCGTTTTTCTGGAAACGGGAAAATATCAGAAAGTATCGCCTTCGCGGGCCTGTATTTCCAATGCCATGAACGTGGGACACCCCAGCAATCTGGCGCGCTTTTTTGAATTGTATGGGGGCACCGTGGATCGGTCGGGACGCGTCCACCGATACCCCGACCTTGATCAGATGCGCCACCGCATTTTTTCCGTGAGCGTCACGGACGAACAGACCCGCAGAACGATCAAGAGTGTTTATGAGAGATACCATGTTATTTTGGAGCCGCATGGAGCCGTCGGCTGGGCGGGTCTTGAAACCTACCAGCAGAAAACAGGCGACTCCAGACTGGCCATTTGCCTGGAAACAGCACACCCTGCCAAGTTTCCGGACGAAATAAAAGAGCTTCTGGGGATCGAACCGGAGCCTCCGGAGAGCATGAAAGATCTTGCCCGTCGGGACGGCAGCGCCATCAATATATCCAAAGATTTTGCATCCTTTAAAAAGTATTTGCAGAGCCATTTGAAGATCAGGAAGTGAACGATTCACCGTTTCATTTTTTCGAAAGGTCAGGGTGATGCATGATGGAAACAGAAATCTATTATTCCGAGAGTAAAGAACTCTGGCAATACACCATGGAACAGGATCTGTACCCGGGTGAGTTGATTATTGAAATAGCGCGTTTTTTCCTGGGGGCTCCGTATCGTGCAGGCACGCTCGAGACGCTGGGCAGGGAGAAGCTGGTCGTCAATCTGGCTGAATTTGATTGCGTTACTTTTGTGGAAACGGTTCTGGCCCTTGCCTTGTGTGCCGCATCAGGAAAAATGTTGCCTTCCGAATTGCAAAAGAGAATAAAAGCCATCCGCTATCGCCAGGGGAAAATAGACGGCTACGGATCGCGTCTGCATTATTTTACCGACTGGCTCCGCGACAACGAAAAGAAGAAAGTGCTGAAAGATATTTCGCAGGACCTCAAGGGCAGGCCCTGTCGCAAGAAAATTAATTTCATGACGTCGCACAGCGATCTTTACCCCGCACTGAAAAATGCTGCCATGGTTGATACCATGCGACGGATTGAAAATAATCTTTCCCGCAGAACATTCCACATCATCGGCAAAGACATGTTCAATGCGATAAAAGCCAAAATTCAAAGCGGCGATATCATCGCCTTTGCGTCGGGCCTCGAAGGATTGGAGGTCGCTCATGCAGGTTTTGCCGTCCGACAGGGAAATTCCCTGAATCTTCTACATGCGTCCAGCAAGGAGGGTGCGGTGGTCATTTCAAAGATAAGCCTTGCGGCTTACCTGAAGGCAAATAAAAATTTTACCGGCATTCTTGTGGCGAGGTTTTACCGGGTGTAACGGGGATCTTATTTATTGCATCTACTGCGGAAGGTCAGAGCTGAAACTTCGTGCGATGACACCGGCGATATTCAGCATATGCCGGCGCACCGCCTTGGGCGATCGCCCCGGATAGTTCCTGAAGGTGATGAGCACTCCGTTTAAAGCCGCAAAGAAAGCGTGGGATAATGGCCGGACCGGCTCGGCCCTTTTCATCTTGTTGAATAACCGGTCAAACTGATCAAAAATTTTTCGTTCTGCCGCATTGAGCTTTTCAATTTTTTCCACTGAAAGTGAACCGTCAAGCATGAAGTGGGTCATCATTCTGAAGTACTGATCATTATCCATAAGATAGGTCACGTAGGCATCGCTGATTTCTACGAGATCAGGGGTTTTTGACTTTTCAATCAGTTCGTTCAGCGTATCCGTTATTTTTCCGGCTCCCTCCAGAAACGCTTCCACGAACAGGGCCTGCTGATCCGGGAAATACCGGTAAATGGTGGCATGGGAAATGCCCGCTTCCCGGGCAATGTCGCGGATGCTGACTTCGTTAAATGGTTTGACGGCAAAAACGCGCTCGGCGGCCTGTATAATGACTGCCTGCCGGGCAAGTTTGGCCTCCTTCTTGAGGTGGGCAAAAGCGTTGTTTTGTTTCGTCCGATCGTTTTTCATAGGGTGCATTTCATATCATAAATTTTTCCGGCGGTGAAAAAAACTTGACTCTGTGACCATTGGTTTGTATAGTAACCACTGGTTACAGATTTGTCAATGTATTTATGGGCCGTCCGGTTCGGGAATTTCTTTCGCGAATACGGCGGTGATGGAAAAGAATATCTTTTGCAGTTTATTTGAGGAGGTTCCCATGTCGTTTGCAGATAGAAACAATCCTTACAGCTTCAACGAATTCCTGGACTGGCGCCAGGGTGTCGATTATTATCTTGATGATCCGTTCATACAGAAAGTGGTGCGGCATTTTACCGGTGAGATTTGGGAGCAGGTGGATGCGGAAGCTCGTTCCGTTTCCGCCAGGGCGTCTTTCCGGTGGCGGGATATGGCCGATCGCATCGCCCGTCCGGAGCTTCGTCCCTTTATGCTGCATTATGACGGACACCACAACCGCATTGACCGTATATGCCGGCCGCGGGACACGGAAATCCTGGAGCAGGAAATTTTCTCTGAATCGTTCTTTTCCGACAAAACGCCGCCCTGGGTGAAACTGGTGAAGATGTTTTTGATCTACCAGAACGGCGAGGCCTGCGTGGCCTGTCCCATTACCTGCACGGAAGGCCTGGTCATGCTTTTGGAAAAATATGCCGATACTCCGGAAACAAAAGAGATTCTTCGGCACTGCAAGGAAGGCAGTGATGGTGATTTCGCCATCGGTGCCCAGTACCTCTCCGAAATCCAGGGAGGATCGGATGTCCCGTCCAATGTTCTGGAAGCCGTCAATGAAAACGGCATCTGGAAGCTTTACGGGACAAAATTTTTCTGCTCCGCCACGCACGCGGACTATGCCGTGGTGACAGCCAAACCGGTCGGATCTGAGAAAGTGGGCCTATTTGTCGTGCCGTCGTGGTTGCCGGGGAACAAAGAGAAGGAAATCCGCAACGGCTACACGATCGACCGGATCAAGTGGAAGATGGGCACCAGCGAACTGACCACGGCGGAACTCACTTTCAACGGCGCGGTGGCTTACCCGGTCGGGCCGCTGGACAAAGGCGTAGCCAACGTGGTCGGCATTGTGCTGACCTATTCCCGCTTAACAGTCGGGCTTTCCGCCGCCGCGTTTATGACGCGGGCCGTTCGGGAGGCGGAAAAATACACTTCGTTTCGGCAGGCATTCGGATTGCTGATCAACCAGTTTCCACTTGTGGCCGTGCAGCTGGAGAGGATTACAAAGACCACCCGCAGGACCGCTGCCGGAGCCTTTAAGCTGTACCGCGATTTTCTGAAACTCGAAGGAGGTCTGAAAGGCAGCCAGGGCAGTGATGAGCCGCTGCCGGCGCGCAGAAACCGCTTCAACGTCCGCGAACTGATCATGCTGCAGAAGATTGCCGCCTCGTGGGACTGTACAGACGTGATCCGCGAAGCCATGTCCCTTTTCGGCGGCCACGGTGTAATGGAAGATTTCTCATCCCTGCCACGACTCTACCGGGATTCGGCCATCAATGAATTGTGGGAAGGTCCCCGCAATGTTCTGCTGACGCAGATTCACCGCGATTTACAGCAGGCAGCGTCCTGGTACCGGCCGGAAGAATTCGTTGCCGAGATTCTCAGGGAGACTGATCCGTCGCTGGTGGATGAACTGTCGAAAGAAATCAGGGCACTCGTATCCCATCCCAACCTGTTTCAAAACGATGATGTGACCATCGATGTCTGCCGGCGCTGGGACTCCTTCTGCCACAAATTTTTCCATGCCTATCAGGATCTTGCCCTGAAAGAGGTGGAAAATTAAATTGAAAAGAAGATACATAAAAAGGAAGTTTTTGTTTGCACGATGACCGGCAGGATAACAAAGACAAAATGCATCTGGAATATACAACGTAAGGAGGCTTTATGTTCGACTATTTATTGACTCAGGAGCAGATTAAATTGCGTGACGAGGCAAGGGATTTCGTGAAGTGGGTTCCCCGGCAAATGGTCCTTGATATGGATGCGGACGTCATCAAATTTCCCAGGGAATTTCTTCGGGAGGCGGGCCAACGGAATCTCTTTGGCTGCCGTTATCCCAAAGAGTGGGGGGGGCGGGGCATGGACTGGGTGACGACGGGGGCAATGCTGGAAGAGATCGGCACGCTCGGTTACGAGTTTGCCTGCGTCTTTGGCGTCGGGGCGGAACTGGTCTGCGACGCGATCATGCAGCATGGAACCGATGCGCAAAAGGACAAGTATGTGAGGCCGCTCCTCAAAGGCGATATTTTTGCTGCTGAGTGCCTCACGGAGCCCCGCGGGGGGTCTGATTTCTTCGGCGCGACAACGAAGGCGGAAGATCATGGGGATTACTTTCTTTTAAACGGGCAGAAGCGTTTCATTGTCGGTGGTGAGGGGGCGGATTATTTCCTCGTCTATGCCCGGACCAATTTTGAGCCCGGTGTGAAGTCTCAGAAAGCGATCACCGCCTTCATTGTTGATCGTGGTCCAGGTGTCGAAACAAAGTATCTCTACAATCTCATGGGTTGCCGCGGCGGCGGCACGGCGCGCCTCGTTTTCAAGGACGCGAAAGTGCCGAAGGAGAATGTCCTGGGAACCGTAAACGGAGCCTACGAGGTATTCAACACGATGATGATCCCCGAGAGACTGGGAACGGCAATCATGACGATCGGTTCGG
Source organism: Deltaproteobacteria bacterium ADurb.Bin151 (assembly GCA_002070455.1). GTDB lineage: Bacteria > Desulfobacterota > Syntrophia > Syntrophales > Smithellaceae > UBA8904. Next base: position 10,368 of record MWDG01000004.1, read on the forward strand.
CCCGTGTCGCCCTTGAAATTGCAACACACTACACGACCCGCCGCAAGGCTTTTGGTTTGCCCATCAACACCTTTCAGGGTGTGAGTTTTCAGGTGGCCGAGGGTGCCATGCTGCTCGACGCCGCCCGTTCGCTGGGCTACACGACGTGCAGGGCGGTTGATTCGGGGATGAATATCGACCGTGTCAGGCGGATGATTTCTGAATCTAAAAAATTTATCACCGAATCCTGCCAGAAGATTGTGCACAATGCCATGCAGGTGGTCGGCGGGATCGGCTACACGAATGTCTTCCCCATCGAACGCATCTACCGGGACGTGCGTCTGGCTTCTATCTGGACGGGGACAAGTGAGGTGATGTCGATGATCATTGCCCATGAGTGGTACCGCGAGCAGAGGAAGGCAAAGACTGATTCCAAAATGAGGGATTTCGAAGCCGATGCCGCGGAAGCCTTCGCGGAGGAAGAGAAGATATACGAATAAACCGCCTTTCGGAGCATTCAAAACCAAAACGGCTGACGGGATTATCCATGATAATCGTCAGCCGTTTGTTTATCAAACAGCCAATCCTGCTTGACACACTCATGAGAATGTCGTTATAACGTTTCCAATCCCGCTTGCGCGGGACGAACGTTAATTTTCCTGAGCTTACTGCGATAGGTTAACGTTCATTTCATACCTCGACAGCATGCTGTGAGGTGTTTGATTAATTTCTGGAAAGCCGGAAACGAACAGATGATGGATCTTGTCAACTCCGCAACCGAAGTGATTAAAAGCATTCGCATTTATGATATCCTGGACATGGCGATCATTGCAGCGATGATCTTTACGTTGCTGATGTGGTTTAAAACCAGGGCGTCCCGTTTTGTTTTCATCGGTATCCTGCTTCTGGGCGGCGTTTATTTGGTTGCCCGTTTCTTTCAGCTCTATATGACCGTTATAGTCCTCCAGGGGTTTTTCGGTATCCTGCTTTTTGTGCTGGTCGTCATTTTTCAGGAAGACCTGCGCGCTTTTTTCGAGCGCCTGGCCATGCTTGGCAACTTACGGAAAGAAGCCAGACCCTTGTCGGAATTGGAGAAGGCGGCCGGCATCATTGCCCAGACCGCGGCAAACCTGGCAAAAAAACGAGTTGGGGCTTTGATTGTCATTGCGGGCAATGATCCATTGGAAAGGCACTTCAATGGAGGGACGACGCTGAAGGGCCTGATTAGTGAACCCCTTCTGGAGAGCATTTTTGATCCTCATTCTCCGGGCCACGATGGGGCTGTTGTTGTCAAGGGAAACCAGCTCACGATGTTCGGCTGCCATTTGCCCCTTTCCGTGAACATCGACCGTTACAAGGGCATTGGGTTGCGCCATACTGCAGCACTGGGATTGACGGAGCGTTCAGATGCTCTCTGCGTGGTGGTGTCTGAAGAAAGAGGCACGATATCGCTCGCGCTGGGGGAATCTTTGGCGGTAATTTCCAGTGCGTCTGCCCTGAATGAGACGCTGAAGAAGTTCTACATTGCGCACGCGCCTGCGCCAAAATCACGCCCCGTCGGGAGATGGCTTCGGGAAAATACGAAGGAAAAGATCATTGCCGTGGGGTTGGCCTGCATCTTATGGGTAGCTTTCGGCTATCAGCGTGACATTGTGCGACGTGATTTTGTCGTTCCCATAGATTATAAAAATATTCCGCAGGGCTGGCAGATCAACGAACCCCAAAAGACGGAAGCGAAAGTTGTTTTTCAGGGGCCGGAGCAGGCTTTCCATTTGCTCAATGAAAAGTCCCTCCGCCTTTCGCTGGACTTGACCCCGATTGCAGACAAAAAAAGGGAGTTTGTCCTGAACAAAGACATGATCAATGCGCCTTCCAATTTGTCTGTTGAAGAGATCAGCCCGGCCAAAATTAAAATTTCCGCATCGAGGCTGGTTCCCGCGACGCTGGCGGTTCATGCCGCCACAAGAAACCGGTTGCCCGATGATCTTGCTGTGCATAAAATAACATGGAGTCCGGTTTCTGTCAGCGCGATGATTGATTCCCGGCTGAAACCCGAGGAAATCAGACTGGAAACGGAGCCGGTCGATCTGCAGAACATATCGTCAAACGTAACTACTGTTATGAAAATTATGCCGGCTGCCGGTGTTTCTTTTCCGGACGATCAGGTGCCACTGGTGCGTGTGACCATCCGGGTCAAAAAGAAATAGGAGCGAAAAGATGTCTTCCTCGGTGAAAAAAAGATCGAAGAAAGCCGGAATGGGGCCGGGGTCTTTAATCCACATCGGCAATACATACGGTGAAAAGTCAAGAATCACGCTTATACGCTATGATGAAGCGTCTCTGGTAGAAAAAGAAATCAGTTCAGCCAAGGATTTGCGCGAAGAAAGAAACAGGCCGGGGGTTCTCTGGGTCAACATTCATGGTTTACAGGACGTGCATTTGCTGGAAGAGATTGGCGTGATTTTCGGCCTTCATCCCTTGACCCTGGAGGATATCCTCAGTACCGATCAGAGACCCAGAGCGGAAGATTATATTGATTATATCTTCATCGTGTTAAAGCACATTCACAACCATGTGGATCAGAGTCTTCATGCGGAACAAATCAGTATTGTTCTGGGGAGGAATTTTGTCCTTTCTTTCCAGGAAAAGGAGACTGCGCTGTTTGATCCGATTTTCGAGCGATTGCGTGCTGCAAAGGGAAAAATCCGCAAGGCGGGCGCGGATTATCTTGCTCATCATCTTATGGATGCCATTGTGGACCAGTACTTTGTTGTTCTGGAAGAAATTGAAGAGAAAATTGAACAGCTGGATGATGATCTGGTTCGTGACGCGACCCCCGCCAGACTCCATACGATCCATCATCTGAAAAGAGAGTTGATTTTACTGCGCAGATCGCTTTGGCCGCTGCGGGATGCGATTGGTTTGCTTCAGCGTGCCGATTCCCCTCTGATTATTGATTCCGATTTGATTTACTTTAAGGATATTTCCGATCATATCATTGCCATCATTGATACGGTGGACACCTTTCGGGAGATGCTTGCAAGCATGCTTGACATTTACCTTTCTTCCGTAAGCATGAAACTCAATGAAATCATGAAAGTACTGACGATTATCGCGACGATTTTCATGCCGCTGACATTTTTGGCGGGGGTTTACGGGATGAATTTCAAATACATGCCCGAACTTGACTGGCCGTGGGGATATTTTGGCATTTTGGCGGTAATGCTGTTGATCGCATTGGGGATGATTCTTTTTTTTCGCAAAAAGAAATGGATTTAACCACCTGCCAAAACGGTTGCAATCGGTTTGAAAATATGCTCAATTCATTGAAGAAAAATTTAAAAATTCAGGAGGCTACCCGTATGCAGGTATTCACAGCCAATGATATTGTGGAAGTTGCTGTCCGCATTGAGGAAAATGGTATCACTTTTTACAATTTCGCAGAAAAAATCGCTAAAACGGAAGATGCAAAAAAACTCTTTGCCCAACTGGCCCAGGCCGAGGCGGCCCATAAGCGGACTTTTGAGAAACTTTTATCACAAATTGAATCCTACACGCCGCCGGAGCGCTATATCGGTGAATACGCCGATTATTTGCGCAATTACGTGGACAACAACCTTATTTTCACCAAAGAAGTCATGGACAAGCAGCTCTCTAAAGTGACTGATACCGTTGGTGCGTTAGAATTTGCCATGCAGCGCGAACTGGATTCAGTTTTGTATTATCACGAAGTGAAGAATCTTGTTCCTACGGTTCAGCATGAAACGATTGAGAAAATTATCAACGAAGAAAGAAAGCACTATGCTATGCTCGTTGAGATGAAAAAGAAATACAGTTGCTGATACCAGGTCGCATGTAGTTGCCAATTTCAGAGTGGCAACTACCAGGTAGGGAAGGAATAGTCTCTTTTTGCGCTTCCTTGTGGAATGCACATCCGGTCTTTGGCTAACTTTGTTGGCATCGGTCGCGTGCCCCCAGACATGGGGGTCGGCTTCCTCAATGTATCAATAATACGCCTGCGGAGCGCGGTCACTGAGCCTGTTGAAGTGCCGCCCCGTTATCCTTTGAATGCAACTTGGTATGAGATCATACCGGACCAAGAAAAGCCGCCCTTTGAAGCGGCTTTTCGTATGGTTTATCGTAAGGTCTTTGATCTGCTCCTGAATTTCCGTTGCGGCATTTTCACTTTTCGCTGAAAGTCCATATTCCGTCCCAACCGCTTCCCGGAGACTGAGACTGCAGAACCTCCAGCCGTGAAGTAAACACTTTTGATGGCGTGTCTTCCGGATTCAGCTTTAGACATGATTCAAAACATTCTCTGGATTTCAACCACTCCTGATTTCGATAGTGAGCAAGTCCCTTTTCAAACTGTTCACGCACTTCCAGCATTACCATGCTGATTTCACCCTTGAGTCCGAGCAGTTCAAAAATTCTTACCGGTTCCGTTTTCCCAGCTACGCGAATCAGGTCCAGCTCGCGACTTTCCATTTTATCACGAACGATTTCGTTGGTTTCCCCGGACATCATCAGGTTAGTCCCGTAGAACTTGTTGGCGGCTTCGAGGCGTGAGGCAAGGTTCACAGTATCACCTATGACGGTATAGTTTTTTGCTGCTTCCGCGCCGATCGACCCGACAATGACATCTCCCGTGCAGATTCCCATGCGAACATGGATATTAAAACTGAACAAAGTCTTGCGAAGCCCAATGATTCCAGGCAGGTCTTTTTCGAATTGTTCCATTAGGGCCTGCTGTTGGAGGGCTGCAATGCAGGCAAGCTCGGCATGTTCACTGCTGTCTGTGAACGGAGGGCCCCAGAATGCCATAATGGCGTCGCCGATGTATTTATCGATCACACCATGATTCCTTCGTATGGGTTCGGACATCATGCTAATGTAGTGGTTAATCAGTTTGACAACATTGTCCGGGGAAAGATGCTCGCTCATTTCGGAAAAACCCTGGATGTCGGAAAAGAACACCGTCATTGTCCGCTTTTCTCCCTGTTCGCGGGTCGGATCCAGCAGCGTGCTTACGACTTTCGGGTCTATGTATTGTCCGAACTTTTCCTTGATGGTTTCTTTTTCCCTGAGTCCTGAGACCATGTAGTTGAAGGATTTTGCCAGTTGCGCAATTTCATCTGAAGATTTTACCTGAATCTGGATATTCAGATCGCCTTCCTCAATGGCCCTTGCGCCGTACAGCAGTTTTTTCAACGGTTCAACCAGGTTGCGGGTCAGCACGTAGGCCAGAATCAGGGCAAGCAGGGCGCCCGCAAATGTCATGCCCCAGTTGAACCAGAAAGCCTGCCTTTCCAGTTTGTTGGCTTTAACCGCTGCATCATTCGTGTACTGATGCAGCAATCGCGACACGATGGCGGTTTCTTTGGCAAGTTCTCTCCTGCTGAAGTCGAGTTGTTCCTTGAGCAGGGCCAGGTTTTGCGGGTTCCCTTCTTCCCGTTCTTTCAGATATCTGAGGACATTTCTGTGCATGGTGTTGCATAGTGGCGGTATATCCGAAAGCTGACCCTGGATTTTCGTGAATCTCTGGATCATCTCCGGGGTTTTGGCGACAACGTTCGATGCCAGAGCTTTTTCCACCAGTTTCTCGCTTTCACTAATCTTGTGGTTCGTGCAATATCTTTGTAACTCATACGTTACAATATATCGTTGTTCTCCTTCGGCAAATTTATCCCGGATCTTTTTCCTGAAAGACCTTATGTTTTCATTGTTGCAGGTTCCAATCCCTTTGACGAATTGTTCACCTTCCTGACGGATCAATTCCATTCCACGGCCGGGATTGGAAGCCAGAAAACGCTCAAAAGACAGGATCTGGGTAAGGTGGCTCTGCCGAACATCACTCACCATCTGATCCAGCGGGATGTAAAAATCTGATAGGATGAATAACTCATTATTCAGATTCTTTAGATTGTGATTCGAAATTCCTGTAACGAGGCTCATCAAAAGAACGATGACCAGCATGATTCCCAGGATTTTTACTCCGATAGGCCTTCGTACTTTTTCATCTTCCATCGTTTTCATGATTAGCCCTGTTTGTCCTGTTCGTGATGATTACGCAATATATTAATAAACGTTATGGCAAGTTGAAAGCAAGTGTTTTTTCGGAGCCTTTGCCTGGAAAACCAAATCCGGTGCAAGGGGAATTCTATGAAAAAGCAAGAAACCCCACCGCTGAACAACGGTGAGGTCTCTTTGCCGGAAAATGGACAGGAGCCTTTTAGAATAATTCAATGACTTCCTGAAGCCAACGACAACTTTTGATCTTAAGGTTATTTTACGTACAGCTTTTCTATCTGGTCCTTGTATTTATCAAACACGATGCGTCTCTTGAGCTTCATGGTCTGCGTCAGCATCCCGTTTTCCAATGAGAAAGGTTCCTCAAGGAATATAAGTTTTCTCGGAATCTCATAGTTGCCGTAGGTGTCTTTTAACTGATTCATAATTTCATTTTCGAGGAATTTCCTGGTCTCTTCTCTCTTCAGCAGTTCCGCATGGTCCTTGGGTAAATTGTTTTTCTCCGCCCATTTGTCCAGAGCGACAAAATCAGGGATGATCAGGGCAATGTTAAATTCACGGCCTTCCCCGTAGATCATGGCATTTTCTATGTAATGATTCAGCTTGATGTCTTCTTCAATGGCCACGGGGAATACATACTTGCCGTTTTCGAGTTTAAACTGTTCCTTGAGTCTTCCTGTGATATACAGGAAACCTTCCGCATCCAGACGTCCGCGGTCGCCCGTCCGAAATCCACCGTCAGGAGTCATAACAGCCGCAGTAGCTTCCGGTTTGTTATGATATCCCTGCATCACGTTCGGTCCATAAATGATGACCTCTCCGTCGATGGAATCCTCCCCGACAACTGACTTGTCGATGACCACTTTGCCAAGGCCCATTGCAGGACCGACAGTGCCGATTTTGTATTTTGTCGGGCGGTTCATGGTTGCCCCGGGTGAAGTTTCGGTCAATCCGTAAGCGTCATAAAGCGGGATACTCATATCCCAGAAAAAATGAGCAATTTCCGGATTCATCATGGCGCTTCCCGTCATGGAACCTTTTAATCTGCCACCAAGCTTTTCCCGGATTTTCTTGAAAACGATCGCATCGGCAATCTTAAATTTAAGATTCACCATGAAACTGGATTTCCCTTGTTCGGCCAGTTCACGTTTTTTCTTGCCGCTTTCAACTCCCATGACGAATAGTGTCTTGGCCAGTCCGCCTTCTTCGTTCATCCTTGTCCATAAACCGTCATATATTTTATTAAATACTCTGGGAACGGCTGTCAGGAAGGTTGGTTTCACCAGGCCAATATCATCCGCGATGGTCGCAGCGCTTTGTGCAAAGCCTATGGATCCGCCCAGGTAACAGTAAATGACCAGTTCAGCAAGTCCGAAAACATGCGCCCAGGGCAGGATGGACAGCGCCCTGTCGTTTTCATTCAGCATCGGAAAACAGGCGATAGCGGCGTGAGCATTGGATGTGATGTTCGCTTGAGAAAGAAGGACACCCTTCGGATCGCCGGTTGTGCCCGACGTGTAAATCAGGATGCAGATGGAGGACGGATCTGGATAGATACTTTTCACAAATTTGGCCGCGCCCTTCTTTTCCAAATCTGCCAAGGTGTCCGGGCCGTCTCCTTCCATCAGAATAATTTTTTGCAACGACGGGATCGAAGAAAGGACGTCTTTTATTTTATTGTAGATTTCTTTCTTGCTGATAAAAAGCACTTTAATTTGAGAATCATTGATAATGTATTGCCAGACCTTGGCCAGTTCGGCTTCATACATGGGAACAAACCGTGCGTTCACGCCGCTTGTGGCAAAAAAACAAATGGCCCACTCTGTGCTGTTGTTACATATGATACCGACCGCATCATCCTTTTGAATACCCAGTTGACTCAAACCGCTTCTGACATTATCCACACGTTTCCCAAAATCAGCAAAAGTGATCCATTCATATTGTTTCAATGCTTTGTTTTTTGTTCCGAGAAACGGCCGCTGTGAATATTTTACAACTGATTTTTCAAGTATTTCCACAATGTTATCCGGCTTGACCAACTGATACATAAATCCCTCCCCTTGTGATTTGAATTCGATCTCTGTTTTTTTATTCCGATGACTAAACCTATAGAGATAATTATTTTGCTTGTCAACAAAATACAGGTATTACATTTGAATACTTGTCTTGAAACCGTCTGTTGCCCAAATATCCTTTACGCTCGCCTGAAAGCATTTTGAACAAATCCAAGGCTTGCGAAAGGTAATGACAAAACTTGCCTGCGGCTCAAACAGTTGTCATTGCTGATCTTTCGATACGCCTTGACCGGAAGCTCGCAGCATTTGCGAAGCGCAATAATTCGTATATTCCTTACCTTGGGAAGGCCATAGGCCTTCAGTTGTGAAACAAAACGCATTCAATGGCCGCTCAAAGGGATATCTTTTGGGTAACAGGCCAAAAAGATATTATCATGCATACGGTTAAGAGATTCATTGCCTTTGGGTTTCATTTTCGCCAGAATGCCGGCATCAGCAAAACAATGATCGTATAGATCTCCAGGCGTCCCAAAAGCATCGCAAAGATCATGATCCATTTGCCGGCCGGGTGAACTCCGGCAAAGTTGTCCATTGGCCCTATGCTGCCGAGGCCCGGCCCCACATTCCCCAGGCAGGTTGCCATTGCGGAAAGAGCGGAGATCATGTCCATGCCCAGGCCAGCCAGGGCAATCACCCCCAGGATAAATATTCCCATGTAGAGCAAGAAAAATCCCCAGATGCTGCGCATGATTGTTTGGGATACCGGTACATTGCCGAGTTTGACCATGGTGGTGGCATGGGGATGAATGATCCGGAAGATTTCAAGGTAGCAGTGCTTGAGCATCAGGATGATCCGCATGATCTTGATGCCGCCGCCGGTAGATCCGGCCATGCCTCCCAGAAACATGCAGACAAAGAGGATGGCCTGAGAAAAGGCAGGCCATTTTTCATAATCGGCTGTTACAAATCCTGTCGTGGTGAGAATCGATACGACCTGAAATGATGCATAACGGAAAGCGTCCAGAATTCGGGGGTAAATCGTTGAATAAACATCCAAAAACACGAGAAAGATGAATAATCCTGCAATGGAAAGATAGGCCAGGAATTCCGGATTGACGAAGAACTGGCGCACGTTGCCCCTGACCAGTTTGTAATGCATGGTGAAATTGATTCCCGCCAGAAACATGAAGGTCAGGATAACGAAATCAATATAGGTGCTCTGGTAGTTTCCCACGCTGGCGTTTTTGGGAGAAAAGCCTCCGGTGGGCATAGTGGTGAAGCTGTGGTAGACCGAGTCATAAAGGGACATTCCTCCAATCAGGAGAAGCAGAATTTGAAACACTGTCAGGAAGAAGTAGATTTTCCACAGGAGCTTTGCTGTGTCGGAAATTCGGGGCGTCAGTTTGTCGACAACCGGGCTTGGGGTTTCCGCTTTATAGAGCTGCATTCCGCCGATCCCGAGAAAAGGAAGGATGGCGACAGACAGGACAATGATGCCCATTCCCCCTAGCCACTGAGTCTGGGCTCGCCAGAAGAGGATCGATGGTGGCAGAATTTCGATATTTGTGAGAATGCTCGCTCCTGTTGTTGTGAAGCCTGACATGGATTCAAAGTAGGCATCTGTGAATCCGGGTATGGCACCGGAAAAAAGGTAGGGGAGGGTGGCAAGAAGACCTGAAATGATCCACCCTAGCGCAACAATCATCATTCCGTCCCGGTGACTTAAATAAAAGTTTTGATGACCGCGGGTCCAGAGCAAAACACACCCACCAACACCACTAGTTACTGCAAGGGAAAGAAAAAGTGGCCATGCTCCGTTGTCGTTGTAAATGAGACCTATGATGAGCGGCAGACACATGGACAAGCCCAGAAAAAAGACCAGTGCTGACACCAGATAGGCAATAAGACGAAAATTCATCAAAAATACTCCAGCTTGACGGTCAAAAGACTTTCCAGATTGTTGATGACCTGCTGCAGTGCAAAGATGATCAGGCGGTCATGCGGAAGGACAACAGTGTCTCCGCGGGGAATTATGATTTCACCGCCCCGAACGATGGCTCCCAGAATCGCACCGGAAGGAAAGTTGACTTCCGCCAAGGGGACGTTAACAATGTCCGAGGTCTCCATGGCCTCGGCTTCAATCGCCTCAGCCTGTTCTTCACGAAGAGGTGCTACGGAGATGATTTTTCCGTGGCGCAGGTATTGAAGAATCGCTCTCACCGCCGACATTCGGGGATTGATGACTGTATCGAGGCCAATGGTAGAAACAATATTCATATAGCTTAGTTTGCTGACACGGGTAATGGTTCTCCGTGTTCCCAGTTCTCTGGCCAACAGGGAGATGAGCACATTATTCTCTTCGTCTCCTGTTACGGCAATCAGCATATCCATTTTGCCCGCGTTTTCTTCACGGAGCAAGTCCCGGTCCGTAGCGTCCCCTTTAATAACGATGATGTTATTTAAATGCTCATTTGCATTTTTGCATTTTTCACCATCCTGGTCGATGATTCTGACATTCAGAGTCCTGTTGTCCAGGGCGCGGGCGATGTCCATGCCTGTTCCCCCCGCTCCGACGATGATGATGTTTTTTGCGGGTCGTGTTGACATGCCAAGACGGGTAAGCATCTGGTTGACATCCGACTTTTTAACCACCAGATAGACAAGATCCATGGGCTTGATTGCATCGTTTCCGCTGGGGATGAGAATCTTGTGCCCCCGGACAATCGCGCCAACCAGCAGATTGGGGTCATGAGTCCTCAGCTCCGTAAGTTTTACCCCTGCAAGAGGCGAGTCGTTTGTAATCAGGAAGCTGACAAGTTTTACCTCGCCATCCAGGAAATCAATCACCTCGGAGGCGCCTGGAATCTCTATGAGACTGAGAATCCTGCTGACCATCAGATTCTGGGTGTTGATGATCAGATCAACTCCGAGCAGGTCCTGACTGAAAAGGGATTTTTCTTTTAGGTATTCTTTGTTTCTGACCCGGGCGATTTTTACAACGCTGGGATTGAGACTGCGGGCCAGCAGGCAGGCGATGAGGTTCACTTCGTCGCTGTCCGTTGCGGCGGTCAGGAGTTCTGCATCCTGAATTCCGGCCTGACGAAGCACTCGGGGACTGGTTCCCGATCCGAGCAATGCCTGGACGTCGATATTTTCACTGATCCGCCGTATCTTTGCCGGATCCTTGTCAATGAGTACAACATCCTTTTTTTCGTCGGATAGTTTTTTCGCAATGTGATATCCGACCTCTCCGGCGCCGATAATGATCACGCGCATATTAACCCCCGTTCCGGGTAAACATGAGACCTTATAATAATAGCGTTAGTAAGCTTTCTCTGTGGTTCTCTTTCGCTGGGTATTGCCTGTCAAATCAGCAACTCTTTTAGTTTTTCAGATCATACTTCTTCAGCTTATACCGCAGCATTCTCTCCGACATTCCCAGCATTTCCGCGGCCCTGGTCTGGTTGTCTCCTGTTTTGTTCATGGCTTCAGTGATCAGACGTTTTTCCAGTTCTTCAAGCGATTCCCTGAGGGATCCTGAAGATTCTTTTTTTGATGGATCTTCAAGGTCATCGCTTTTAAAGGGAATGTCGTTCACGGTGATGTATTCGTCCCGTGCAATGACGACAGCCCGTTCCATGATATTAACCAGTTCCCGGACATTGCCCGGGTAGTCGTACTTCAAAAGCAGATCGCGGGCCTCTGCGGTGATGCCTTTGATGTTTTTTGCGTTTTCTCTGGCAAATTTATCCATGAAATGATCGATCAGTGCGGGCAGGTCATCTTTTCTGTCCCTCAGCGGTGGGAGTGACATCGTCACCACCTTAAGTCGGTAAAAAAGATCTTCCCGGAAGATTCCTTCTTTCACCTGAATGTCCAGGTCGCGATTGGTTGCACTGATGATGCGGACATCCACGGAGATATTCACATTGCTGCCCAAGCGGGAAATTTCCCTCTCCTGCAGGAACCGTAATAATTTGACCTGTATGGCCGGACTCAACTCCCCGATCTCATCAAGGAACAGTGTTCCGCCGTCTGCTTCTTCAAACCGGCCGATCCGACGTGAGCTCGCACCGGTGTATGCGCCTTTTTCATGTCCGAATAATTCGCTCTCCAGCAGATTTTCCTGGAGGGCGCCGCAATTCACCACGATAATCGGTTTATGAGCGCGTGGACTTAATTGATGGATCAGGCGCGCCAGCAGTTCCTTGCCGGTTCCGCTTTCTCCCTGGATCAGCACGGAAGCACGGCTGGCCGCTACGCGGCTGGCCATGTTAATCAATTCCAGCATTTGGGGACTTTTATAAATAATCTGTTCAGTTGTGACCCCTCGATTGCCCAGTTCCTGCTTAAGGAGCTCATTTTCACGGATGAGCCCGCGACGTTCCGTTACACGATCCACCAGAATGAGCAGTTCGTCGAGTTCCACGGGTTTGGTAATATAGTCGATGGCGCCGACCTTGATAGCTTCTACAGCGGTTTCGATTGTCCCGTAAGCGGTGATGATGACGACGTCGATTTCATGGTTGATCCTTTTTACTTCCTTTAGCACTTCCATGCCGTCCATGCCGGGCATTTTGTAATCCAGCAGAATTAAATCGAACTGATTTTCTGCAACCATTCTGATGCCGGTTTCACCATTTTCAGCTTCCGACACCTGGTGACCTTCTTTGATCAGAAAATCACGAAGCATTTCTCTTTGTGAACGGCCATCTTCGACGATTAGAATATTTAATTTCCGCATGGTTCATGATCCTTCAGCGTTTTCAGGTTTTGTCCGTTATTTTTTCACGCGGCAGTATTATTTCAAAGGTAGTCCCAAAACCCTTACGGCTGATGACACGGACATCGCCTCCATGACCGCGGATAATTTCCATCGCCAGAGGAATTCCCAGTCCCAGTCCTTTTTCTTTTGTGGTGTATTCCGGGTTGAAGATTTTTTCGATCTCTTCCGCCGTCATGCCACAGCCGGTGTCCGTGATACTGACCAGGACATAATTCTTACTTTCTTTTTCCACCGTAATAGAAATCTTTCCCTGGTCTACAATGGACTCCATGGCGTTTTTGATGAAATTCAAAAATGCCTGCTGCAGTTTATTGATATCCATCGGAATGACGGCGGGGTTTAAATGCCATGCTGTTTCTATGGTAATACTCCGTGATTTCGCTTCCTCAGACATCAAACTGACGATTTTTTGCAGGACTTCCGTGACGGAAAAATCACTCAGTTCCAGCCGCCTGCTTTTTGAGAAAGAAAGAAATTCTTCTATAATGCCGTTGAGGCGCCTTATTTCATCGCGAATAACGCCGGAAAGGTTCTGAAACTCCAGTGCCTGCGCTTCATCGGAGGGAAGAAAATCCCTTTTTAACCGTTGTGTTGCCATGCTGATGGCGTTTAGCGGATTGCGGATTTCGTGTGCCACGCCGGCAGCCAGCTGGCCTAGCGATGAAAGACGTTCAGCTTTTTCCAGGCGGCGTTCCATTTCGATAATGCCGGCCAGGTGGCGATTCTGATCATGAAAGAGAAGCCACATGGACAGGAGGGCGATCACGACCACCAGCAGCATGAAAATAAAAATATTTCTTTGGTTTTCAGCAATGATCTTATCCATTGAACCGCGTTCGAGCCCGATACGGACAATACCGGCGACTTTTTTATCCAGGATAAAGGGGGCAGTCACATCAAGTATATTGTTGCCCTGTGCCTGTACTTTCTGGCTGATGATCTTTTTCGTACTTTTGAGGATTTCCTGCTGATTGGCAGGAAGATCGATTAATTCTTTCGGCAATTGCCCGATTTTGCCGAGCATTTTATTCTGATCATTAAAGATCTGGAGATACACCATGCCGTGGCCTTCTCCCATTTTGCTGATTCCCCGTTCCACGGCAACTTTCATGCTCCAGTATTTAAGACCTTCCTTATCCAGATTGATCACAATGGTTCCACTGTCGTCTTTGCGCCTCAGCGCAACAAATCCTATGCCATGAGTTACGCGGATTTTTTCAAGCAACTCAATGGTTTTTGCCTTGCGCCCGTTTACATACAGATCTTTTTCGCTTAAAATACTGACATTGAGGGGGTTGCTTTGATAAACTGCGTTTCCCTCCCTGTTGAGGATGCCCACGTACCAGAGACTGTTATCTTCCGCAAATTGCCGGAGATAGGCATTGCTGACGTTTTTTTTCTTCCACTGCTCATCGATTTTTTGCCCCAGTGCCGTGATCGCTTCCAAAACCAGTTTTTTTGAATAATCGGACTCCTGCTGCCGGGCAGTTTTGGACTGCGTGGGGATTTTCCCCGGCATTGCCACAATGCTTTTCAGATTATCTTCCGTCAGCCGCTGTATAACGCTTACGGTGGTGAGCGCCTGATCTTGTAGAAAGCCGACCAGGTTGTTTTCGCTTCGCCTCAAATCAAGGAATCCCATCACGAGAATCAGGAATACCAGTACCGCTGAAACGATAGCTACGGCCAGCGGTTGCAGAAAACTGCCGTTATACGGGCGGCTGCGCCGGACAATGGTTTCTTTTTTTCTAAAAATATTCATAATATTCTATATATTTGTGCCAATTAGGGATAACTTTACGTTTATCGGGTATCTTAAGCTATTCGCCGGAAATGTCAATGAGAATTACCGGGAAGGTCGACGTTTTTGTCGAAAGTCTGGCAAGAATTGGTGATTCGATATGTTATTGTTATTATTATGATTAATTTTTTGGGGATCCGGATATTCGACATTTATTGCCGAAAGCTCATGATCTTCAAACGCCGAAAAGAAAAGAATATGTTAATTATATCTGTTTTAAATCAATAACTTATGTATTTTATGGGAATATTGGCATAATATCTGCTTTAATTAAGAGCAAAAGATATTTAGCCTCGACTAAAACAATTACGGGCATGATTAGCCGACGGCAAAATAACCATTGAAGGTATTCAGGCCTTCACTCTTCTCTCCTAAGGGGGGCTCTAACCAAGTCCCCCATTTTTTTTCATTTTTTCTCTTTAACATTTTTCTGACGCCGCCAGACATTGACTCTTTCCCTGATCGTTTTTTCAAAACCGGCATCTGTCGGTTCATAAAGCACTTGTCCCTGAAGTTTTTCCGGGAGATATTCCTGGGGTACAAAAGCGTCCTCATAATCATGAGCGTATTTGTAGCCTTTGCCGTATTCCAGTTCTTTCATTAATTTTGTGGGTGCGTTGCGAATGTGAAGTGGTACGGGGAGATAACCGGTTTTGTTGATCAGGTCCTTTGTCTGGCCAAAACCTTTATATAATGAATTGCTTTTGGGGGCGGTGGCCAGGTAGACTGCCGCCTGTGCCAGGGCGAGTTCACCTTCTGGCGGGCCTATAAAATGAAATGCCTGCTGGGCGGCCATCGTCAGCATAAGCGCGTGGGGATCGGCATTACCGATGTCTTCGGAGGCGAATCTGACCATGCGGCGCAAAATATAGAACGGATCTTCTCCTGCGATCAACATTCTGCCCAACCAGTAAAGCGTTGCGTCCGGGTCACTCCCACGCATGCTTTTATGAAAAGCGGAGATCAGATTGTAATGTTCTTCGCCGTCTTTGTCGTAAAGCATAGATTTTTTCAGCAGAGCTTCCTGTACGGACTGTCCCGACAGCTTTCTTGCTTCCGGAGGCAGACCCTGCACCATTGAAGCAGTGGCTTCCAGATTGTTGAGCGCGGTGCGGGCATCTCCGTCGGAAATCCTGATAATGAATTGAATGGCATCATCATCGGCCTGAATACCAAATTTCCCCAGGCCCCGTTGTTCATCGGTAAGGGCACGCTTCAGAATGATGGCCAGGTCTTCTTCCGTAAACTGTTTGAGGAGCATCACGCGTGTTCTGGAAAGCAGAGGGGCAATGACTTCAAAAGACGGGTTTTCCGTTGTGGCACCGATCAGGGTGACAAGCCCGCTTTCCACATGAGGGAGAAAGGCGTCCTGCTGGGCTTTGTTGAACCGGTGTATTTCATCAACAAATAGAATGGTTTTTTGCTTTTTGGCTTCCCAGAGTTCTCTGGCGTCATCAATCACGGAGCGGATTTCCTTGACACCCGATAAAACTGCTGAAAAACTGACAAAGTTTGTTTTTGTTTCATTGGCTAAAATGCGTGCCAGGGTTGTTTTCCCCGATCCGGGCGGTCCCCAGAAAATCATTGAAAATAATTTGTCTTCCGCAATGGCACGCCTGAGCAATGTGCCTTCACCGGTCAGATGCGACTGACCCACATAGTCGGCCAGTTTCTGGGGCCTCATTTTTTCAGCCAGCGGCGCCGCGTCCATAACATCGCTTTCGGTTCCCAGACTGAACAAATCCAGATTCTTCATTTCTGCCTCTTCGATTTTTCAATGATTTCAATCAAGCTTGCAACCTTGTTTCCAGATTGTCCGCCGGCGAATCGTGACCATTCATCTTTGTTCAGATGATTTTTGAGAAAGGATGTAACGTCGAAAGATCTGAACCAGCATTGAATAATCCTTGAACAGGGCAGGTCGCCTGCTTCGCGCAGGCAGTAGGCAAAGTTTATTTCATCGCCCAGTTTCGGGCAGCGGGTTAATTTGTGGTCGTGTTCGGTCTTCATAACGTTTCGAGTTTGTCGAAAAAAAGAAAAGCCGTCAAGAAATATATTTTCCTGACGGCTTGTAAAAAACATCAATAGCTCTTATCAAGGTTTCGGGAAATCCTTGATGGCGTTCAATGCCCGTTCAATTTCATGATCCGGTAATTCATAGGCTTCTAATTTGCCTGCAAAGTAGGCATCATAGGCGGCCAGATCCACAAGGCCGTGGCCGCTCCAGTTGAAGAGGATCACTTTTTCCTTGCCTTCTTCTTTGGCGCGCATGGCTTCATCAACAACTGCCGCCAGAACGTGATTGGTTTCCGGTGCCGGAATGAAGCCTTCGGAACGTGCCCATTTGACGCCTGCGTCAAAAGTCTTGAGCTGGTCGTAGGCTCTGGGTTCAACGAGATTTTCACGAACCATGTGGCTGATGATCGGCGCCATGCCGTGATAGCGCAGACCGCCCGCGTGAATCGGCGCCGGAATGTAATCATGTCCGAGCGTGTACATGGGCAAAAGAGGCGTTGATTTGGCCAGATCGCCGAAATCGTATGCAAACGGGCCTTTGGTCATGCTGGGGCAGGAGGTAGGTTCTGCGCCGACGACTTTCACAGGTTTACCATGAATTTTGTCGCAGACAAACGGTGCGATAACACCTCCGAAATTGCTTCCGCCGCCGCAGCAGCCCATGACGACATCCGGGTAAATGCCGAGTTTTTGCATTTGCTTTTGCGCTTCCAGTCCGATGATGGACTGGTAGAGGATAACGTGATTCAGTACGCTGCCCAGCGCGTATTTCGTGTCTTTGCTGGTGACGGCATCCTCAATGGCCTCACTGATGGCAATGCCCAGGGATCCCGGAGAATCGGGGTGCTCCGCCAGCACATTACGTCCGGCCTGAGTGAGATTGCTGGGGCTGGGAATGCATTCCGCGCCCCAGGTGTTCATCATCATCCGGCGGTACGGTTTTTGTTCATAGCTGACCTTGACCATGTAAACGCGGCATACAAGATCAAACATTTTGCAGGCCATGGCCAGGGCGCTTCCCCACTGGCCGGCACCGGTTTCTGTCGTGATGCGCTTGGTTCCGGCAACTTTGTTATAATAGGCCATCGGGATGGCTGCGTTAGGTTTGTGCGAACCGGCGGGGCTGACGCCTTCATTTTTGTAATAAATCTGAACGGGGCAGCCCAGCAGCTTTTCAAAATTGCGGGCACGGTACAGGGGAGACGGACGCCACAGCAGGTACTTTTGCAGGACCTCATCGGGGATATCAATCCAGCGCTGAGTGGAGGCCTCATGCTCAATGATATTCATGGGGAAAATGGCCGCCAGATCGTCAGGGGTGACCGGCTGACCCGTGCCGGGATGAAGCGGCGGCTTCATCGGGGTGGGCATGTCCGCCATAACATTGTACCATTGCTTTGGTATTTCGTGATCTTCCAACAATACTTTGACCTGTTCCATATACTTTCTCCTTCAAAAAGAATTTATACTGCGTCGCCGTCCTGCAGACGTTTTTGCGTAACTGTTTTAAGGTTAAAAAAAATGCCATGGATCTTTTCTTCCCACGGCATTTCAATACGTCTTCAAGTCATGGGAAGGAGCTTCCCTGCCCATGCTCAGTTATGAAAGAGCTTACGGGCAGACACGTTTTGTCTGCCACCACCAGTTTTTGTTTGGAAAAACGTTTTCCACGGACTGCAATCCACTTTCTTAATAATTGGCTTTTGCCTAACACAGCCGCGAAAGCCTTGTCAAGGCGAAATTAAAACATGGGATTGATAACTACCTTATGCTCCATATATTCTTCAGCTTTTGTGTTTTTGCTTGACACGCCGCTTTCTGCGTCTGTATACTAAAATATCAAAAATAATTTGTTAGTTATTACGCCTTGAAAGGAGTCACTATGGGTCTATTTAGCAAGATTCTAGAGAAACTTGGTATCAACAAGCCGGCAAAGGCGGAAACAACTGCCCCGAAGACTCCCCCTGCTCCACAGGTTTCCCCTGTCCCACAATCTGCCCCGTCAGCGCCGCCGGTTGCTCCTGCCGCTCCTGTAGCGATCGCGGTTGTCGATGTCGTGGCGCAGTTGGAAAAACTTGCCGCTGCAAACCCCGAAAAGCTCAATTGGAAAGTTTCGATCGTGGATCTGTTAAAACTATTGGGTCTCGAAAGCAGCTTCGCCGCACGGAAAGAACTTGCTGTTGAACTCGGGTGTCCGTCCGAAAAAATGGGCGATTCAGCACAGATGAATATGTGGCTGCATAAAACAGTGCTGCAGAAGATTGCTGACAACGGTGGCAACATTCCGAAGGAACTGCTCGACTGACGGACACGGATTCCCCGGATAGTGTGGCGTGGGTATCGTAGATCTCCAAAAAAAGCTTCATATAAAAGCAGGGCAGAGGTGTGTTTATCTCTGGCTCAACTCCAAAAGGATTCCGCCGGTCGATTTGGGGTGGACAAAAGCGATTTTCGCGCCGCCCGCTCCATAGCGCGGTTTTTCATCAATAAGGCGGATGCCATTTGCCTTGAGTTCTTCCAGCGCCGCCTCGATATCATCGACACGCAGGGCCAGATGCTGGATGCCTTCCCCGTTTTTTTCGATGTATCTGGCGATGGGTCCGTCGGGGGATGTAGATTCCAAAAGTTCGATTTCCGAATCCCCCACCGGGAAAAAGGAAACCTTCACTTGCTGCTCAGCCACCACTTCCGACCCGGTTGACTGAATGCCTAGCATTTCATAGAGTTTTGCACTCTCCGCCAGGTTCTTTACCGCAATTCCAATGTGATCAATCTTCAAAATTCTCATTACACTCTCCTTCTAACAGCCTATCGCCTAACAGTCTACAGCCTTATACCCTTTTTCTAAAACTTCCGCCCCTTCAGACAGTCCAGAACTTTAGCTGCCGCAGTGGTTGGTGTTGTGAGGCCGGTTTCTACTTCCCGGAGGGAATCAGCTAGAACTCCTGCTGCCGGACTATTGTAAAACCATTCCTGCACGCCTTCACGCACCATGAATTTTAACCATTCCCGGTCCTGTTCTTTTCTCTTTTTTTGCAGTTCACCACCAGCCGTCATTTTTTCACGATGGTCGAGGATGATCTTTAAAATGTTGTCCAGTCCGTCCGTTGTAATGGAACTGCAGGTTACAACTGGTGGAGACCAGCTGAGGCAGGCCGGTGAAAGAAGATGGAAAGCCGTCTCATACTGGCGGCGTGCAATTTCGGCCCGTTCAACGTTGTCGCCGTCGGCCTTGTTGATCGCCACTGCATCGGCCAGTTCCAGGACACCTTTCTTCATTCCCTGCAATTCATCACCGCCTCCAGCGATCATCAGCACGAGAAAAAAATCGACCATAGAAGAAACCGTTACCTCCGATTGTCCCACGCCGACGGTTTCAATCATGACCGCTTCAAAACCTGCCGCTTCACAGACCAGCATCGTTTCACGCGTTTTTCGCGCTACGCCGCCCAGCGTTTTCCCCGAGGGGGAGGGGCGGATAAAAGCCATTTCATTGATTGCCAGTTTTTCCATTCTGGTCTTGTCGGCCAAAATGCTGCCGCCAGTTTTTGGCGAACTGGGATCGACTGCCAGGACGGCAACCCTGTACCCCTTGCCGGTAAGCATGCTTCCGAAGCTTTCAATAAAAGTGCTTTTGCCCGCGCCCGGCAGTCCCGTGATGCCTATGCGCAGCGCCTTGCCCGTGTGTGGCATCAGGGCATCCAGGATTTTTCTGGAGGCTTCCTGATCGGCCTGTAAAGAGCTTTCGACCAGGGTGATGGTTTTTGCCAGCATCCGCCGGTCGCAGTCTAGAACCCCTTCAATATAGGGACGTAAATCCCTTTCCCCTTTTGTCATTTCATATCCAGTCTTTTGGTTTTCCGGCACTTCATGATATTCCAGCGGAAATTCATGCTGCATGGTGTCATGGACAATCCATATAAAAGTATACCTAAGGGTGGTAATACAGGCAATGGATATTTTGGGAAATGGGTCGGAAGGTAAAATGTTTCTGTTGAATAGAATGTGGCAGATGGCCGTTATTTGCCGATTTTTGCCCGTATTCTTTCCTGGTACTCTTTGATTTCGTGGCGCAGGATGTCCAGATCCTCGATGCGATCATCGAGCCTTTTGAGGTGATTGCCCAGAAGCTCCAGAAGCCTTTTGAGAATCTTTTCATTGGATTTTTCATAGGTCCACATGGCTTCGAGTTCCTGCATTTCGGAAAGCGTCATGCCCATGATCTTGAGGCGCTTGATTAGTTTCAGTCGTCTGAGATCAGCCTCGGTATAGATTCGCCTGCCCCCCTCAATCCGTTTGATGGAATTGAGCAGGCCGATTTCTTCGTAGTAGCGGATGGTCCGCTGGCTCATGTCCAGAATTCTGGCCAGTTCGCCGATGGATGTAAATTCCCCGTTCATGAAATTTCCTGTTATAAAAAATCTGAAGGGGCACGCATAAGCGTGCCCCGGTGATGTTTATGATGCGCCATACGCTTCTTTCAGTTCGCGCTTTAATATTTTTCCGGATGGATTCTTGGGAAGTTGATCGGCGATAAATATCTTCTTCGGGCATTTAAATCCGGCCAGGTTGCTTTTGCAATAATTGATGATTTCTTTTTCGTCAAGAGAGGCGCCTTTTTTGGGGACAACCACCGCGGCCACGATTTCAATCCATTTCGGGTCGGGCAATCCGATAACCGCCAGTTCCTCGATACCGGGATACTGGTAAAGCACTTCTTCGACCTCGCGGGAAGCCACGTTTTCCCCGCCGGTCTTGATCATGTCTTTCTTACGGTCGACCACGTACAGATAACCGTCGCTGTCAAAGCGTCCCAGATCGCCGCTATGGAACCAGCCGAACTGGAAGGCTTCTTTCGTTTTTTCCGGATCGTTGAGATACCCGGTCATGACATGGCCGGATCGATGAACGATCTCTCCCACGGTTCCTACCGGGACGAATTTCCCGTCGTCATCCATCAGACGGGTTTCCACGTTCAAAACCGGTTTGCCTGCAGAACCCGGCTTCAGCAGCTGATCTTCCGGTTTCAGAATGGTGGCTACCGGCCCCATTTCGGTCTGGCCATAGTAGTTCCAGAGTTTCAGGTTGCGGAAAGTCACGGAGAGCTGCTTGATGATTTCAACCGGCATGATGCTCGCCCCGTAGGCGGCTTTTTTCAGGCTGGCATGGTTGTAATTTTTGAATTCCGGGTGATTCAGGATTCCGATCCATACCGTGGGCGGGGCGAACATGTGAGTGATCTGATACTTTTCAATGAGCTTGATCATCTCCAGTGGATCCGCTTTGTGCATGATGACATTCGTGGCCCCGATATAAAGGTAGGGCATGAGGAAACAGTGCAACTGTGCGCAATGGAACAGGGGAAGAGCGTGAAGGCTTACATCGTAGGTGTCGTACTGACCGTCAAAGATGCAGCTGTGATACTGGGACATGAGAGCGCGGTGCGAGAGCATCGCTCCTTTAGGCTTGGACTCTGTTCCGCTTGTGTAGGGAATCTGTACGACATCTTCCGCGCTCACTTCCACCTGAGGCTCGTCGTAGGGCATGGTTTCCATCTCCGAGATCAAGTTGAAGAATCCGTCAGGAACACTGGAATCCCCCAGGGGAATAAAGCCCCATTTTTCAACGGTTGAAAATTTGTTCTGGTCCTTGGCGATAATCGGGTAGAGGATATCCTCCACAATGAAGATCCGTGACCCCGAATGATTGATGATATAAGCAATCTCCTCGGCGTTGAGCATGTAGTTGATGGGTACCTGGATTGCGCCGATTTTGGCGAGGCCGATCATGCTGATGGGATAATAGTGGGAGTTGTATGCGTAGATCGCCACCCGGTCCCCTTTTTTGATGCCATAACGGGTCATAAGGTTGGCAAAACGTCTTGACTCCCGTTCCAGATCATAAAAGGACAGCTTAAGATCGCGGAAAATGATTGCGGTTTTGTCGCCGTATTTTGTTGCGGCTCTGCGGGCCATATCTCCAATGGTGTCGCGGTTGATGATGTTCGACATATCTTTGCCTTTCTCTTTATAAGGTTCAAGGTTCAAGGCGCAAGGTGCAAGGAGCAAGGAGCAAGGCTAAAGGTGAAAGTTTGATTTATCCTGCTTTTTTCCTTGGCCTTTGGCCTTTGGCCTTTTGCCTTTGGCCTTTAGCCTTTAGCCTTCAGCCTTCTTTATACTTCTTCTCAAACATTTCTTTCATTTTAAACTTCTGGATTTTTCCGCTGGCTGTCATGGGGTAGCTGTCAACAAATTCCCAGTATTTCGGAATTTTATGGCGGGCGATTTTCCCTTTACAGAATTCAATGAATTCGTCGGCTGTTGCCGTCTGTCCGTTTTTCAACTGAATCGCCGCCAGTACCTGTTCACCGTATTTCTTGTCCGAGATGCCTACAACCTGGACATTGACGACCTTCGGATGGGTAAAGAGGAATTCTTCCAGTTCCCGGGGATAAATATTCTCTCCGCCGCGGATGATCATATCTTTGATCCGGCCGGTCACTTTAAAATATCCGTTTTCATCCATTACCCCGAGATCGCCTGTGTGCAGCCAGTGGTCCTGATCGATGGTATTGGTCGTGGCTTCAGGCATTTTATAGTATCCCTTCATTACGCAGGCGCTGCGGGTTACGATTTCACCCTGGGTGTTTGACGGTAAATCTTTGCCGTTTTCCGGATCGATAATTTTGCCTTCGATATCCGGCAGCAGACGGCCGACGGTGGCGACGCGCAGCTCTATCGGATCATCGCGACGTGTCATGGTCATGACGGGTGCGGATTCTGTCTGGCCGAAGGCGATAACGACCTCAGGGCAGTGCATTTTCGAGATGACCTGTTTCATCGCTTCGACGGGGCAGGGCGCTCCCGCCATAATGCCTGTGCGCAGAGAACTCATATCATAGCGGTCGAAATCGGTATGGTTCAGGATGGTGACAAACATTGTCGGTACGCCGTTGACGGCTGTGCATTTTTCCCGATCTATCATTTGCAGTGCTTTGAGCGCATCGAAGTATTCCAGAAGAACCATTGTCGACCCGTGATAGACGCTGTTGAGCGTGCTCATGACACAGCCGAAGCAGTGAAATACGGGGACCTGAATCAACAGACTGTCCTTTTCGGTCATTCCCATCACATCCCCGACCATCCGGGCATTGTTGACGATGTTGTGATGCGTCAGCATGACGCCTTTGGGGAAACCGGTGGTTCCCGAGGTGTACTGCATGTTGATGACATCGTCATCGGACAGGGACTTCGTCCGCTCGTCCAGCGTCTCTTCTGAAACGCTTTCGCCCATACTGATGAGATCCTGAAATTTGAACATGCCGGGTGTGCTTTCCCTTTTTCCAATATAGACAATGTTTTTCAGAAGAGGGAGCTTGGGGGAATCAATCTTTCCCGGCTGGTCTCTGTCGAGTTCCGGCAGAACACGGCGTACGGTTTCGTAAAAGCTGGTGTCCCGATACGCGTCGATCAGAAACAGAGTGGTGGAATCGGACTGCTTGACAATATATTCCAGTTCATGCGTCTGGTAATTGGTGTTGATCGTGACCAGAACTGCGCCGACCATCCCCAGTGCAAACTGCAGGTAAACCCATTCCGGGACATTGGTTGTCCATACAGAAACGTGATCACCGCGCTTGACCCCAAGAGCAATCAAGCCTCTGGCCGTCTTCCGGCATTGATCATATAACTGGGAATAATTCAGGCGGACATTGAATTCGGTAGCAACCAGCGCCGGATGATCCGGGATGCGGCCGGCGGTTTCCTTGATCACTTCTCCTATGGTTTTACTTACAAAATCGGACATATGATGCACCTCGCCATAAATTGGAATTTCAATTAAGTGCAACCTGAAACCACTTAACGTAAACTGGGTTACGTATAGCCGATTTATTTCTGTTCTGTCAATAATTTTTTTCAGAAGTGATCAGATGAGTGTTTTGTGTTTGCGAAGCCGGGATGAATTTTATGATATGTGAATATAATCAATAAATTATTGAATTAGACTGCTCGCTGGCCCTACATGGTTTCCATTG
The DNA here is from genome assembly GCA_002070455.1 of Deltaproteobacteria bacterium ADurb.Bin151. Lineage (GTDB taxonomy): Bacteria > Desulfobacterota > Syntrophia > Syntrophales > Smithellaceae > UBA8904. Next base: position 35,030 of record MWDG01000004.1, read on the forward strand.
CCCGGTGCCTGCTAAGGCCAGTGAGCAGTTTTCTTCTTCAGATTTTCGGCCTTTTATCAAACCATGGAGCAGCCCGCTCGAGTTGTCCGCCAAGCTGCAGCAGGAGGGATTCTTCAGCGAACCTGCCAATGAACTGCACGCCGCAGGGCAGACCTTCTTTGCTCCAGTGGAGCGGCACGGACATGGCCGGCTGCCCCGTGAAGTTCGCCAGCTGGGTGAAAGGCATTTTGATGAGACTTTTGGTGGCCATGACGTCAGCTAATCCTGATGCTTTCAAGATACCTCCCAGGTTAAGTGAATTAATGATTTTCAGCAAAAACTCTTCAGATGGTTTCTGCTTTGCCTCTCCGATGCGAGGGGGAAGAGAAGCAATGGTGGGCGTCATATACAGATCGTATTTTTCATTGAATTTTGCCATTTGACGAGAAAAAGTGTTCCACTGACGCCTGGCCAAAACGAAATCACCTGCTGAGAAGGCCTTTCCTAGTAAATTCAAGGCCCACGTGGTTTCCTCCGTGTCATGATGGTTAAGCGGTCTGCCGACAACGCTTTTGAGCTCTTCAATATCGGCGGCGACTTCCCCGAAATAAAGCATGAAATAGCATCGGGCCACAGATTCTCCGTCAATTTCAGGGCTGGCCTCTTCAACCATGTGTCCGAGGCTTTCCAGAAGTTTTGCCGCGCTCTGCACGGCCTGAACGCACGAGGGATCAACTTGAGCTTTCAAAGGCGACGAGACTGTGTAGCCGATCTTCAGCGGTTTAGGATTCAGCCCGGCATATTCAAGGAAAGGTCTTTCCGGTGCAGGAAGGAGGCAGGGGGCCCCCGGGTCCGCGCCGTGCGTCGCATCGAGCATGGCTGCGGTATCGCGTACCGAGCGGGTGATCACGCCTTCCACTTCCGCTCCCTGCCATACTTCGCCCGATTCTGGTCCCAGCGGGTTACGTCCGCGCGTTGGCTTCAGTCCGAACAGCCCGCAGCAGGACGATGGAATGCGGATAGAGCCGCCCCCATCACCGCCGGAGGCCAGCGGGACAATGCCTGCGGCAACCGCCGCACCGGACCCACCGCTGGAACCGCCCGGCGTTCGATCAAGATTCCATGGATTGCGTGTCGGACCATGCAGTTCGGGTTCAGTAATGCCCATCAGGCCGAATTCCGGTGTGTTCGTTTTCCCCAGAACAATCAGTCCGGATGCTTTGTAGCGCCTGGCCATTTCGCTGTCCTGTGTCGGGACGTAATTGCGGCAGGCTTTGCTGCCCTTGGTCATGGGTACGCCCGCGATGGCGGAAACAAGATCCTTGCATAAAAAAGGCACCCCGGAGAATGGGCCCTGCGGGATCGGTCCTTTGGCTGCAGTCCGGGCTGCGTCCTCCATGCGGTAAATAACCGCGTTAATCTTCGGGTTGATGCGGTCCATGCGCTGGAATGCCTCTTCACACAATTCCAGAGCGGTAACTTCCTTTTTTCTGATCAGTTCGGCCAATCCCAGACCATCGTATTTTTCGTAGTCGCTGAATCCCGGCATGTTTTTCCCTCCCCGGCATGGTTTGTCTTGGTTACCTGAAGATCAATCCCCCTTGTTCGCGATATTCAGCAGTCAGAGTGTTGCAGTTGCCCGTTTCGTAGTTGTGATAGTCAAAACCAGGGCGCACGATGAAATGTATAGTAGCGAAAGTGTAACGAAGTCAAGCATATTTGACTCCCGAAGAGAAACAAAGGTAATTCTTATGAATTCTTGTCTTTTCCGGAAAGAAAAATGCGTTCAATACGCCGGAAATCGATTTTACCGGTAGCGGTCCGGTTAATGGAGGAAACGATTTTAATGCGGCGCGGCATGGCAAAAGGCTCGAGCTTTTCCAGGATCATTTTTCTGAGCTGCACTTCTGTCAGTTCACAGGCGACCAGGGCGGCAATCACGCTTTCCCGTCCTTTTTCCGCGGGCAGTGCAATGACCACAGCGTCACGCACGGTGGGCAGTGTCTGGATTTTATTCTGCACTTCGATAAGGTCTACCCGTTTGCCGGCTACTTTGACAATACCATCAGCCCGTCCCAGAAGCAGAAAACGATCATTTTTATCCGGTTGGACTTCATCGCCTGTCACACAAAATCCTTCCAAGTCTTTTTCCATTTCTATGGATACAAAATCGGAGCGCACGGCCAGTCGCTTCCCCGACAATCTCCAGGATACAACATCGGCAGGCTTCCAGGCGTCTGTATTTTCACTTACATTGCGTAAGGCAATGCCTCCTGTCTCCGTTGAACCATAGATTTCATTGATGCCCAGGCCGGTTTTTTTCAGGAAATGCGTTGCGTCGGATCGATTTAAAACACCCGAAGAGGAAAATGCGGTTTTCAGGGATGGTACGGACAGGTTATCAACTTTCAAAGACCGGTAGTGAATCGGTACGCTCACCAGCACTGTGGCCTTGTGCCGGTTGATGACGGAGATGATTTCCTGTGGAAACGTATAAATTTCCGGCAGTACACGGGCATGCGACAGAAACGGGGTCAGGATGGAAAACAAAAGACCGTAAATGTGATAAGGTGGAACCGTTGAGATAAAAAGGTCTTTTGATGAAAGACCGAATTTATCCCGCAGGTAAATGGCTTCGGCCAGCAGGTTGCGCGGCGATTTAGACCAGACCTTGGGTTTGCCGGTCGAACCGCCGGTGAAAAGTTTTAAAAAAGGTCTATCCGGGTCGCGCATGTATTCAGAATTCAGATCCCCTGGATTTCCTTTCGAAGGTGTGATGATTTCGACGCCGGGCATCTCTTCAGGGTGATCGGTAATGGCACAATCAAAGCCGACTGCTTCGTACATTTCCATCAGTGCGTGGGTGGAAAAAGAATAAGGCAGAATCAAGCGGCAGGCCCCGGAAAGGGAAGCCAGCAGGGAAGCGGCGATCACCGCCTTGTTTTCCGTACACAGGCAGACGGACTTCTCCGTACCGCGTCTTGCCAGGGTTTTTTTCAAACCGGCGGCCAGTTCGAAAATCTCGCCGTAGGTATATCCGCCGTATATAAACTCTTTCTGGCACAGTGTTTTTGAAGGAGCCAGAATATTTTTGTAACTGCTGATGAAATGGTCTTTTGTTTCTGTTGTCATATGGGTAATAATTTAAACGATGAATCATTTGTATTTTGGGGTTATCTATAAGAAACAGCAGAAAAAAGCAATGGAGGTTTTTGGGGGGGGACTTGTCAGGGATACCCGCACATCCGGCATCAGATGTTTAAAGATGTTTTTTGTTGACTTCTGTGCTGTTTTCTCATTAATTTGCATGAAAAAAAGGAAAAGACCGATGATCGATATCGAATCGTTGATTCCGCATCGTGAACCGATAAAAGTCATCACGGAGATCAAAGAGATCACGGAAGATGGCGGTAGTTCCACGGCTGTAGTCAATCAGGGCTGGCCTCTCTGCGATGGTCAGGCGGTCAATTCAATGGTTTTGATTGAAGCCATTGCCCAGACTTCCGCAGCGGTGGAAGGCTATAAACGGAAAGTAAGCGGCAAGGATCCAATCAAGGGTTGGCTGGTTGGCATTAAGTCCGCTGAATTCAAAACGGACAGAGTTGCGCTCGATACCCGGATCACTGTTGTTGTTAAAAATCTGAATGCTTTTGAGAGTTACGCTGTGATCGAGGGTGTGGTAAAAGCGGGAGATGATCTGCTGTTGACGGCAGTTCTACAGGCCGTGCGGCTCAACGATGAAGCATAAAAATTCACACAAGGAGCTTGATTCAATCATGGAAGAAAGAAAAATAGCAATTGTGACAGGGGCCAGCCGGGGAATCGGGCGTGCAACGGCTGTCGAACTGGCAAAGGCCGGTTACTATGTAGTGGTCAATTATAATTCCAGCGAGGCCGCTGCTGCTGAAACGCTGGCGCAGGTTCAGGCAGCGGGCGCCCAAGGCGAAGTGCAGAAATTTGATGTCGCCAATGCGGACGAAGTGAAAGAAGCCCTGGCAAGGATTGTCGGGGAGCACAAGAGAATTGATGTTTTGGTCAACAACGCCGGCGTCACCGCTGACGGACTGTTCCTGATGATGGGGGAAGACGAGTGGTACAGGGTAATCAATACAATCCTCAATGGATTCTATCATGTGACCAAACCGGTCCTGCGGGAAATGGTGAGAAAAAAACGCGGTGCGATTGTCTCCGTTTCCTCCATATCGGCCATGATGCCCAACCGGGGTCAGGCCAATTACGCTGCAGCCCAGGCAGGTATCATTGCTGCAACGCGCTCGATGTGTAAGGAAGTGGCGCGTTTCGGCATTCGGGTCAACGTGGTGGCTCCCGGACCGATTGATACGGATATGTTAAGCAGCATGCCTGTTGATGAAAATACCATCAAAAGCATGATTCCGATGGGCCGCGTCGGGAAACCCGAAGAAGTGGCCCGGGTGATCCGTTTTTTATGTTCGGACGACGCGTCTTACATTACGGGGCAGGTTATCGGCATCAACGGAGGAATGTTCTGAAAATGAGACAAAACTCCTTTCTGAAATTAACATGCCTGGCATTGTTTTACTTACTCATTTCTCCCGTCTGGAGCGTTTCGGCAGATGATTTTGCCAAACTGCGTAAGGATTCGGCCCGCATCTCGACCATGACAGCCGATTTTGTGCAAAAGAAATCTATGAAGATTCTGTCCAAGCCACTGATTTCAAATGGGAAATTTTATTACGCCGCTCCGGATTCCATCCGCTGGGAATATAGTAAACCCCTAAAGAGTGTGGTCCTTTCGGGTAAGGGGCAAACGAAACGCTATATCCCCTCCGGTGGTAAAATGGTTGAAGACAAAACAGGCGGTGCGAAAGCAATGCAGATTGTTCTGGGTGATGTTGCGGGCTGGATGAACGGAAAGTACGATACCAATCCGGCCTTTACCGCGACGATTCGGGAAGGAAACGATACCATGATTACAATGACGCCGACCGGTAAAAACATGGCCGGCATGATCGAAAAAATTGAGATCGCGATTTCCCAAAAAAACGCGTCCGTCAAATCGGTCAGGATTGTGGAAAGCGCCACCTCTGAAACCCAAATCGATTTTCAAAACGTTGTCGTCAACAAGAGCATTGATCCTTCTGTCTTCCAGGTTGTTCAATGAAAGGCCTCTGTTTTCTGATAAGTGTATTTCTGCTTGCGTCCTGTGCGACGCTGCCGGCAATTCAGGAACCGTCATCAGCACATGTAAAGGAGCCTATCCTTTGTCCGTTCCCGTTTCTTCAGGAAAAAACCCGTTTCATCCACACGATTGATGTTCAGGCAGCCGGACAGACGAAGGCTGTGATGATCGGCGTGACGGTTGCGGATCCCGCCTCACGGATGTTTTCCTGCGCCATCATGAGCACGGAAGGCATGGTGGTTTTTGAAGCTGTTGCAGGAAGCGAAGGTGTAAAAGTCATCCGGGCGCTGCCGCCTTTTGATAAGCCGGATTTCGCGCGCAACATGATGGACGACATGGAACTGATTTTTCTGGAGCCTGCGGGCGAACTGGTCGAAAAAGGTGTCTTTGTTTCGGGAGACGTTGTCTGCCGCAGGCGTCAAGAGCAGGGCGGATGGGTCGATGTGGTGGCGGGTCATGACGGGCGCGTTCAGATCCGGCGCTACTCGGAATGCGGTGCCCTGAAGCGCACCGTGAATATGGACGGAAATTCCCGGGATGCTTATAAAACCATTGAACTGCGGTCCGCGGGATGGTTGGGTTACAGCCTGATGATGACTCTGATCGAATCCGAGATGGTCAGGGACATGCCGCCAGTGCAGAAGTGAAAAGGATTCCGCCCATGAAAGACCCGGTTACGGGGAAGGATATTATTATTATCGGAGCGGGCATTGGCGGTCTTTCCACTGGAATTCTGCTGCTGCTTTTGGGCTACCGTGTCACGATTGTGGAAAAAAATCGTAAACCGGGCGGCCTGATGCGCTCGTATTTGCGCAAGGGTGTCGATTGTCCTGTGGGCGTGCATTATGTCGGAGCGCTGGGTCCTTCTGAACCCCTGGGAAAGATGTTTCATGTCCTGGGCATTTCCGTGGAGGATCTGTTTTATCCCATGGGATCTTCCGGTCTGGTTGACCGGTACCGGTTTGATGATTTTGTTTTCGACATGCCTCTTGGCATGGATGCGTACGAAAGAAACCTGAGAAAGGCCTGCCCGGCGGAAGGCCCCGCTCTGGATATTCTGATGAAAAGCCTGCGGGAAATTTCCGGCCAAATGATGGATCCATCCTTCTTTCTCCGTCAGAGCGATCCCTTTCAAAATATGGATTTTTTAAGGCCGATGGGGGAGCTCCTGGATGATCTGCGGGCCTCTGCACGATTGCGGGCCCTGCTTGCGGTACCGTGCCAGCTTATCGGTGTTGATCTCGACGATTGTCCGGTGATCTTTCATCACATGGCGGTGGCCGGGTATTTGTTTTCGTCCTGGCGTTTGAAAGAAGGAGGCGGTAAAATGGCTGATGCTTTTGCACAGCGTTTCACCGCGCTGGGTGGGAAGTTAATTCTGAATCGGGCCGTGCGGAAAATCAATCTGTCTTCCGGTAAAGTTACGGGAATCAGTCTGGGTGATGGCGAAAAGCTTCTTGCCGACGCGGTTGTGGCGGCCATCCATCCCAAAACCATGCTGAGCATGCTGGATCCGGGGGCTCTTCGGAGTTCTCTGAGGGAAAGAATTTTAACACTGGAGGAAACCAAAGGGGTGATTGCCGTGCAGGCAGGCATTGATGCCGCAGCACACAGGGAGCTGGATTACAACATTTACCGGTTGCGCCATGACGAGCGCGGGGGCATCACAAACGGCATTTTTTACCAGATACGGAAAGGCAATGCTTCAGGAACCAATCTGCTTTCCATCATTGCCCGGTCGTTTTATCGTGACTGGAGCCTGTGGGAAAACACGGTATCAGGAAAGCGCGGTGCGGACTATGAAGATAAAAAACTGACCATCGCAAGGGATTTGCTGAAAAAATCAGAAGAAGTGTTCGGACCTCTGAAAAACGCAAAGATTCTGGATGTCTTTACGCCTCTGACACTGCGCGATTATGTGAATTGTCCCGAAGGTTCCTGTTACGGGGTGTTGCGTTCCGTCCGTCAACTGCTTAAAATAGCATCTCTGAACAAACTGTCCATTAAGGGCCTTTATATGGCCGGGCAAAATTCCGTTGCGCCGGGAGTGATGGGCTGTATCCTGGGGTCTTTCAACGCTGTGAGGCAGCTGGCCGGCACACCACGTCTCTATGGGGAAATATCGCGCTTACTCTAATGCTGGACGGCAACGCTGATTTGTGTTACTTTTCGCGGCAATTTCGTTTTGGAAAAAATCCGGATAAGCATTGAAATGGTGCTTGGAACCATAATATTATAATACATTAGCGTCATTAAAGGAGTCGTCTGAAGTTCATGACACGTCAGGATATAGAAAATGAAGTCCGTGACATTTTTTTAAGAGAGTTTGAAGTCGAAAATCCCGAACTCGATGTCAACTTACGTGAAGCCTATGGCTTTGACAGTATTGACGCAATTGACCTGCTTCTGGAAATCGAGAAGTTCCTGGGGTCTGAACTGACACGGGACGAGAAAAAGCAGGCGATGGACATCCGCACGATGCGACAGATCATTGATTACGTCGAAATGCTGGCGGAAAAGCGCCGCACCACGAAGGGGTAGGGCAAATGACAGATCGCAGAGTCGTTATCACAGCCTGTTCGGCAATAACACCCATCGGTCACGGAAGGGATAAAATCATCGCAAGTCTTCAGAAGGGGATTTCCGGCGTTCAACCTCTGCGCGAAGATGAACTGTTCGGCCAGTTCATTCATTCGAGGGTTTACGGCACAGTAAGTGAGACGATTGCGTATGACTTCAAACGGCAGCACCGCAAGACCATGGGACCGGTGTCTTATTATGCCTGCCAGGTGGCCAGGGAAGTGCTGGAGCAGGCGGGGCTTTCTACCGAGTTTATAACGGGAGGGCGACTGGGCATTGCGTTTGGCTCAATTCATGGTTCGCCCACGGTTCAGCGCGATATTTACAAAATATTTCTGAGCGCAAAAGATAAAGAGACGTATCAGAAAATCGGTGCGGTGGATTACCTGAAATCCATGGTGCATACAACTGCCGTGAATATTTCAAAAATGTTCGGCATTACCGGACGTATTATTTCTTCGGGGACGGCCTGCACCACGTCGAGCCAGTCCATCGGTTTTGGCTACGAAGCGGTCAAGTACGGACTGCAGGATGCCATGCTCTGCGGCGGGGCTGATGAATATGACACGATCACGGTTGCCGTTTTTGATAATCTCCTGGCCTGTTCCACCGCTTTCAACGATCAGCCAGAAAAAACGCCCCGTCCGTTTGACAGGGCGCGCGACGGTCTGGTGGTCGCCGAAGGCGCGGGCGCCGTTATGCTGGAAGAGTATGAATTTGCCAAAAAACGCGGTGCGCCGATTCTGGGTGAGGTGATTGGTTTCGCCTGCAACTCCAACGGAGGAGACCTGATTCTTCCTAATCTTGAAGGTATTACCAAAACACTGCAACTGGGTCTTGAAAACGCTAAAATTTCCGCCGCGGACGTTGACCTGATCAGCGCTCACGCCACCGCGACGAAGATGGGGGACATCATTGAGGCACAGGCAGCCGCTGCGGTCTTTGGCTCCAATCCTCATGTGGTGGCCCTCAAGAGTTACATGGGACACACGATGGCCGCCTGCGGAGTCATTGAAACGATTTTAACGCTTTACATGATGCAGGAAAATTTTATCGCCCCGACGCTCAATCTCGAAGATATTGACGAACGATGCGCGATGGTCAGGCACGTTCAGACACTCATGGAACATCCGGTCAAGACCGCGGCCATTCAGAATTTTGCGTTCGGCGGCGTCAACACGAGCCTGCTGATTCGAAAGTTGACCTGAAATCAAATGGCTTTTATTCGATTTTTTCAGTTGATCGGCAATTTTTGCCTCATGTTGATTTTATGGGGCTATTTTCTTTTCGGCTTTTTGTTCATATTGCTTTTCCTGTTTATTCCCTGTTATCTGTTTACAAAAAACAGTTCAGGGGTCATCCAGAAATTGTTCCACCTGCATATGAAGCGCTTTTTCAAACTGGCAGGCCTGCTCATTCCCCGCACAACATATAAAATCGACCCGGAAGTGTGTGCACTTAAGTCGTCTGTGATTGTATGCAATCACCTGTCCTACCTGGACCCGATCCTGCTGGTATCCCTGTTTCCGCGTCAGACGACGATTATTAAAAAGACGTTTTTCCAGGTGCCGGTTTTCGGATGGTTCATGAAGAAAGCGGGTTATGTGTCTTCCTCGCCGTCTGAAATGACAGGTGCGGCCATGATCAATCATCTCGAGAGCATCAAAGCGCATCTGGCTGCAGGCGGCAATTTATTTTTATTCCCGGAGGGAACCCGGAGCCGTGACGGCAAGCTCGGACCCTTTAATAAAGGGGTGTTCAGTATCGCGAGGTACTGCAATACGGGATTAAAGCTGGTTTATATTCAGGGCACCGAAAAACTGTTCCCGCCCGGATCGTTTCTTTTTAAGACCCAGGAAAAGAACACCATTACGATGGAATTAATCGCCACACTGACGCCAGATTATTCGGCAAAAAATTTTTCAATGAACGCAGTGGCCGAACAGACCCGTCAGATTTTTGAACGGAAAATCGCTGATGGAAAAGCTGCCGGTTCGGACATAAAAATATAACATGAAATCAAATGGAGGAGGACGAGTTATGGAATTACAGGAAGCCATACAAAAAAGACGCAGCGTTCGAAAATTTACGGATTCCTTTGTAACCGATGAAGAATTGAAAAAAATCTTTGAAGCCGTGCGCTGCTCCCCGTCCTGGGCCAACACGCAGGCATGGGAATTCGTTGTGGTGCGCGACCGCGAGGTGATTCAGCAAGTTGTGGCGACTTATTCCGAGAAAAATCCTGCAACCAAATGCTCACTTGTTGCTTCCGCTTTGATTGTTGTCTGTGGAAAAACCGGCGTCTCCGGATGTTACGGGGGAGTGGAAGTCACCAAACATGCCAACTGGTATATGTTTGATCTGGGCATCGCCACGCAGACACTCTGTCTTACCGCTCATGAAATGGGACTGGGGACGGTCGTCGTCGGCCTGATGGACCATGATGCCTGCAAAAAAGTGATTAGCCTGCCCCAGGGGTATGAAGTGGCTGCCGTGATCCCTATCGGGCGACCGGCGGTGGAGCCGAAGGATGGGCCTCCACGCAGGCCGGTGTCCGAGATGGTGCATCTTGACATGTTTGGCAGGAAAATGTTTTAGAGAATTGCCCGTTTACAGATGGTGCCCTTACCTGCTTATTTTAATATTCGTTTGACTTTTTAGTCTACGCATTTTAGATTTCTCATTTATTGGTAAGGGCATTGAACACAACAGGCTAAAATTACTATGAAAAATAAAAAGCGCATTGTGATCACAGGCTTAGGGACGATAAACGCCATTGGCAAAGATGTCGCGCAGTTTGCGGTTTCTTTACGGGAGGGTGTTTGCGGCATAAACGATATTGATCTTTTCGATACAACCGAATTCCGCACGCATAAAGGCGGACAGATCAGGAATTTTAATGCCCGCGCCTCCATTCCGGACGAATTTTCCCTCAAAAGAATGTCCCGCGCCGATCAGCTGGTCTTTGCCGCGACGATTGAAGCTCTCACCGATGCCGGTCTTTATCCGTTGCCGGAACGGTTCAAAGAAGATATGGGGGTCATTATCGGCGGAGGTTCCGGCGGGTTGTTCGAAGCGGAAAACTTTTATGCGGATCTGCTTGTGAAAGGTCTCGACAGGTCGAGATTTTCCCGTCTGTCGACCGTTTATTGCGCGTCTTCTGCTGACCGGATTGCTTCCAACCTTGGACTTTTGGGACCTAAAACCACATTGATGACTGCCTGTTCATCCGGCGCCAATGCGCTGGGTTATGCGAGGGATCTGATTGAGAGCGGCCAGGCGGGAATTGTTCTGGCGGGGGCTGTGGAACCGATGTGCCGGATTACCTATGCGGCTTTCAACGCCCTGAAGTCTTTGGATGAGGATGTCTGCCGGCCCTTTGACAGGACCCGCTCCGGTCTTTCGCTGGGAGAAGCGGCGGCCATTCTGGTTCTGGAATCGCTGGAATCAGCGTTGACTCGGGGGGCAACCATTTACGGCGAAATTCTGGGATACGGAGTGAGCTGTGATTCATTTCACATGACCGCGCCCGATGAAAAAGCATCCGGTGCTGTTCGTTCCATGCAGGCGGCCCTGAAAGACAGCGGATTGTCCACGCAGGACATTGATTACATCAATGCTCACGGAACCGCGACGCCCGCCAACGATGTGACAGAAACCAGGGCCATTAAGGAAGTATTCGGACCGCGCGCCTATGCTATTCCGGTGAGTTCAACAAAATCCATGCATGCCCATCCGCTGGATGCGGCGGGCGCGCTGGAAGCGATAGTTGCTTTACTTGCGCTGTCGCAGGGCTTTATTCCGCCGACGATCCATTTTAAGGAACGCGATCCTGAGTGTGATCTGGACTACGTGACGGAAGGTGCGCGTTCATCTGACTTACGCCATGTTTTGTCCAATTCCTTTGCGTTTGGCGGGAACAACACCACAGTGATTTTCGGGAAATACGAAGGGCAGGGTGCGGCTCATGGATCATGAACATGACCGATCGGACAGTCAGCGCATTGTCGTGACGGGTTTGGGGCTTGTTTCGCCGCTGGGTGCAGGGAAAGACGAATTTTCCCGGAGGCTTTCTGAAGGCGCCTGTGCCATTGACACCGTGCAATCGCTAGATACCAGCGCTGTGTCTTCGCATCTCGGGGCGGAAGTCCGTGATTTTTCCCCGCGTGATTTTATTTCTGTAAAAAATCTACGGAGGATGGACAGGACGTCATTGATGACAGCCGCGTCAGCAAGAATGGCGCTCGACGACGCGGGCGTGACCGTCAGTGCTGAAAACCGGGATCGCATCGGCATCCTTCTGGGTACGTCGTTTGGAGCGACGGACGTTACGGTTCAGGTTGCTGATACGCTCTTGAAGGAAGGGCCGTCTTCGGTCAACCCGATCCTCGTTCCCAATACGGTGATGAACGCGCCGGCAGGTCACGCGTCCATTGAACTGGGATTTCGAGGCGTCAATATTACCGTTACGCATTTTGCCGTTTCCGCGGAAACAGCCATTGCGTATGCCGTTTCCGAAATCAAGCGCGGCACGGCGGATTTCATGCTCGCAGGCGGAGTGGATATTTTATCGAAATTTTATTATGAGTCTCTGTCGAAGTTTCATGGCCTGTCGCCGGACAAAGACGGGGCCGAAGGAGCGCGTCCTTTCGACGTCATGCGCAACGGTTACGTTGTCGGTGAAGGCTGCGGCATTCTTTGCCTGGAAAGCCTGTCTTGTGCCAGGAATCGTGGTGCGAGGATATACTGCGAAATCACCGGTGCCGGTATGGGGTCTTCACCCACGTCGCCCACTCAGTGGCCGAAAGATACCCAAGGGATCCGGCGGACGTTTCAGAGGACGTTGAATAGTGCGGGTCTTGCCCCTGAAGATATTACTGCGATAATGGCATCGGCCAACGGAGACAGGGTGCTGGATGCCGTAGAAGCGCGAGCTTATGACGAGTTGTTTGATGCATGTGGACAAAAACCGTTTGTGACCTCTGTCAAAGGTTCCCTCGGCGAGAGTTTTTCAAGCGGTGGTATTCGGGCTTGCGCCCTCGCTTTATCTGTGAAAAACAAATGGCTGCCCCCCACGGTCGGACTGTCCAATCCGCTTTTGCCGATGAATTTTGTAACGGGGCAGAAAAAGGAAATCGATGTAAAACATGCGGTTCTTGCCGGGATATCTTTCGGCGGAACTTATGTATATCTGGTTTTCAGTGATTACAAAAGTCAATGAGGAAATATTGTGAATATCGGAGAATGGATCAGTAAACGGGCGATGATCGCGCCGGATAAACCGTTTCTGACGGAAAAAAACAAGTCCTATAATAATGAACATTTCAACAGGCGGGTCAATGAAACCGCACGTGCCCTTGAAAATCTGGGAATCGAGAAAGGCATGCGTGTGGCTCTTTTGATGTCGAACTCCAGCGAGTTTCTGGAAATATTCTTCGCCTGTGCCAGGACCGGTATGATCATGGTGCCGCTCAATTTCCGTCTGGCCGTTCCGGAACTGCTGTATATTCTACGCGACAGTGCACCTGAAATCTTAATCTACTCAAATGAATTTGCGTCGAAAGTCGGCGAAATCAAGGCCGCCGGTATCCCCACGATGCGCTACTATCGCCTGGGAGAGGGCAACGACCCGTCTGATCCGGATTTTGCAGATTATGTCGAAAATTTTGAAATCAGCGAACCGTTGAAAAGTCCGGGGGCTGATCTGTCCGATCCGCTGTTTATCATGTACACGTCCGGCACAACGGGTGATCCCAAGGGAGCGGTCCTGACGCATCAAAATATTTTGTTCGGTGCGATTCATTCGCTTCTGGGATACGGGGTTGACCGGTCATACAAATCGCTGGTTGTCGCGCCGCTGTTTCATATCGGTGCGCTTGCGGCTTCCGTGACGCTGATTATTTACGCCGGCGGCAGCATCATGATCAGCAGTTTTTATAATGCCTCGGAAATCCTCAAGACCATCTGCCGCGAAAAAATCAACTATATGTTTGCCGTTCCGGTTATGTACCAGATGATCGCGGATACGCCTGAATGGCATGACGCGGATCTGTCGCACGTGCATTTTTTCATTTCCGGCGGTGCGCCGATTCCCCTTCCGGTCATCCGGAAGTATCAGGACGAAAAGGGTGTGGGATTTGTGCAGGGCTATGCCCTTACAGAGACCGGACGGCTGACCTCGCTGGACCTGGAAGACTCGGTGCGCAAGGCTGGCTCTGTGGGCAAGGAAGTGTTTCATGTGAATTTGCGCATTGTGGACGATCAGGGCCGCGATATTCATACGGCAGACCCGGGAGAAATTCTTGTTCAGGGACCGAATGTGTTTTCCCGCTACTGGAACAATGAGACGGCGACAAAAGCCGCTTTCAGGGACGGCTGGTTTTGCACCGGCGACATGGGGAGACGCGACGAGGAAGGTTTTGTTTATATTGTGGGGCGAAAAGTGGAGATGATCATTTCGTCCGGCGAAAATATCTATCCCGTAGAGGTGGAGCGCGCGCTGCAGACGCTACCCGGCGTAAAAGAAGCCGCTGTAGTGGGAATTCCCGATCCAAAAAGAGGAGAGGTTGTCGGCGCGTTTATTATCCCGAACCGGGAAGTGCAAATGTCCGAAGCGGACATCATCAATGCGCTTTCGGGGAAAATTGCCAACTTCAAAGTTCCGAGGAGAGTCTTTCTGGTTGATGAATTTCCGCGCAATCAGAGCGGGAAGGTTTTAAAAAGAATTTTAAAAAAGCGCGTGGAAGGAAAATAAATGGATTTTATTCCCTATACCCAGGAGCATCGGATTTTTCGGGAGTCTTTCCGAAAATTTCTGGATAAAGAGATTGTCCCCCATGTGGAACAGTGGGAAGAAGACGGAATTGTGCCGCGCTGGGCCTGGAAGAAAATGGGGGATAACGGTTTTTTGAGCACGTCCGTGCCTGCCGAATACGGTGGACAGGGTGCCGATTTTCTCTACAGCGCCATTTTGATTGAAGAGATGGCCAGGGCCAATTTTTACGGGCTTTCCGCACGTTTGCACGGTGATGTGGCGGTGCCCTATCTGATGCAGCTGGCGACCGAGGAACAGAAGAAAAAATATCTGCCGGGCTGTATCAGCGGGGATATCCTCATGGCGATTGCTATGAGCGAGCCGGCAGCCGGCAGCGATCTGGCGGGCATGAAAACCACAGCGCTGGAGGATGGCGATTCATTTATTCTCAATGGACAGAAAACATTCATTTCCAACGGCATCAATTGCGACCTGGTGATTGTGGCGGCGAAAGATCCCCGGGAAAGCAATTCGCACGCAGCCGTGGATTTATTTCTGGTCGAAGCGGGAACCCCCGGCTTTGAAAAGGGAAAGAAGCTCAAAAAAATCGGCTGGCGATCGCAAGACACGGCGGAGCTTTTTTTTGCTGATTGCCGGATTCCGAAAGAAAACCGTCTGGGGCCAAAAGGTACCGGATTTAAAAACCTGATGATCAACCTGCAACAGGAACGACTGATTTGCACCATCGGAGCGCAGACGGCCGCGGAATTCATGCTGGAGGAAACGATCCTGTACTGCAAACAGCGTGAGGTCTTTGGGAAAAAGCTTAGCCAGTTGCAGAATACGCAGTTTGTTCTGGCGGAAATGGCGGCGGAAGTTACGGTCGGCCGCACATTTGTGGATAAAATGATTCTGGAACACTGGAAGAAAAATTCCGTGACTGTTGAAGTATCCATGGCGAAGTTATGGATTACGGAAATGGCCTGGAGAGTGGCCGACCGGTGTCTGCAGCTTTTTGGCGGCTATGGCTATTGTGAAGAGTATCCGATTGCGCGCGCTTGGAGGGACATCCGCGTAACACGCATCCTGGCCGGCTCCAATGAAATCATGAAGCAGATTATCGCGAGAGCCGTCATAAATAAAAGGGAGATGTAAAAGACATTATGAAATTTTTGTTGATTTATCCAAAATGGGAAAAACTGGACCGTCAGACACGTTTTATCCTTCCGCCTCACGGGCCGGTGGTGATGGCCGCAGCATTGCCCGCCGATGTGGAAGTGCAGTTCATTGATGAAAATGTCGAACCGCTGGATGTGAACACGGACGCGGATTTTGTAGGCATTTCCACGATGCTGACCGCGCAGGTCAAACGCAGCTGGGAAATCGCAGACGCCTTCCGTGCCAGGGGAATCAAAGTTATCTGCGGCGGGATTGCCACGATGCTGCATGCCGAAGAATTTGAAAAGCACGCCGACTCGGTTTTTCTGGGAGAGGCAGAAGGCAGAATGGAGCAGGTCTTTGATGATTTCAGGGCGGGCGGGCTGCAAAAGATTTATAATTACATGCAGAATTTTCCACCCATTGAAAGTGTGGGGCCGGCGCGCCGCAGCATCCTGAACCGCGAGCTGTATAATTACCGCGGGGTTCAGATGGTGGATCTGTTTCACGCTTCACGTGGTTGCCGCTTCAATTGCTATCCGTGTTGTGTGCGGTTTCTGGGCGGCCGCAGTTTCCGTCCGCGCCCCTTCGATAAGGTCGTTGAAGAACTGGCCGGCATTGACAACAACCGCCTGTTCATTGTCGACAATTCACTGGCGCAGGACAGGGAATGGGAAATGGAGCTGTTTAAGGAAATGATTCCTCTGAAAAAGAAATGGTGCGCTCACCCGATCGAAGATGATGATAAAGTGCTTGATCTTGCGGCGCAGGCGGGCGCCTGGTTTGTTTATCAGACTATTTTCGATTCCTCGGACTTTATTCGGGACCGGGTCAAACGCTATCATGATCACGGAATTGCCGTGGAGGGCAGCATTTTGCTGGGCCTGGATTATCACACGGAGGATTATATCAAACGCTGGATGGACTTTTTGCTGGAGATTGAACTGGACATGGCGGAATTCACCATTTTGACGCCGTTTGTCCATACCCGTACTTTTGATGATTTGCATCATGAGGGCCGGATCTTCTCTTATGACTGGAGCAACTACACCTGCGGTAAAGTGGTTTTTCAACCGAAGCTGATGACGCCCGAAAAACTGCAGGAGATGTACTATTACTGCTGGGACAGGTTTTATGAAGAAGAACCCGCAAATTACAAGATGTTCAAAATGCTGAAAAAAGTAATGGATAAGGAAAAAGCGGATGGTACCTACAAGCCGCGCGTACGTAAGTAGCTATTAACGTAAATGAAAGGAGTCTGAAGATTGATGAAGAAAAATGGCAGAAAGGCCGCCCTGGTGATCGATGGCAGCCATGTCAGTTTTGAAGATATGCTTGCCGTTGCGAAGGATGGAATGCCGGTAGTGATCAGCAGGTCAAAAGAGTTTGTCAGACGGATGGGCCGGACACAAAAAGCGCTAATGGATGGGATGCAGAAAGGTGTTGCGATATACGGTGTCAACACGGGATACGGCAAATCCTGCGGCAACCGGATCAGCATGAAGGTCGCCATGAAAAACGGTATCAATATTTTGCGGTTTCACGGTTGCGGTACAGGCGAACCGATTGGTATTGAAGAGACACGGGCTGCCATGTTAACAAGGATCATTTGCCTGGCGCGGGGTTACTCCGGCGTGTCGATTGATCTGCTCAAGCAAATGGCGGATTTCTTAAACGCAGGCATTACGCCCGTCGTGCCCTGTGAGGGTTCTGTCGGCGCTTCCGGTGATCTGACCCCGATGTCCTATGTCGGGGCGACGCTTGCGGGAGAGCGCGAAGTATTTTATGAAGACGATATCGTTCCCGCCGCTAAAGCCATGAAGAAAGCGGGATTGAAACCTTACAAATACCTGCCGAAGGAACCTCTTTCGATGGTCAACGGCACGACAACCATGACGGGCATCGCCGTGATTGCGGTTGAACGGGCCCGGAGAATCCTCGATGCCGCCATTGCCGCGACAGCGCTCAGTGTGCACGCGATGAAGGGCAACGCCCATCATTATCATCCGGTAATTTCGGAGGCCAAGCCGTTTCCGGGCCAGGTGCAGGTCGCAAATAAAATAGCCCGCCTCCTGCTGTCCAAAGTGTCTGCACGTCAACTGGAAGACGACGCGCTGGAAACCTTGCAGGACCCCTACTCACTGCGCTGTACGCCGCAAGTGCTGGGGGTGCTGTCTGACGCGCTTGCCTGGATTAAACAGTGGGTGGAAACAGAAGCCAACTCATCCAACGACAACCCGATATTTGATCCCGCCACCGGTCAGGTTCTGATGGGCGGCAATTTTTACGGGGGCCATATCGCCTTTGCCATGGACGGGCTGAAAGCTGCGCTGGCTTCCGCCGCCGACATGTGCGACCGCCAGGTCATGCTGCTGGTGACGCCCAATTTAAACCGCGGATTGCCGGGTGACCTGGTCCGTCTCAACGGCGGACAGGAGGGGTTTTATCACGGTTTCAAGGCCATGTCGATTGCAACGTCGGCCCTGGCTGCGGAAGCGCTTAAAGAAACGATGCCTGCCGCGTCCTTCTCTCGCTCAACCGAATCACACAACCAGGACAAGGTCAGCATGGGAACCATAGCGGCCCGGGATGCCGAAAGAGTATGTACGCTCACGGAGCGGGTGGTTTCCATTCACCTGCTGGCGGCTGCGCAGGCCTGTGATATCCGTCAAAACATCCAGACAAGACCACTTTTGGCCGAACTGCTCCACAAGATCAGGCAGGTCAGCGATCCGGTGATTGAGGACCGGCCACTGGACGAAGATATTGAAAGAATGTGCGTGGTGATCCGATACACTGATTTTTTTCAGGGAAAGTCATGAGCGCAGACAAAAAAAGTTTCGAAGTGAAAATCAGCGTGCCGTTTTTTGACCTCGATCCCATGCAGATCGTCTGGCACGGCAATTATCTCAACTATTTTGAAATCGCCCGCGCGGCGCTTTTCGAGCATTATGGCGTTGACCTTTACTCATACTATGACCGGGAAAAAATTATTTTTCCCATCATCCGGACCTCTACCAAACATATTTTCCCGCTCAGGCACCGCGATGAAATTATCTGCAAGGCGACCCTTGCGGATGCCAATATCAAGCTGGTTGTGGATTTTGAAATCCGCAAGACAGCCGACAACAGTGTTTGCGCGCGGGGACGCACAGAACAGGTAGCTGTAAAAACCCCCGAAATGGAGACCCTGTTTTCCATTCCGCAGGACATCCGTGAACTTTTGGGATATTAAACATGGATGATCTTCTGAAAAAATCTTTTGTTGCCGGTGTCGAGCGGGTGGCGGCCTGGGCGGATCTGCTCGATGAGATCAATGTATACCCCATCGCCGACGGCGATACGGGGCGAAACCTGTTTGTCAGCCTTTCACCGCTTCGTTTTGCAGGTGAGCCCAAAGAGAAGCTTGCCCGTAGGCTTCTGATGACTGCGCGCGGGAACTCCGGCAATATCGCCTCACAGTTTTTTTCGGCTTTTTATGATGTCGATTCTCCGAAGAATCTGAAGGCGGCCGTGCAGGAGGGGAACGCCCGGGCATGGAAAGCCGTCAGCGATCCCAGACTGGGGACGATGCTTTCCTTTTTTGATGCTCTCGAAGAAAATCTCAGTCAGCAGGATTTTACCCCGGATCAAAAGAGGGTGGATCAAATTGTGTCCTGCCTCGAGCAGGCTGTGATTGAAACACAGGACCTGCTGCCCAAACTGGCCGAGGCGGGAGTTGTCGACGCCGGGGCGCTGGGCATGTACATTTTTTTTGAGGGATTTTTCTGCACGTGGTCGGGATTTGCCGGTCCCTATCGACCGGTGACGGAGGTGTTCAAAGACCGCCTGCGGATTTCCCCGGAATTTCAGGAATCGGTAATCAACGGCTACTGCATTGACTTTGTGGTGAAAGCCGATGGTTCTCCCGATGATCTGGCCAAAATTACCGGCGGACAGGAAAGCGTTGTCATGATTCAGGAAGGTGATCTTTGTAAAATTCATTTGCACACCGAAGACAGGGAAAAGATGAAGACCCGGATCGGCGCGCTCGGAGCCGTTATCAACTGGGAGGACGACAATCTCTCCGAGCAGATCCGTGAATTCAGAAATGCCCCCGCTGATTCCGCGCTGCACATCATGACGGATGCCGCCGGTTCACTTACCCGCGAAGACGCGAGAAAATACGGCTTCACCCTTTTGAACAGTTACCTGAATGTCGGCGACAAATCGCTGCCCGAAACCTGTTTTTCCCCGGCAGAACTCTACGCTGCCATGGAATCAGGAATCAAGGTATCCACATCTCAAGCCTCTGTTTTTGAACGGCATCAATCCTACGCCAGCGCTGTGGCCCGTTTTGAAAAAGTATTGTATTTGTGTGTCGGTTCCGCGTTTACGGGCAATTACGACGTGGCAAGCCAATGGAAAAAGGAGCATGATCCGGACAACCGCCTGATGGTTGTCGATACAGGTGCGGCGTGCGGCAGGCTGGGCGTGATTGTTCTGTCGACGCAGCTCTATTTCAGACACACCGGAGATGTGGAAAATACTTTTACCTTCGCCAAGGAGGCTGCCGCAGCATCCGAAGAATATCTTTTCCTGGAGAAGCTTCAGTACCTGGCCGCCGGTGGCAGGCTTTCCAAAACCGGTGCGTTCGTAGGCGATGTTTTGAAAAAGAAACCCGTCATTTCACCACAGTCGGAAGGCGCGAAAAAAGTAGGTTTTGTCAGAAATCAAAACGAACAGATTGATTTTGCGCTGGAGAAGATGGCGGCCTCATTGGGTAGGGATTCCCGCGCGCTGATCATGCTGGAATATTCGGATAATGTCGGTCAGGTGACACAGTTTATGGAAAAGATTCAAAATCTCTATCCGATGGCGGCTATTGCTCTTCAGCCTCTGTCGCTGACATCCGGCGCGCACATGGGACCGGGGACATGGGGCGTGGCGTTTTTGAAAACAGGTTAAACATGAACAGGAAAGCCGGCAAGACTATTAAGAACACGAAGAACTCTAAAAACAGCAGGAACCGCTTTGCTGTTGTCATCCCGGTGTATAATCATGCAGCAACGGTGGTGCAGGTTGTCAGACAGGTTCAGAATCTGGGGTATCCCGTATTTGTCGTGGATGACGGATCAACCGATGAAACTCCCCAGCGTCTTGCGGAAATGAAAGGCATTACGGTTTTGCATCATTCGATAAATGAAGGCAAAGGCGCAGCGATTTTGACCGGTTTCATGGCGGCTTCTCATGTGGCCGATTTTGCGATTACCCTGGATGCGGATGGTCAGCATTATCCTGAAGATGTTCTGAAATTAATCAGCGCGATTCCAGCCAAAAAACGTCCGATTGTAATTGGAACACGCGAAGGCATGACCACACTGCAGGAAAATCATGCGCCCTGGACAAGCCGTTTCGGCCGGAAGTTCTCGAACTTCTGGGTCAGGATGTCCGGTGGCCCAAAACTTTCCGATTCGCAAAGCGGCATGAGAATTTATCCGCTGCCGGAATCCATGAGCCTCGGCGTGCGTGCGCGGCGATTTCAGTTCGAAGTGGAAATCCTTGTTTTGGCGCACAAAAGGGGCATCCCGATTATCGAAGAGCCGGTCCGCGTGTTTTACGGCCCGGATGGATCAAGAGTTTCCCATTTCCGGCCTTTTGTTGATTTTTTACGAAATTCAAAAACCTTTACCCGTCTGATTTTTTCCCGGATATTCTTCCGGCACTGATTACACGGCAGATGCGTCAAAAGCACGGGAGCCCCTCTGGAGGGTTTATACTTGCCAGTGTTCTGGAAATATGTTTATACCAAGTCGCATCCTTTAGCTAACTTTGTTGGCATCGTTGTCGGCTTCCTCGACGTATCAATAATACGCCTGCGGAGCCTCCTCCTTGCCGTCGCGTTATCCTTTGAATGCAACTTGGTATTAACAATCAACAAAGAATACAATAATCACTCGATATTCTAAGGGTATTCATGCCGCTGCAAAAATACTCCATCAAATGGTCAATCATCATCATTACGGCTCTGGCTGTAGGACTGCTTTTTTTCTGGGAAACCAATCATTTAAAAATTGAAACCGATATCCTGGAATCCATGCCTCATCATGATCCGGTGCTGAACTCTGCCCGGCAAGTGATCCATCATCTGCCGATTCAGGACAAGATCTTTATTGATCTGGAGCAGGCATCTGATAATCGGGATGAACTGGTCAAAGCGGCATCTGTTGTTACGGATAAGTTGAACAAGAGTGGTTTATTTACCAGGGTCGGCATCAGTGATGCGGTAAATAATTTTCCGGAGCTGCTTGGGCATGTCAATAGCAATTTGCCGTGGCTTTTGAGTGCGTCTGATCTGGAACAGAAGATTCAGCCGCTGCTGGAACCGGGGCAGATCAGGAAGGCTATGACGCACAACCGGCAGAGCCTCGAACAGCTCGAAGGGATAGGCCGCAGTGAAATGATGGCTTCGGACCCGCTGGGATTCGCAGGCGTTATTCTGGGACAAATGTCAGCACTGCTACCGGCCGGCGGGGCGCAGTTTTATTCCGGGCAGCTGCTTTCCGGAGACGGCAGACATGCACTGATTGTTGCCCGCATAGCCGGGTCGGGCACAGACACATCAAAAGCCGCCCGGATTGATCGTCTTCTTGAGGAATGCCGTGAGGAACTCAACTCAGAGACCAAAGCAAAAGGTTCATTCACCCTGACATCTGTGGGAGCTTATCGCGCGGCGCTCGATAACGAAACCGCGGCCAAGCGCGACACCAGGCTGGCGATCTTTCTGACAACCCTGGGGATCGCCCTCTTGCTTATTTTTGCCTTCCCCCGTCCCCTTATTGGACTTTTGGCGCTGCTGCCTTCCGCTGTAGGAGCGATTGCCGCGTTATTTGTCTGCTCTTTCCTGTTTGAATCCATGTCCATGCTGGCTGTTGGTTTTGGCGGCGCGATCATGGCTTTCACCGTTGATCTGGGTATCACGTACCTGCTGTTTCTGGATCAACCATACGCCACTTACGGAAAACAGGTGGCACGTGAAGTCCGCTCGGCGGAATTGACGGCAATTTCAACAACCATTGGCGCTTTCCTGCTGCTCCTGATCAGCGACTTCAAAATCCTTGCCGAAATTGGTGTCTTTGCGGCGCTTGGCGTTGCGTTTGCGTTTGCTTTTGTGCATTTTGTCTTTCCGAAAATCTTTCCTTCCATGCCGCCTGCGGCGCGAACCACCAATCCTTTTCTCCTTGATGCAATAGTGAGAATATCCTCTCCGGCAAAGTGGAAGGCGATTGCCGCCGCCCTCTTTGGTTTGACGATGCTTTTTTTTGCCAAGCCGGTTTTTAATGTGGATCTGCAGGCCATGAATTCGGTAAGCAAAGATACGATCCGGGCCGAACAGAAGCTCCAGGGGATCTGGGGGGATCTTTCGGGCAGATGCTATGTTTTATTGCAGGCTCCGGATCTTGAAGCATTGCAGGAGAAAAATGATCGGTTAATGACATTGCTGGCCGCCGATGTAAGAGAAGAGAAACTTGCCCCGGTATTTTCTCCTTCCGTTTTGTTTCCTTCTGAAAAACCGGCTCAAAAAAATTATGAGGCCTGGCGCGGCTTCTGGAGTCAGGAACGCCTGGCCCGGTTGGAGCTCAACCTGAATGCAGCGGCGCGGGAAAATGGTTTTACCGCGGATGCTTTTGATCCTTTCTGGAAAATGATTCACCAAAACATGCCACGAACGTTTGAGATCCCTCAAAAGTATTTTGAAATGCTTGGTATTTCCGCAACGCCTGAAGGCTATACACAGTTGACGCTGCTTGGTGCAGGGAAAAATTACCGTGCGGAAAATTTATTTGGCACAATTTCATCAGCGGGCATTGCTAAATTGTTTGACGCTGATTTATTCAATAAAAAAATGGGGGAATTTTTAAAAAGTCTGTTTGTCGAAATTGCCCTGATCGTCAGCCTTGGTTTAGTTGTGGTGATATCTCTTTTCTTTTTAGACTGGCGTTTATCATTGACAGCGATCGCTCCTGTCGTGTTTGCTCTTCTGGCCACCCTGGGCACACTGAAAATCATCGGCCATCCGCTGGATATTCCCGGAATCATGCTCTGGATTGTCATTATGGGGATGGGGATTGATTACTGCATTTATTATATCCGTACTTATCAGCGCTGTTTTGACGACAAGCATCCGGCCATGCGGACCATCAGACTGGCAATCTTTCTGTCGGCTTCCACGACATTGATCGGTTTTGGCGTCCTGATGTTTGCCAGTCATGAGCTTTTAAAGAGCATCGGAATCGTTTCTTTTCTGGGTATTGGCTATTCATTGATCGGGACCCTTTTAATTATACCTTTTCTCCTGGAGAAAATATTTGCTCCGGTTCCAGATCCTGCAGGCAAGTTTGTCATTGGGTCGAAAGAGCATATTCGGCGAACGCTCTTGCGCTACCGGCATCTACCCGGTTATCCGCGGGTTTTTGCCCGTTGCAAGATGATGGCAGATCCGATGTTTAAGGAATTGGATCAATATGTGAAAAATCCCCGCCGGATCATCGATATCGGTTGCGGATTCGGTATTCCGGCTGCCTGGCTGCTGGAAATTTATCCCGGCGCGAAGGTATTTGGCCTGGAACCGGACGAAGAAAGGGTGCTGATTGCCAACCGTGCGATCGGTCAGCGCGGGTTTGTGCAGGCGGGTTTGGCGCCAGACCTGCCTTCCGTGGACGGCAGCGTCGATTATGTTACCATGCTGGATATGCTTCATTACATTAATGATGAAGAATTGCGTTTAGTGCTGGGGCGGATTAACAAGAAACTGGAAACGGGTGGAACGCTCGTTATTCGAGCGACGGTTCCGTCGGACCGGAAATTTCCCTGGAAGCGCTGGATTGAAATGATCCGCTTAAAACTCACCAACACAAAATACTTCTTCCGTCAGGAAAAGGAAATTGCCGGGCTTATGTTGGATGAAGGATTTACCGTTGATGTTCAGGCTTCCACTGCCATAGACGTAGAAGAGAAATGGTTTGTGGGGAAAAAATCATGACGCCTGCAAATATGAGATGTATGAATTTGCATGGTTTACTGGTGTTGGCTATTTCCCCTTCAGAAATCCCGGATATAATTTTTCTGCGCATTCCGGGCATAGCCCGTGGGTGAATTCCGCTTCGGAGTGATCCTGGATATAGGATTCAATCTGGTTCCAGTAACCCTTGTCATCCCGGATTTTCTTACAGGAAGCACAGATGGGAAGCAGACCGCTTAACATTTTGACTTCAGACATGGCATGCTGAAGTTCTGAAATCAGATTTTCCCGTTCTTCTTCATACTGTTTGCGTTCAATGACCCTTCCCAGGCGTTCTGCAACCGCTTTTATGAGGTTGTGTTCGTCCGTCAAAAAGGTTGTATCTTCAGCACCGGGAATTCCATCCAGGTAAAAAACATTTAAAGAGCCGAGGGCTTCTCCCCGTACGTTGAGGGTTGAAGATATTTTCCATTTTGTTTCCCGAAAATTATCGGTTTCGAATTCCATGTCTTTGAAAACAATTTTTGCGCAGGCAACTTCGGGATACACAAAACCGGAGGGCAATTGATTGGCCACGCTCTGGAAAAGATCCGGCAATGAACGGCTGCCTTCTATCAAATTCGCAATGGAATAAAGGCAATTCAATTCCTTGACGCGTTCGAGAAGTTCTTTTTCCGCCTGTTTTTTTTCTGTAATATCGCGGGAAACCCCGTAAATAGCCTTCAATACACCGTGCTCATCCCGAATCGCGCTGATAATGGCATCCAACCACCGGGTTGTGCCGTTTTTATGATAGTATTCCAGTACGAGGGTCACTTTTCTGTCCGGATCAGTATTTTCGCGCTTTTCAAGGATTTTTTCGACGTCCAGAGTTTTCAGGGCAACCGACAGGGAATCCGGCGTCAACTGTTCCTGGACACTTTGCTGCATCCGTTCCTCCGGGGTAAATCCTAAAACAGCTTCTATGGAAGGGGTGACATAGACGGTTTTCAAGTCCAGATCCATGATCCATAAAATATCGTTCATGTTTTCGGCAAGAAACTTGTATCTTTCTGCGGTTTCTTTTTGCTTTTGTTCTTCTTTTTTGCGTTCGGTGATGACCGTTTCAATACCGTTCCAGCACACCGTACCGTTTTGCATTAAAGCAGGTGTTGATGTGAGGGAGGACCACCGGATCCCGCCTGATGGATCCTTAACCCTTACGTCCATCTGGAACGTAGATAATGTTTTTAGGGCCTTATCTTCGGCTTGTTTGAGCAGGACAATGTCATCTTCATGGACATTACTGTAAATTTTTGCCGCATCGGCAATGGCTTCATCAGGGGATATTCCATACAATTTTTTTACTGAGTCGCTCACGTAGGTGAACTTCCTTTCACCGTCACGCTGCATTATTGCCTGATAAATCATGCTGCCGGGGATGTTTTGAGTGATGGATTCCAGACGTGATTTACTGGCCTGCAACTCTTCGTCCAGCATCTGCAAATGCTGATTTGTTGCCTCCAGGTCCTGAATTTTCTTTTCCAGTTTTTTGAAAAGAATTTCGTTATATTTCCTGAAGAATTCCATCTCCTCGCCCAGGGGTTTATCCGCAGATTGCTTTACTGTGCGGCTGTTTTCCAGGACCTCTTGAATGATTTTGATCAATACAGAAGATTCCTGAGGTTTAATGAGGAATTTCTGTGCCCCGAGGTTCAGGGCAAACGCCTCGTCTTTGGCATCCGTGTAGGTAGCTGTGTAAAAGATGAAGGGAATCGATTTGAGAAGATCATTGGCTCTACATTCCATGCACAGGGCATATCCGTCCATCACCGGCATCAGAATATCCGAAACAATCAGATCAGGCAGGCTGAGTCGGGCTTTTTCCAGTGCGTCTTTACCATTTTCCGCCAGTATTACATCAAAGCCTTGTGCTTTCAGAACGCTTTTCAACACAGACAAATTGTCCTTGTTGTCATCGACAATTAAGATACGCCCCGTCATGTTCTTTTGCCTGTCTTTCTTTTATTGATTTTTTATCATTGAGGACTATTTGAATATGATCAGCACTCCAAAAGTTCGGGCCATAATAAGAAAGTTTACCACATCTTTCAAAGTTTACTCATCGATGGCCTATCTTTATTATTTTAGCTTATGAAGGAATGAAACTCAATCATAATATTATTGGAGCCTCATGTTGATTTGCAGGGATACTGACATTGAATTGAAGCAGGAAAGTTTTTCGACGGCTTAAAGATATTTTGCCTTGCTTTATCTTCGATTCATTAATGATATTGAATTATTATGAATGACTGAATACCTTGAATCTATTTGTCCAGAAACCAGTTTGGGGATTGGACCTTCGCTTTGCCGCCAAGTTCCCAAAGCAATCTGATACCCAGTTTTTCGCATAATTCCTGCTCCTTACCGGGCACTGTTGTTGGGTTTCTATCGCCGCCATTGCCAAAATAGATCCAGTCATATTGTTTTTTGTATTTGCTGTGTGCGCTTTTAATGCCATCACATGCCGTGTCATCAGAATCATTCATCGGTAATACGTCGATGACATATTTCATATTGCCTACGATGGTTGCCCGTTCTATCCAGGACATGAAAGGTTTTCCTTTTTTTCGGGTCAGCCAGTCATCGCTGTTTAAGCAAATGACAATTTCCCCGATTAAGGATGCGGCCTCAAGCATGTATACATGGCCCATGTGAACGGGATCAAAACCACCTGATAAAATGACTAAATTCTTCACCGGACTCCACCTTTCAACGAATCATCGTAATGAAGTATAGGAAACGGGAACCTGTGTGTCAAGGCAATCTTGATCCGACGAAAAGGAAGGGGGCGATTTTGTCTACCGCTTATTGACATGTTGGAAAAGTCAAATCGGAGATCCAAGATCGTACCGATGGCCTTTGTTAATCTTTACGGTTCGTATACTATTTCAATATCTTTGTATTGTGTTTCGCTTTTAAAGGGCTGTAACGTCGATGGATTCTTTATTAAAAGTTTCTTTGGGCCCAACCAGATCACTTTGATTTGTCTTTCTTTTGGATGTCCATCGATAATGTAAATATTTCCACCATCATTTTTCAGCTTTTTCCCGTTTGGTATGATTGAAACCCGGGTGCTTTTCGCTGAAGCAATTCCGCAGTTTGTCTGGAAAAGGACGGCTTTATAATTGCCGGCAGGTGATAAAACTTCCTCGGATATTTTGTTGATGCACTTTCCTGAAAAAAAGGTGCTCATTGCATAAATTACAACGCTGATGATGACAACACAACAGGCAAGAATTATGGTGGGATTTTTTATAAATTTATTCATATGATCGTGGCCCTTGCAGTTAAATAATTCACCGGTTGCCCCGCGGATCAGGCCGCATTGACGGGTGGCATTGGCGAGGGGTCAATGTCTTCATAGGCCTCCGGTCGAAATCGCGGCGTACAGACGGCCAGAAAGAGCAGGTCCGTGCCGCCCACATTCTTGATGCGCTGGCGACAATCGGGTGGAATGAGCACGACATCGCCGGGGCCAACGCGCTGCGGGACCATGTTGCCGATCTCCACCATTCCTTCGCCGGAAAGGATCACGTATCGTTCCGTCGTTCCTATGAGGCGGTGCCATCTTGTTGTTTTTCCTGAAGGAACTCGCGCCTGTGCGATAGAGGCTTCCGTGTCCGCATCAATGTTTGAAAGCTCATTGACGAAGCAACCTTCAGGTGTATAGACTTCAGCATCTGGATTTATGCGTCGTATTTTTTCCTGCATGCTATTTCCTTCCTGGTGCAGCAACTCCGGTATTGGAAAAAATTCTGGAGGGGCCGGTTAAACGCCCGGCCAGCACAGCAATCGACTATATTTGGTTAAAGGATATTCATGTTGTTGCTTTCTCCATTATCCGTCAGGAATTCTCTTCTTTTCGGCTCCGGGGTCGGGTTTATTCGTTAAGGTCGTTTTCCACTGTGCGAAGAGCAGTGCGAAACCGACGAAAGGCAACAGGATATCGGTCCAAAGAATGGATCCAGCGTTGCCCGGAGCCATGTTATGGGTCTTCATGATCTGGTAAATATGGCCCGCAGCTGCACCCCACAGGAAAAAGGCAGGAGGGATAAAGGTGGCTAATCGGAAGGCCAGGTTTTGTTTGAAAGCTATGAGGCCCGCCACGCCAATGCCAAGACTGGCAAACCCAACCTCCAGTTGAAAAGGACTGTTTGCCCAGCCGATGAATTTTGCAGTATACCCGGCAAACACCACGTGCATCAGGAAGTTGTTCAGATACCCGATTCCGATGCTGAACAGGAAGAAATAGGCGACCAGGGCCTCGACAATCACGGGCTTGCTGCGCGGCTTTTTCCCGAGCAGAATGGAGACCACTGCACCTGTCAATCCCAGAACGAGAAGGGAAACAGAGGGATTCGATAAAACAAGTTTTATTGATGAAGCGATCATCGTTCTGTCTGTTTTCCTTTCTGCAATGCGTGGATCAGTGTCTGCTGAAAGCCCTCCGTGAATTTAACATGTACTATCGTTTCTTTGCAACAACTGCAAATTCTCTGCCTTGCGATGAAAAGGGTGTGCCTGCGATATCCGAATAATAACTTTTGATGGTAATAATCCGGGACCGCAGCCGAAGTCCGCATTCTTGATGCCGGCTCCGATGCCGAAACGGGAAACCATCCAATCTGCGGAGCGATCGATGAAAGCGGTGTTGCGGGATGAGACATCAATTTCTCCATCCAGATGGAACTTGAGCATCTGCGCAGAGGTGTGTTCATCCGTCCAGAGATACTCTGCGGTATAAAACTGGAATGGTTCCGGACGGGTATTGATTTCTTCAATTTGTTTAAACATTGCTGCTTTCCATTCTTTGGCCAAGGACAAAAATCAATTGATCGACTTTGCCGCATTTGCCGGATCGAGGGTTTGTTTGGTTAGCGATCCGTCGTCTGGAGACGTTTACGAATATTTTCCCAGACATATGTATTCAAAAAACAATGGTCCATATTATCAAGCATGCTTTGAAACTTGGGGCAGGGAATTGAAAAACTGAGCAGCCCTGGTTTGACCCAGCCCCTGGCGCTGCGGATTGTCATTTTCGGTTAAAGAATCCCAGCGTTTGAAGATCAGGTACTTTTTATTGGCCTTTCGTGGTGGACCGTTTTCAAACATGGCTTTTACATGCACCGGGGTTTTCTTATATTTCTCGATATTCACCATAAAATCTATTGTATGCTCGTCAGCTTCCGCAGGCATAAAACCCAGCAAACCCTTCGAACCCCAACAACCAAGATTATCTCCGTTGAAAGCGCGTGCTTTGCCTTTTTATATGTGTTCACAGTCTTTCATAAATACGGGCGGGTAAAACCTTTAACAGCCAGGCAATGAATCTCCATTGATGCGTGATATACGCATGCGACTTTTTGCGCTTTATCGCATTGTAGATTTGCATGGCTGCTTTGTCTGCAGGCGCCGCCCAGAATATGCCTTCTCCCTTGGCCATATCCGTTTTTACAAAACCGGGTTTTATATCGGTGACGATGATCGGTAAACGCAGCCCCGTAATCTTTTGTCTCAAGCCCTCCATATAATTCGATTCAAATGCCTTGGATGCGTTGTAGGCCGGCGACTCTTTTCCTCCGCGCAGAGAGGCAATCGAGGAGATGCCGACGAGATGTCCCGTTCCTTTTTCAATGAAGTATTGAATGGCAACATTGGCAAAAGCGGCAAATCCGGTAACATTCGTTTGGATAGTATCATGTTCGATTTTTAGCTTTTTTATGCAATTCATCATCACTGCGCCTGAGCATCTTGGGGTTCACCATTTTGTTCTTTTTCTGCGATTTTGTCTTTTTCGTTGTCGTCAAGCGAACATGCCATCAGGCCGGTTCTTTTTATTAAGTAGTATGCAGCAGCCAGAGCAACAATTACGAAAGCTATTCCAATGATCTTCATTCCGTCAATATTTTCTATTTTGAGCACCACCACCTTTCTGGCCACAGCGATAATGGCCACCAGAACGACCACCTCCACGTGCATGACGTTTTCTTTCAGGTAAACCTTGATGGTGTCAAGTAACTCAATGCCGATAAGCACCAGCATAAAGACCCCGAACAATTCCATAAGATGCTCGAGATTGATGATGGCATAATCGGATTCCTTGACATATTTGAAAATGTAGTATCCCAGCTCGACGGTTGCCAGGATCAGCACGGCTGTCATGAGCAAAATAAGTGCATAAATAATGGTTTTCTGAATGATCTGTCCTGCTTTCTTCATATCACCCCCCTATAATTACATCTTTTGCAAAATCCAACCTTTACGGATGCAGCGGTCCATTCATCAATACCCGAAAAAAATCTGGTAACGGTCACTGCGGTTGTCAGTCCCCGTTCCTTGACCGGAAAAGAAAAAGAAAACGCCATCCTGGGCATTACTTTTAACGGGTGTGAGGTCAAGAGAAACATCAATAACAGTGCCTTTATCTCCTTTAAGGAATCCTCTGCCAGCAGCTTTAGGATCCGACGTTGTTGTTACTGTTCCCGCGGTCCAACCCCATGAATCTCTCACAACTCCTGTCGATGTGCCGCCGCCGGTTAACATCACCCTGTATTGGCCCTGGAAGGATTCTTTCGATACTGGATTAAATGCCGTCATGGTTCCTCTTCCCTGGGCTGATGAAGTGAACTGAATCTCATACGTCAGCCTGGTTCCATCTTTGAGTGAAATTATTTCACCCGGCAGCATGTCTCCGATCTTAATATTACGCCCCGTATTCAGACCCGCAGCGCATCCGGCAATGGCAATCAACATCAGAAACACTATAATCCGTGAAATATGGCTTTTCATGATTCACCCCCCATGGTGTTATTTACCTGACGAAAAGTTAAGCCGGAGCTGCGCCCCTGGCGCGGCGATCGGCTTGTGTGTCTGATCAGGAGCATTATTGCAGATTTCTCACTCCTTTTTCCCTTCATTGATCCACTGCAGCAATAACGGTTTTTCAGGATCATTTGGCTGAAGTTCTAAGGCCTTTTCCAAATAAGGGACTGCTTCTTTCTTCCTGTTTTGATAATATAAAGAAGCTGCAAGATTTTTGTGGGCAACCCAAAATTTTGGATCAAGCGTAACTGCTTTTTTGAAAAATTCTATTTCTTTGTCTTTATATTCTTGAGTACCTGTTTGGTTAAATTTAAATCTATACGCCATACCAAGTAAATTATACCCTACAGAATTATTTGAATCAATCTGTAAGGCTTCATTGTATTTTTGGATTGCGGCATCGTAGTCTCCCTTTTGAAATAAGCTGGCGCCTTCATTTAATAACTCTTGTACATTGTTATTCTGGCTGCTGCAGCCGCAAATAATTAACAAAATAATCATAAATAAATATTTCTTCATTTTCCCCCTCTTAATACCTTGATGTTCACCTGTTAGCCGGTTCCGAAGGTGCCCGCCCGTTGGGTGGAACGCCATCTTGGACGTTTGGCGGGCTTTTCTGCTGGATGCTGGAATTCAAGTACCCGCCCGAGGTCGATACCACGTTGTCACGACTACTCAGCCACAAGATCATGACCGGATGCTTGTTGGCCACCTTCGCGTACTTCCGGTAACGGTTCGCCAGTGTTCGTAAATCCTCCCAATCGCCGTTCCACAGGAAGAAGTGCTCCTCCCTGGCATCTCCATTAGATCGCATACCACAGGGAATCTGCCTCACGAAACCGTCAAGCAGGTAGCGCCCCGGAGGCGGCGCAAAGGCCTTGGCCCCAATCGCAGCAAGGGCACTGAGTACCTCATCCCGCTTCGTGCTCATTTTTCTAGACGACTGGTCAGTCAGGAATGAGAAATCGACCCACAGCCAATGCGGGCCGACACGCATGTGCTTGCCGGTCTGCTCACACGTGGTGAAGGTGGGGCTTCCCTCGGCTTCAAGAGCAACAGTATCCCGGGTGACTGCCAAAGCGTAGGCATCACGCCGTTCACCACTGGCAAATACTATCCGGTAATTTCCATGCTCAGGCGGAAGCACAATCCGTTCCCGGATGGGCGACGGCACCTTGACCATAAGGCAATTCCCGTAGTTCTTCGCAGGCGCCACACCGAGAAGCGTAATGGTGATTTCCTGATCCCGTCGATCTTCGCGAAATACTATTTGCCGGCACTCGTAGTCGAGTATTCCCGGCAACGCAAAGGATAGCGTTAGCCCGGGGGTTCGGTGCCGACCGTCCTCCAGCCGAAAAGTCAGTACCTCCGGTAATCCCGGCTTAAGGGTGACGGCCGCGATCGCAATCCGGGGCATGAATGCCACAAGCGCCAGGCCGATGGCCACCGCGATAAGGCGGCCGTTTCTTTCGATAGATTTACTCATCTCAGACCGTTCAACATGAAGTTCACCGGGAGGAGGGTGTCTTTTCCCGCCAATCCGGTGAAGCGGTTTATTTGGAGGTGGTGATGCCTCTTTTCTCCTCCGGCGCTTTATGGGCATGCCCAATAAGGTGCGTTAGACAACTGGAAATGTGCTATGCAACCCTTTTTTGAACACATAAATCGACCACCCCAGCGTTTCCCGTCCCCACCTCAGATACGCTGTCTTACTATCTCGCACCCGCTGCAGCACGGTCTCCACATCTGGATCGTCCCGATGATCACTTGCCCAGGTTTCCGCAGCATACCACTGTAACCCTTCATATCTGTCCCAGTCATCCTGGTTGCTTACGAGAGTGTAGACCACCTCCAATCCCTGCTCTCGCCCGATTTCTACATTCTGATAATGTGTTCCGAAGTCGTTCCGTGTCAGTCCCACCGCTTCTAAATACTCATTTTCCGGTTCATGCCGCCAGTAGGGCTCTCCCACAACGATCCAACTATCCGGGGCTGCCATCTTCTTGAGCGCGTTCAATGTCCCTCGATGCCCCCCCCAAATCCAACTTGCACCGATGCAGGCCACCAGATCAAAGCTCTCTAGGGTCTCTGGCACATACTTGGCCCCGTCCATCTCCAGGAAATGGAGTTGGGCATCCGGAACACGTTCCTGATGCTTCTTATGGACATCGGCAATGCAGTAGGGAGAGAAATCAACTCCTGTCCCTGTCATCTGTCGGTACCGCTCTGCAAGCCTGATGAGAAACTCGCCCTTTCCAGTGGCGATATCAAGCACGCGTGCCCCGGGTTTCAGAGGCAGAAGGGTGATAAGCTGATCAAGTTTATCAAGGCTCATCGGATTGCAGAGAATGCACTCCCGATGCGTGATGTTAAAGAACTTCCACATGTCCATGCGCATACCTCCTTTATCAATGCTAGCCGAATGAAAAGTTCAGCCGGAGCCGTAAAGCGGCGATCGGCTTTAGCGACGGATTATAAATTTTTATATTTAATATGCAGTCCGTCAGCCAACTGTGCCAACTTCTCATCGAGTGTCCAAATTGGAACGCTTGTTAATAAAGCGGATGCGACAAGCTGAGCATCAACATAACCAATGCCTTTTCCCATTAAACGGTTCTTTTCAACAAAGGATAATACTTCTTCATGCTCTGCTTCAATGCTCATGGGTAACAGTTGAAGAAAAGAAAGTATAACGGCCCTGTCTTTTAGGTTTCCGCAGGCCAGTTCCCCGACGATCAATGGGTGACATAATACATTACCGTTATTGAGCAAGTATTCCAATTCAATATTTCCATCTCTCAAATGCGAGACCCAAACGGAGGTGTCCACAAGAACCATGATCTATCACGCTCCTTTTCTTCTCGGTATTTCCTGGAGCTGTTTTTGAGTTCCACCTAACTTTGCTAGTCTCCGTGCACTTTCTCTGGCAATAAGCGCTTCCAATCCCAGTTTGACTAGCGTTGTTTTCTCTTTTATCCCGGTAATTTTCGCTGCTTTGTCAATTAAATTATCTTCAATATTGAGTGTTGTTCTCATATTTTCACCTCATACAAATATGATGCAATAGTATGCATATTATATGCATATATTGCAAGATTTATTTGATAACGAAATGATCAGCCGGAGCGTAGTGAACGTCGGTAGTGACTTTTTTATGCCATATCCTTCGAAATATCTCTTGTTGAAATTAATTTGGTGTAAGGAAACGATAATGCAGCCATAAAGGATGTATGAACCTCTGGTGCTTTTATGATCTTATTATTAATGTGCTTGTGTGCTTGGGGTCAGGTCTTGAAACATGTGTGCTTGGGGGCAGGTCTTGAAATACTAGCTTTCCTCAGTCCACCCCAAAAACCTGATATTTCAAGACCTGACCCCACATTTATATTTTATTCCAACGAAAAAATCAGCCGGAGCGAAGCGATCGGCTGGATTGGTTTTGTGTACGCCCGGCACGGGCGTGAACTTATGGGGTGTAAGTCCCCTATACGTGAATCCTGTTAATGTTAAACGTTGTTGAACATTAACAAAAGTATTAGCCGAAGGCAAGGGCGGAATCGCGAGGGACCGTCTGAAGGAAGCTTGAGTGCAAAACGATGAGCCGACGAACAGAAACGGCATACAAGGCTTAGTCTCCGGGCAAGTCAGCACAACATGACAAAGTCCGGGATTCAGGAGACAGGGTAAATGCTGCGGTTGCATCGGGACAGTTCACGTTCATATCCGGGGAGACCTGTCCGACGTGGGGTCGTATCATACGACAGCGCATGTCATGGCAACATGTCGTGTGATCGGACAGGAGTCAGCAGAGGCCATAGTAGGCGTGAGGAAACAAGCCCGGCGAAATGGAAAAGCCGGGAAAGACTTACCCCGCCGAAGGGCCGAACACAGAGAAGGGACGAACATCCATGAGCTCTTATAACATGATGAATCCGCACGGAGGAGTGTCTGTGAGGCGCGTGATGGAATCGTTCGACCCAAATGAAAACCTGCTGGAGCGGATTCTATCCAACGAGAACATGACAGCGGCGTGGAAACGGGTGAAGTCCAACCAGGGCGCGCCCGGCATCGATGGGGTTTCCATCGGACAGTTTTCCGAACTGACAAGACCTCTATGGAAGGAAATCCGGCAATCGCTTTCAGCAGGCAGGTACCAACCTTCGCCGGTAAGACGGGTAGAGATTCCCAAAGCAAACGGGGGAACTCGTCCCCTGGGTATCCCAACCGTTCTCGACCGGCTGATCCAACAGGCCATCGCCCAGATTCTGTCTCCGATCTTTGATCCGGCATTTTCGGAATCAAGTTTCGGATTCAGGCCTGGACGGTCCGCCCACCATGCGGTTTACAAGGTGCGCGAGTATATCCGGGAAGGATGCCGCATCGCCGTCGATGTGGATTTATCGAAGTTTTTCGACACAGTCCATCATGATGTCCTGATGCGCCGTGTGGCGGGAAAGATTCCTGACAAACGGGTTCTACGCCTCATCGGAAAATACCTGCGGGCCGGGGTAATGGTAAGCGGTCGCCTACAGGAAACCCCTCTGGGAGTTCCTCAGGGTGGGCCATTGTCGCCATTACTGGCCAACATCATCTTGGATGATCTGGACAAAGAGCTTGAGAAACGCGGACACCGGTTTGCCCGTTATGCCGATGACTTTATCATTTTGGTGAAAAGTCATCGGGCGGGACAGCGGGTGATGGGAAGCATCAAACACTTCCTGGAGCAAACGCTCAAACTCAGGATCAACCCGGAGAAAAGCCGAGTCGTCCCAACAAATCAGGCAGCCTTTCTTGGCTTCACATTCCATGGAACCAAGATTCACTGGCTCGAGAAGGCCTTCCGTGAATTCAAACGAAGGGTCAAGGAACTGACCGGGCGATCCTGGTTTGTTTCGATGGACTACCGGTACAAGAAGCTTGCCGAATACCTCCGCGGCTGGATGAACTATTTCGGGATTGCGGAGTACTATCATCCGATCCCGGAAATCGATCACTGGCTGAGAAGGCGGTTACGCATGTGCTACTTGAAACAGTGGCGCAAGGCGAAAACCAAGGTTCGGGAACTTCGGAAACTGGGAACGTCGCTGCACGCGGCCATCCCTGTGGCAATAAGCCGCAAGGGGCCGTGGCGATTGGCGAAAACGCTGGCAACGCAAACGGGCATGACGAACCAATGGCTTAAGGATCAAGGGTTGCTGTCTGTAAAAGACCTGTGGGTAAACATTCACTACCCGGCTACGGCCCGGTAATCTCTGTGAACCGCCTGGTGCGGACCCGCATGCCAGGTGGTGTGGGGGCTGGGGGAGAAAAACCCCCGGCTACCCGATTATAAGCTCTTTTTAATAATTCTATTGAGCTACCTGATGTATAATTTCAGAAATGTATGACTGATACTTTACCCCCAACTTATTTGCTTTATTTTTAATTTTTTCAATGTCTTCACTATTAACCCGGATGGTCATAGTTACATCTTTCTTCCTTGCTCTAAGAGCGTTTTCAATTTTTTCAAGTTCTTTTCCTTTTAAAGGTTTGAATTCACCTTTCAGCAAGGCAGATTCAATTTCTTTTTCTTCTTGAGATAATTTTGTTTTTTTCATTTTGCACCTTCTTTGCTCTTAAGCAGCTTCGTATATTTCCTGCTCGGAAACATGGTTTTTAGAAAATAACATTTTCCGTCAACAACACAGGGCACTACCCAAACATATTTTTCACGCTCGAATAATAAAACAATCTGATTCTTTCTCGTTTGATGTTTTTCAGCTCCCAAAAAAGTGGAATTTAAAATTTCTTCAAAGGATACTCCTCTTTCTTTTTTCAATAACTTATTCTTTTCTTCGTCCCATTTGAATTTCTTCATGTTTTGATTTTACCACAAATGTATTGACAATACAAATGTATTTACACTTATAACGACGAGCTAAGCCGGAGCGGCGCCAGGCGCCGCGATCGGCTTGAGCGGCTGGTGTACGCCCGGCACGGGCGTGAACTTATGGGGTGTAAGTCCCCTATACGTGAATCCTGTTAATGTTAAACGTTGTTGAACATTAACAAAAGTATTAGCCGAAGGCAAGGGCGGAATCGCGAGGGACCGTCTGAAGGAAGCTTGAGTGCAAAACGATGAGCCGACGAACAGAAACGGCATACAAGGCTTAGTCTCCGGGCAAGTCAGCACAACATGACAAAGTCCGGGATTCAGGAGACAGGGTAAATGCTGCGGTTGCATCGGGACAGTTCACGTTCATATCCGGGGAGACCTGTCCGACGTGGGGTCGTATCATACGACAGCGCATGTCATGGCAACATGTCGTGTGATCGGACAGGAGTCAGCAGAGGCCATAGTAGGCGTGAGGAAACAAGCCCGGCGAAATGGAAAAGCCGGGAAAGACTTACCCCGCCGAAGGGCCGAACACAGAGAAGGGACGAACATCCATGAGCTCTTATAACATGATGAATCCGCACGGAGGAGTGTCTGTGAGGCGCGTGATGGAATCGTTCGACCCAAATGAAAACCTGCTGGAGCGGATTCTATCCAACGAGAACATGACAGCGGCGTGGAAACGGGTGAAGTCCAACCAGGGCGCGCCCGGCATCGATGGGGTTTCCATCGGACAGTTTTCCGAACTGACAAGACCTCTATGGAAGGAAATCCGGCAATCGCTTTCAGCAGGCAGGTACCAACCTTCGCCGGTAAGACGGGTAGAGATTCCCAAAGCAAACGGGGGAACTCGTCCCCTGGGTATCCCAACCGTTCTCGACCGGCTGATCCAACAGGCCATCGCCCAGATTCTGTCTCCGATCTTTGATCCGGCATTTTCGGAATCAAGTTTCGGATTCAGGCCTGGACGGTCCGCCCACCATGCGGTTTACAAGGTGCGCGAGTATATCCGGGAAGGATGCCGCATCGCCGTCGATGTGGATTTATCGAAGTTTTTCGACACAGTCCATCATGATGTCCTGATGCGCCGTGTGGCGGGAAAGATTCCTGACAAACGGGTTCTACGCCTCATCGGAAAATACCTGCGGGCCGGGGTAATGGTAAGCGGTCGCCTACAGGAAACCCCTCTGGGAGTTCCTCAGGGTGGGCCATTGTCGCCATTACTGGCCAACATCATCTTGGATGATCTGGACAAAGAGCTTGAGAAACGCGGACACCGGTTTGCCCGTTATGCCGATGACTTTATCATTTTGGTGAAAAGTCATCGGGCGGGACAGCGGGTGATGGGAAGCATCAAACACTTCCTGGAGCAAACGCTCAAACTCAGGATCAACCCGGAGAAAAGCCGAGTCGTCCCAACAAATCAGGCAGCCTTTCTTGGCTTCACATTCCATGGAACCAAGATTCACTGGCTCGAGAAGGCCTTCCGTGAATTCAAACGAAGGGTCAAGGAACTGACCGGGCGATCCTGGTTTGTTTCGATGGACTACCGGTACAAGAAGCTTGCCGAATACCTCCGCGGCTGGATGAACTATTTCGGGATTGCGGAGTACTATCATCCGATCCCGGAAATCGATCACTGGCTGAGAAGGCGGTTACGCATGTGCTACTTGAAACAGTGGCGCAAGGCGAAAACCAAGGTTCGGGAACTTCGGAAACTGGGAACGTCGCTGCACGCGGCCATCCCTGTGGCAATAAGCCGCAAGGGGCCGTGGCGATTGGCGAAAACGCTGGCAACGCAAACGGGCATGACGAACCAATGGCTTAAGGATCAAGGGTTGCTGTCTGTAAAAGACCTGTGGGTAAACATTCACTACCCGGCTACGGCCCGGTAATCTCTGTGAACCGCCTGGTGCGGACCCGCATGCCAGGTGGTGTGGGGGCTGGGGGAGAAAAACCCCCGGCTACCCGATTGGAATTAAGATTCAAATTCACTCTTTGCAATACCAGATTGACGAATGATGGATTGTAGTGTCCCGATTTTCAGTTCCGAATGATTAGGAACTGGAACCGTGATCGTTGTGTTCGAAAGATGTTTTTGCATGACAATATGGCTTCCCTTCTGGCGCACTTCCACAAACCCATGCTGGGAAAGAATATTGCAAACCTGCTTTCCAGAAAGAACGCGAAGTTTACCCAACGGCAACCTCCACTTGCGTTATGTATACTTCCTCATGTAATCTTGTTTGGATTTCCATAGGTGAGGCTGTTTCAAAGAAAAGCTCAAGTGCTTCTCTAAGGTTTATGCGGGCTTCCTCAATAGTATCGCCTTGACTGGCAATATCGAGTTCCGGACAAAGCGAAACATAACCGTTGCCTTCGCGCTCAATAATCGCGGTGAGTTGTTTTTGCATAGTATTTCTCCATCATTAAGATTTTATTCATTTGCCTCACGAGCAATGGCCTGGGTTGCACGTGTAAACCAAGTGTCTTTTATCGAACCAGTGGTTTTAGGACCAACTACTGATGATAGTGATACACCCCCGACCGGCCTCCAACCATCATTTAGGTATATACTTACCATATTTTCAAGTTTCTCAAAAGCTTTGTTATTTTGGCTATTTTCTTCACCAATAGCCGTGATGATTTTGTAATTCAGCTTGGATGGCATATCATTTCCTCACTTATATTTTATTCCAACGACGAGCTAAGCCGGAGCGGCGCCAGGCGCCGCGATCGGCTTGAGCGGCTGGTTGGCCGATTTATTTTCTCGCTTCAACCAAATTTCCGTTAATGAATTTGTGGATAATGCTGGATACGTAAGTCTGATAGGGTAAGCCTTCATTAACCGCTCTTTTTTGTAGCTCAAGAAGATCTCTTTCTGAAATCCGTATATTTAAACGCTTATCCTTGCGTAACGTATTACGTGCATAGGCCATTAATTCTTTTTTTCTTTTAGCGAGGTTTGTAACTGGCACCCACTCATCTTTCTCGAAACTTTCGAGTATCTCTTTTTCTTCTTTCGTTAATTTCGTCTTCATGATTTTTCTCCAAGATATTTTTGTGTTGCCTTTCTACTTGGAATGATGGTCTTGAGAAATAGTTCTTCATCATTCTCAACATAAGGAATGAGATAGGCGTAATTGGCAATATTGATAACCATAATTCGCTGTCCGGGATAATCTTTCTGATTGGGATGCAGGTAGTCATCTAATATGTCACCCCTTTCAATAAAAAACACCACATCTTCAAAACAGATGCCCCGAGACGACTTAAGCGCGACGCTCTTTTCCGTGTTCCAGTTTAGGCTTTTCATGATTCTATATTAGCACATTGTGTGCATTTTGGAAACATTATTTTTAGGCCAACGTTTGAAATAAGGGGCGGATAGGCCACAGGCCTAGACGTCCCGCTTGATTGATTGGTTAGAGCTTATTTGCGCTATTAATAATGCATGATCGGAAATGGGGTTCAAATCTTTAGGGCCTGCAATAATATGACAACCATGCCTACAAGTATATGTTGCAGATATTTTCGCCAAGATAGGGCTTCCCAAAGCATGATCTAAGCACGAAACATTTTCCCCGTTATGGGAAATATAGCTCCATCCTCCACTTGGTTGGGGGATTTGCCAACCTTCTTTCTGTAGCAGATTGAGAGCTTTTCCTCCTGGTGTCTTTGGAACAACAGGGTTACAATTAAAATCTCCAATAAATACAATGTTTCTGGATACTGTGCTTCTGATTATTTCCAATAATTGTGACCAGTACAATTTTAGCTCTTGGGCTTTTTTGTAAAATGGAACTCGAAGACCTACGATTTCAATATCAAGTAGTGGCATTATCCCAGATTCCGCAATAGGGCAGATTTCTATTGCGTAGCAATAGGGATTGGGTTAAAAATGCGTAAGGAAATTGAT
>MWDG01000005.1 GCA_002070455.1 Deltaproteobacteria bacterium ADurb.Bin151
AAAAAAGAAACACGGGAGATCAACCCCAATAAAGCGCCTGCGGGACAGATTGTGTTGCAATACAGGCGCCCGTGCCGGGCACACAAATACAAAATCAGCAGGACAAAAACCGCTGTCGCAACCGATGCCGAAAGGGGTATGAAGGCTGTCTGCCCTGGATAAAAATAGATATCAAATGGCTTTAATACCAGAATTCCAAGATTGTAAATCTGGGTGATCAACGGCTGCAGAAAATAAGTGAAAATCCTTCCGGTAAGAGAGTAGGGGTCAAGCATACCGGCGGGGGAAAGGAAGCCGATAGCTGCCGCTGCAACCACCAGTGCCAGAATTGAATAGCGCAGGCCGTTATGTGGTTTGGAGAAAGATTGTTTGGATTTCAGCCCAATCCGTTTGGAACCGAAGATCAGTATATCCTGAATTGTTCCAAG
This sequence comes from Deltaproteobacteria bacterium ADurb.Bin151, assembly GCA_002070455.1. Classification (GTDB taxonomy): domain Bacteria; phylum Desulfobacterota; class Syntrophia; order Syntrophales; family Smithellaceae; genus UBA8904. Next base: position 429 of record MWDG01000005.1, read on the forward strand.
AGGACACAGGAAGGAGCAATAAACCCTGCCGAAAGTCAAGGTGACCAGAATAATAAAGATCAGTCCGGCGATAAACAGGACTTCCGGTTGGATGATGGTCCTCAAAAGTGCCTGTATCAACTGGAAAGCCGGAAGGATTTCGGACAGGGGGACGGACAATTTTTCCACGCCCGTAAACAGAAAGACAAACAAAACGAGGATGACACCGGATATGATGATGCGCGCTTTGATCAGGTTCAACGATAATATTCCTTATTCCAATCCTAAACCTTTTATCGGGACGGTGAACGGTTCCGCTGTCCGTAAGCGGGGTTTGAAAATTTGATATCCTGATCAGATAACGGAATGTGGCAAGAATAAACCGGTGCGACAGTCCGTATACTACATGGCATAGGTGGCTATTTTCAGTTCTTTCAAATTCATGTTGCCGGTTCTTTGCGCGTGAGCGATTTTGATATAGCCGATGCTTTCAGGATCCTTTCCGAAAATTTTGGCGGCTGCCGCATCCACTGCCACGATATCTCTTGACATCAGGAGGGTTTTTTTCATTTGAACGTTGGCGGACTGCGGATTGGAAGGTCCTGACGGCCCCTGGCTCATCAATACGCGATAGGCATCCACAACATTGAGATCCGGTCTGCGATAGAGGCAGAAGTCCGCGATGCACTGGTCAAGGCCGGTCAGGTGATATTCCATGCGGTTTTTGACGATTCCCATCAGGTTTTTCATGGCGATGGACAGATGTGTGGAACTGTGATGCTTGAGGACCGGAACGTTGATAAACACGTCGCAATCCAGAATCAGACTGTGCACATCTGCCGTCTTGAGGGTTTTTCCGCCTGGAATCGTAACTTCACGGTAGCTGAAATTGTCGAGCGGAACAATGATGCCGCGGGCGGATTTGGCTGCTTCTTCGATTCCGCTGAGTCGATAGCAATTCCGGGCGTTGCCGGAGGTTGGCGTCACCACATTGTCAAAAACATAAACGCGTTTCGCGCCGGCCGTATAGCAGGATTCAATAATGGTTTTGACCAGCAGTGGATTGGTTGTGGCGCCGACTTCGGGCAGGCGCGGAAAACCGATGTTGGGTTTGACAACAACCGTCTGTCCTTTTTTGACAAACCGTTCCATACCCCCCATCAGTTCGATGGCTTTGATGAACATGGCGTCCGGTTCTCCATTTTTGACGGCGACCAGATCGGGGATGCCGACGGGTTTCTCCTTTGCCATGAGCAGGTCCGGTTTGCCGAGAATCACCGTACTGCCTGCGACAAGACCCAGCGTTAAACCTTTTTGGATCACTTCCCGCCGATTGTATTTCCTTGTATCTTCCATAGCGAGTTCCTGTATGTCATGCATGGTTAAGGGACAAACAAATTATGTTAACATTTTATGAAATAATAGGGAAAATTAGCAGAGGTGTCAATGAAAAACGGTTTGAGCTTTCCCTCTGGCTGTTTGGCCGGAATTTCATAAAGGAAAACCATTGCCTAATAGCAAACTGCTGATAACGATCGTTTCTGCCGCGTGAGCGGGATAAATTTTATCTGTTCAAAGACCTGCTGATCGTATAAAATATGCCACGATGATATCGAAGGGTATGAAATTAAAAAAATATTTATGCTGAACCCTGATTTTACCTGCTATTCGCTGGCGCTTTTGGAAGACGGGATGATCATCCATTCTTCCAGAGGAAGCGGTCTGCGTCCTTTATGGAACGCCCTGGAAACATATTCGGGAAGGTCAGGCCTGATTCTGCATGACAAGGTCATGGGGCTTGCGGCAGCTCGACTGATCAATCGTTCCGGTATGATTGACGAGGTTTATACAACGGTTGCATCGCTGCCTGCCGAGAAATTTATGAAAGGCTGCCGTATCCGTCTGACGGCGATTCAGGTTGTCCCGAATATTCTGACCAACGATAAAAGGAATATCTGCCCGGGCGAAATCATCGCGCTGAATACGAGCGAACCGGATGCTTTTTACCGGCAAATCAAGGCAATGCTGGATACCGCCCCGAGTCTTCTTCCCCTGCACTAGTGTGGTGCTTCATTATGACCTTGTCATATCGACCAGCGGGAGATATCTTTTTTCTGTGCCTGATTTATTAAGATTTCTCACTTCGTTCGAAAGGACATTATTGTAAAATATTTTACTGAAACAATACGCTAGAGAGTGAATACCCCCCGGTCGTAAATGACAACTTTCCTTCCATCGGTCAAATGAGCCGTTACGGTCTTCGGTTCCGTATTCACCAGGTCCCAATGAAGGGCGGAGTCGTTAAATCCCAGTTTTTTCTTCAGAGCCCCGGTCAGTTTGGCCGGGTCACCGTTGAAAGTGTCGCTGTAGGATGAACCTAATGCAATATGGGAGTTGCCGGCTTTACCGCCGAAATTTTCATCAAAGAGCGTTTCTGCCATGAAGCGGTCGATCCGCGAAAACCGTTTATCGGTCAGTGAGAATTCCCCAACCTGACACGCGCCCGCGTCCATGGCCAGCTGCTTCTTTGCAAAGGCTTCTCCCTGCTTTGCCTCGATCCTGACGGCCCTTCCTCGTGCAAAAGTGATTCGAATTCCCTCAACATAGTTACCGCTCCGGAAAGAGGGAAGGTTTGCAAAATAGACACCTTCCGTCCCGCGCCAGTCCGGAGAGATGAAAACTTCGAAACTGGGCACATTATGGCCCGAAACACCTGCCCATTTACGTTGGTCGCCGGGTGTGATTTTTAAATCCATGCCGGCAGATTCCATACGGAAGTATTTAACGGGAAGGGAACTGAGCCGTTTCTTAATGGCCATGACCTCTTTGTGAATGTGCTGCCATTCGGCGACGGGATGGTCCCTGTCGAGGTAACAGCCTTTGACAACCTGTCCGGTGTATTGTTTGATAGACATTCTGGCCTGACGGGCCAATTCATCGGTTGGGACAATGCAAAGTGTCCAGCTGTATTTGTGCTGTTCTTCGCGGCGGTCAAGTATGTCTTTGAGGGGTTTTCGGGACACCATGGCCTTGCCGATTCTGGACGGCTCAATGTCTTTTAAATGGGTGAGAGATTCGGGGGCGTGCAGATAAATCCGGCCTCCGATGTTCTGGTACAGCTCCTGGTCGCCGGGGGTGAGAAAAGTAAGCTGTTTCGGATTGGCCTTCTCATAAAAACTTTTTTCCATTTCAAAGGTGGCCACCATCCGTTGTACGGGATGAATGCCCATGTCCAGGAGGCGCGCGTAGAGAATCTCCGCTAGCTTCAGCGCCGGTTGGCCGTACTGGATCAGGACAATTTCATTTTTCTTCAAAGAGGCTTTTTTGGCTGTCTGCAATCCCCACAATAGCACATCGGCGTATTTCTCAAGGTGATTCGGGCTCAGCATTCATTTTCCTTTCATTGCAGGTTGTTGAAGATATCATTACTAGGATTTATGGCCGCAGGCAAGTATTTATATTGTTGGCTTTTTCATTCCGGGAAGAAATGATTTATGATTCCTGGAATTCGCGGTGTTGCTGACAGGATTGAATGCTTTTCGGTTTTGTGATATTAGAATAGAAAATCCATTTCTATTTCTGCATTGCCGGTTGATGTTCCTAAAATTAAAAAACAAGGAGGTCTATAAGCGATGTCGGAAGAAACTCACAAAAAGAAAGAACACGACGAAAAACACCTGGACAAAATGACCGTGAAAGAGCTGCGGGAAGTGGCGGAGGGGCTTCCCCATGAGCGGGCAATTCATGACATGAAAAAAGAAGAGTTGATAGCCTTCATCAAGCAGGCGAAGGGCATCAAGGATGAAGGACATGTGCACAAGCACAAACCCAGGGGTAAAATTAAGATGACCAAAGCCGAAGTCAGGGCGAAGATCCGGGAATTGAAAATTTTGCATGGTCAGGCCATTGAAGAAAGAAATAAGGATACAGCGGTGGTACTTCGGCATCAGATCAGCCGTCTGAAAAAAATATCACGCCGGGTTGCGGAAGCATGAATAAATAGCCTGTTAGGCTGTAGACTGTTAGACTGTTAGGTTACAGGAGGAAATAAAAAAAGAGACGTCATGCGACGTCTCTTTTTTTCCTTTTAACTACAGCCTATAGCCTAATAGCCTATTTTTTATAACATCTCAATCGCACAGGCCATTGACACACCGCCGCCGCCGCACAGGGTTGCCATTCCAAGCGTTTTGTTGCGCTTTTTCATCGCGTGGATCAACGTTACGACAATTCTCGCTCCTGTGGATCCGACAGGATGCCCGAGGCCAATGCCTGAGCCGTTGACATTGGTGACTTCCCTGTTGATGCCCAATTCTTTTTCGCAGCCCAGGTACTGGCCAGCGAACGCTTCGTTAAGTTCAATCAGCTCAAAAGCGTCCAGCGAAAGTTTCGGGTCGTTTTTAAGAAGATTCTTTACAGCCGGGACCGGGCTCAAGCCCATGACAGAAGGATTGCAGGCACCGCGTCCGGCGGAGCGTATTCTGGCGATCGGCTTTAATCCCAGTTCTTTGGCCTTTTCGGCAGACATAATAATTAAGGCGGAAGCGCCGTCATTGAGACCGGAGGAATTACCGGCGGTGACCTTGCCGATTTTGGGGATAAATGCCGGCGGCAGGGACTGCAACTGTTCCATGGTCAATCCGGGACGGAAATGTTCGTCCTTGTCAAAGATAACGGGCGGTTTGCCTTTTTTCTGGGGAATTTCAACCGGTACAATTTCTTCCTTAAAGTCACCTTCTTTGGTGGCGCGTTCTACATTGTTATGGCTGCGCAGGGCAACTTCATCCATTTCCTCACGGCTGATGTTCAAAAGCTGCGCGATCAATTCTGCGGTATGCCCCATGATGTACGGTTTTCCTTTTAGACTGTCGAAAGGCTGGCCCGACTTGACAGGGCAGGTGTCGTCAAGCGGCATGACATAGGAACCGCAGTGCAATGCGCGGATCATGGCATCGACAAAAACCGTGTCTTGGAGACGGCATCCCCAGCGGGCGTCGAAACTGACGTAAGGTACACCGGACATATGTTCAACACCACCCGACAGAACAATGTCGGCCATCCCGGCCTTGATCATGGCCGCGCCGCTGAGCATAGCTTCCATGCCGGAAATGCATACGCGGTTCATGGTGACAGCAGTCACGGTCTCCGGAATACCCGCCAGAAGAGCACCCACACGGGCTGTGTTCAGTGTGTTAGGGTGTTCAAGGCAGCAGCCAAATCTTACATCATCAATTAACGCGGGATCGATCCCGGCGCGCCTAACGGCCTCTTTCATGACAACGGCGGCAAGACGGGCACCGATTACGTTTTTCAATGTTCCGCCAAAAGTTCCTATGGCCGTTCTGCACGCTGATACAATTACTACATCCTTCATTTTCAATCTCCTTTTTCAATAGAATAAGTAATTTACTGCCGCCATTTTTCGTGTGGGATGGCAGGTCAATTCGTTTTAACCTTAAGACTTGAATTTGAGCTGCCATTCTGTAAAGGGAGTAAAAAAAGTTGTCAAGCAGAATTAATGAAATTGAGCACACAAGCCTGACAAATTGCAGTAAAATATTTATTAAATACATATTATTAAAGATATTTCGCGAATTATAATGATTGGACAACCGGTTTTAAAGAATATTCGTTATTTTGCTAAATAATGAATTGAAGTTGTTGACATCTGTCTGTTCTTGTATTATGTACCCGTTGAAATTTTTCTTAAGTAATCCGATTTTTTGACAATCATCGGGTGAAGGGAAAACAAACGAAAGATGTTCCCCAGTAGCTCAGTCGGTAGAGCGGCTGGCTGTTAACCAGCATGTCCGTGGTTCGAGTCCGCGCTGGGGAGCCAAAACAATAATGGTCGATTTCATCATTGGAATCGGCCATTTATTTTTTGTTGAATTTCAGGCATCAACCATCGTAATAAATAAAACCAGCAATAATAATGTGTTAACCGGTTTTGTAAGTGTATCAGATGGTCTTTGTTGTTCTGCGAATATTTTCACATTTGAATATGTGTGCACCTGTTCACTCACTCTATTCCTAGCTTTTCCCAGTTCAACTCATAGCTCGCACTTCGCCCTTTACCAGGATTCTGTTTGATGATCCCAAGTTTTATAAGGTGGTCAATCTCCCTGAATGCTGTTGCTCTACTGACTTTGGCAAGAGAAACGTATTTTCTGGTTGTGAGCCCACCTGCAAAACCTCCCTTTCCTGCATCCAGCAACCGATTAATGACCTTCCGCTGCCGTTCCGTCAGTGAAACATCCGAATGTGATTTCCAGAATGAGGCCTTATTAAGGACTGTTGCCAACATCACTTCCGAGCTTTTGATGGCTCTCGAAAAGCAACCAAGAAACCAACTAAACCAGTCAGTGATATCGCCATTACCCTTCTGGCAGCGTTCTAGTACATTGTAGTATACATCCCGCTCGGCCATAATCTGAGAGGAAAGACTATAATAACGTATTGATTGTCTGTCATCCTGAGCCAGCGCCATATCAGTCAATGATCGGGCAATCCGACCGTTACCATCCTCGAATGGATGGATCGTCACAAACCAGAATTGAGCAATTGCTGCCCGGAGCAATCCCTCCACATTACCCCTGCTCGTTTTCCACCACTCAAAGAACCTGCCTATTTCAGAGGAGATGCGATCAGAGGGAGGAGCTTCGAAATGAATATTTTCACGGCCGATGGGACCGGATACAACACGCATGGGCATATCACCCCGCCATTTGCCCACTCTAATTTTGTGCATACCTGAATAGCCAGTCGGAAAAAGTGAAGCGTGCCAACCAAAGAGACGTTTCTGCGTAAGCGGTTCCTCATGATTTTTTGTAGCATCAAGGAGAATAGATACAAGTCCATCTATATAGTGGTCCACTCTTAATCCTGCCGAGGGTAGCCCAAGCTTTCTAGCGACCGATGACCTAACAAGCTGAGCATTGAGATTTTCTCCTTCGATTAAAGCAGTCTTTAAAGTCTCCTCCGTTAATATTTCAATCTGAGCCTGGTTTTCAAGGGTAAAGCCAAGATCGGCCACTCTACTCAAAAGTTTTCCTTGCAACATCCGGCACTCACCCAGCGCAAGAAGAATATTTTCATTCTTCCATCTAAAGTTTGTCCAATCCGGACGCTCCCATAAATACTGAGTCATTTGCCACCTATTATTGCTTCTTATTATGAAGCGATTATATTCTTTATTCGCTTCATGTCAAGTCAATCTTAACAGAATGCCCAGATCACGCCCCTTACCGGTGCCAACAATTCGTTGTTGTATGCTATTTTTAATAAATACCTTGACAAGGTATTAACCTATAAATATAATACACACATGAAACAGGGATTGGGAAAACTCGAGGCACAGTTTTTTGCGTATACGCAGATGCGGAAGATTAAATCGGTTAGCACGGGTGAAATCGTGTCGTCGCTTGCGCTGACTGAAGATCAGGAACGAAAACTTCTGAGTCGCCTTGCTCTGTCAGGGATGATTGCAAGAGTGCGGAGAGGTCTATATCTTGTACCTGAACGATTACCCCTGGGAGGCAATTGGAGTCCCGATCCCTTCACCGTTCTTGATACCGTAATACAGGATCGTAAGGGAAGTTATCAGATATGCGGTCCCAACGCCTTTAATCGCTATGGATTCGATGATCAGGTGCCGGTCAGGCTCTATGCATACAACAATGTTATTTCCGTTGAAAAGAATGTTGGGGCTGTGGCGCTTTCGCTGATCAAGGTTGATAAAAATCGTTTGGGTGATACTGAGGAATTTCAAACGACAGAGGGGGTCAATGCAATTTACTCGTCAAGAACGCGTACTCTTGTGGATGCGGTCTATGACTGGTCGAGGTTCAATAGTCTGCCCAGGGCATTCACATGGATTACGGATGAACTTCGCGCTGATCGGATCGACGCAACCGCATTGGTGATGGCAACTGAACGTTTTGGCGACATGGGTACCGTGCGACGTATTGGTGCCCTTCTGGAGAAGGAAGGTGTTGAGAATAAATTGCTCAAACGGTTAGAAAAGCTGCTTAGACCATCGACAAGCCTGATTCCCTGGATTCCAACAAAACCAAAACGGGGAAAGGTCAACCGGCGTTGGGGGGTCATCATCAATGAAACAGCCTGAATATAAACCACTTACTTTACTTCATGAAGATCCTGATCTCTTTCGGTCAGCCCTGAATTATTCATCTGCTGAAACATTATTCATCCCCCGGTTATTGGAAAAAGACTATTTCTGCACTCTACTGCTTCATTATTTGTCATCAACGGATGAGACACTGGTGTTTAAGGGAGGGACCTGTCTTGCCAAAGTACATGCAGGGTTCTATCGACTCAGTGAAGATCTGGACTTTGTTATATCAGCGTCTGGTGACTCTTCACGATCCGTGCGCAGCAGGAAAATGGCTGCGACCAAAAAAGCCATATTACGCATATCCGAAAAGCTTGGTGTTTTTCGGTTGATTCAACCCCTTACCGGTGCCAACAATTCAACGCAATATATTGCCGCTGTTGGTTATTCTTCTTTACTTGGTAACACGGAGGAAACCATTAAAATTGAAATAGGCTTGCGCGAGCCGTTGTTGATGTCGTTTTCTCATGGTACCGTTGCCACAATCCTTTTGAACCCAATAACCGGTAAACCAATGATTCCGACATTTCCAATGACATGCATATCTTATAATGAGGGCATGGCTGAAAAGTTCAGAGCAGCCTTGTCACGACGTGAACCAGCGATCAGGGATTTTTATGATATCCATTATGCTATTTCTCATCTGAACTTGAACGCCAGGGATGCAAGCTTTATTGATCTTATAAAAAAGAAGCTTGCCGTTCCAGGAAATAATCCAGTGGATGTTTCCAAAGAACGCCTGTCTGCCATCAGGCGACAGCTTGATACCGAACTTAAACCTGTCCTGCGCACCCTGGACTATGCTACGTTTGATCTTGAACAAGCATTCCAGGTTGTGATTGATGTGGCCATCCGATTGGAACAATCGCCCGTTGCAAAGTAATCATGATCGTGATGGAGGCACAGAGTTTTCTCTTTTTGATACAAGATCCTCTTGACTTAATAGTTAATTTGGTTTACAAAATAAACACTTGAAAAAGGCAAACTGCTTGAAAAAGCGGGGCGCAAAGTTAACGACCTAAATCTCGTTTAAAGGGGATACGGTGGCTGAACTGCCAGGCAGGATAATTGCTCTGAAGAATCTAAGTAATTTCATCTCTCCTTTCAGTTCCCAAGATCAGAATCGAAAAAAGACGAAATGCGGACGGAACAGGTATTATAAGCATTGTGACAGGCTTAATTCGTTTATCCTCACAAGGAAATGGATTAACGAAGAATGTCATGAACATCGTTAATCAAAACAGGTGGCATAAGATGAATGATCCATCCAAAGAATATCAAGAGCTGATAGAAGAGAATACCTCCTTAAAGCAGAAAATCCGGAAACTGGAAAAATCAGCAGCAGAGATCGGGGAGACGGAACTGCAGACGGATAAGAAATTTGACGCCATATTCCAATGCAGTCCCGACGTTATTACGGTTACCGACGCGTCCAACGGTTCGCTGCTGGATGTGAATGACTCATTCCTGCAATTAACTGGATATTCAAAAAAAGAAGTCATCGGTTCATCAACGAAGGAATTGAATATTTGGGGCAGTATGGAAGACAGGGAAAGGATTGTCAAACAGTTAAAATCCGGTGCCAACGTTGACAAGGTAGAATTATCATTCAGAACCAAAAGTGGCGAACTCAGGCAAATGCTTTTCTCTTCCCGATTGATCGAGGTCGATGGCAGGCAGCTTATCATCGCCAATACCCACGACGTTACCGATCACAATGTAACAGAAGAGAAATTGCTGGAAAGCGAGGAGAAATACAGGATCATTCTTGAAGATATGGAAGATGTTTACTTTGAAGTGGACATCAGGGGAAATATCGCGTTCGTTAATACTTCATCCTGTAAAAAGAGCGGATACGGTAAAGAGGAACTGCTGGGGATGCCTTTTACACAAATCAGTGTACCCGATGGCATTGAAAGGATCATGCAATATTTTGGAGAAATTTTTAAGACAGGCAAAACAGGCAAGCCATTTATCTGGCATCTGAAGAAAAAGAACGGGGAGGAGGGATTTTTTGAGCTGGTCGCCTCTTTGATCAGGGACAGGCAGGGCAAACCCACAGGGTTTCGGGGGATCGGGCGGGACATTACCGAGCGTAAACAGTCGGAAGAGAAACTTCAACAAACCCTCAGCATCCTTAGAAAGTCTATGGGTGTGACCATCCAGGTGATGGTATCGGCGATTGAGGTCAGGGATCCGTACACAGCCGGTCATCAGAAGAGAGTTGCAGACCTTGCCAGGTCTATCGCCACGGAAATGGGATTAAATAAGGATAAAATAGAGGGAATCCGGATGGCAGGTTCGATCCATGACATCGGGAAACTGGCGATTCCCTCGGAAATACTGGCCAAGCCCACCAAGCTGACAAATATCGAATTTTCTCTGATCAAAGAACACTCTCAAAGCGGATATGAGATGTTGAAAAATGTGGAATCTCCCTGGCCCCTGGCACAAATTGTTTATCAACACCATGAACGGATGAACGGATCCGGTTATCCAAGAAAACTGAAAGGGGAGGAAATTATTATAGAAGCCCGCATTATGGCCGTGGCTGATGTTGTTGAAGCCATGGCTTCTCATCGTCCATATCGTCCGGGTTTAGGTCTTGATGCCGCCCTTGATGAGATTGAGAAAAACAAGGGAATAATGTATGATAATAGTGTTGCCGATGCCTGCCTGAGATTGTTTCGCGAGAAAGGCTATCACCTTCAGTAATCTACCACAGGCGGACCCTTTTCTGTTGATACTTTCCCTGTTTTGTAGCCGAAAAAGCCATGCAAAATGAAATATATTTTCCCGAAAAAGTTTTTGAAACATGACGTAATCGGGATCAGAACAAAAGACTGGTTAAAAAACGGTCCTTTTGTTCATCATTGTCTTGCCTCCCGTTCCGGGATACGATATAAACACCCATCACGAATTTTGGATGTTTCATGATCAAAAAACCAGGCAGTCAGTCTCGACTGAAAAAAAGTGTATTGGAACAGAGCCTTTGCACCGGCTGCGGGGCCTGTGTAGGACTTTGTCCTTATCAGGTCATTTATGCCGACCGGACGGTACAGCTCTTTGATTGTGATCTGCCTGATGGCAAGTGTTATGCTTTTTGCCCCAGAACACCCGCTGATCATAACCATATTAGAAAAAGCCTTTTTGATGTCAATGACTTGACACCGGAAATCGGTGCGGTAAAGGGATATTACTTCTCGCGGGCTTTAAACCCCCGACTGCGCGCAGATGTCCAGCATGGTGGTACGGTTACGGCGCTTCTGGAGCTGGCCATGGGGGAAGGTGTGATCGATTCTGCCATCGTCTCTTCACGAAGCGAAGATTTTGAACAATGCGGCCTGCTGGTTACGGATCAAATCCAATTGCGCAGGCACTCAAAAAGCTGGTTTACGGTATCTCCTACGCTTGCCGCTTTTAATCGGATACCTGATGATCGTAAAAAAAGAACTGGGGTTGTGGCGACGCCCTGTCAAGCTATGGCTTTGGCAAAAATGAAGACGGCAGAAATTCCCGGTAATAGTGGATCCGACTTTCCCGGTCTGGTCATCGGCCTCTTTTGCGGCTGGACGCTTTCCATGGAAAAATTTCACAATCTTCTCGCACGATATGGAATAACCGAGGCGGATTTGACCGGAATGGACATTCCGGCGGGAAAGAATATCCTTGAGCTTTTCACTGCAGGTGGTTTGCTGTCTGTTCCTATGGCTGAAGTGGATCATTGCGTACGGACAGCGTGCCGCTATTGCATGGACAGTACGGCGGAGTTTGCCGATCTTTCTGTCGGAGCGGCACGCTTTGGAACGGACTGTGAAGAAATGAGGGGGTGGAACCAGATCATGGTGCGATCTGATCGCGGCAAAGAGCTTATCGAACTGGCCGTTGCAAAACAGGTGCTTCAACTCCGTGAAGCTTCTGCACAAGCCCTGCGGGAACTGAAAAGGGCAGCAGCGGAAAAAAAGAAAAAAGCATTAAAAAATATTGTTGAAAAAAGTCGTTCAGCGAAAAATCTTCTGTATCTGAAAAGCGATGATCCGATCGTGCGGAGGTATTTGAGCGTTGATAAGAAACGAAAAGGGAAATCATGAGCAAACTGTTGTCATCGGACAAATCCACTGTTTTGTTTCTGGGTAACGAGGCGATCGCAAGAGGTGCGCTGGAGGCCGGTATAGAGGTTGCCACGGGATATCCGGGTACGCCGTCCTCGGAGGTGATCGAGTCACTGGCCGGTGTCGCACGGGAACGGAATCTTTATGTGGAGTGGTCGGTCAATGAAAAAGTGGCGCTCGAAGTTGCGGCCGCCGCTTCATTTGCCGGCTTGCGTTCGATGGCCGTCATGAAACAAAACGGCGTCAACGTGGCTTCAGACTTCCTTCTGCACCTGACCGCGTCGGGGACACGGGGAGGGATCGTGCTGGTGTCCTGTGAAGATCCGGGTGCACTTTCAAGTGTTAACGAGGGGGAATCACGTTATTTTGCGAGCATGCTCGAAATGCCGCTTCTGGAGCCGGCGGATTTTCAGGAAGCCAAAGACATTACGAAATGGGCTTTTGAACTTTCTGAAGCCATCGGTAATGTCGTCATGCTTCGATCCGTTACACGAATGTCGCACGCCAGCGGCAATGTGACCTGCGGGAAACTTCCGACAAAACGAAGAAAAGCCTCTTTTCAATATGACGGGCCGGTGATGGATTCACAGACCGGGCCGATGATCAGCACGCCGGTTGTGGCCAAACACCTGCTTCGTCAGCAAAGGCTCAAAGATGTGCAGAGGATGTTTGATGAGAGTCCTTTTAACCGGTATACCGGCCCGGCAAAACCCCAACTCCTGATCATCACCAGCAGCGCCTGTTTCCTGTATTCCTGCGAAGCCGTTGAGATGCTCGGACTGGAAAAGAAAGTGGGGATTTTGAAACTGGCCACAACCTGGCCTTTGCCTTCAAAGCTTCTTGAAAAAACCCTTCGAAAAACGAAAAAGATTCTGATTGTCGAAGAAGTCATGCCGTTTTTGGAGGAGAATGTGAAGGTTATGGTCACCGGCATTGTGGACCGGATCGGCATAAAAACATTCTTCGGCAAATACGACGGCACACTGCCCTCTGTCGGGGAACTTAATCCGGATATTGTGGCTGATGCAGTGGGCAGAATTCTGAAAGTAAAACGCAAATCCCTGCCGGCAGATTATCAGACAGACGTTCAGAAAACTGCGGCCCTGATTCCAGTTCGGGAACAGACATTCTGCGCCGGCTGCCCGCACCGTGCGTCGTTCTGGAATATCCACAACGCTATAGCCCTTGACGGACGGAAGGGATTTGTCTGTGGCGATATCGGCTGTTATTCGATGGCTGCGCTATCACCCGCTACCGGTTATCATACCATGCCGACGCTTCATTCCATGGGTTCCGGAACGGGACTGGCCGGCGGTTTTGCCAAATTGGGCCAATTCGGTCTGGATCAGCCGATCCTGACTGTCTGCGGCGATTCCACATTTTATCATGCGGTGATTCCGGCGCTCATCAACGCTCAGCACAACCGGGCGGACATCACCTTTATTGTTTTGGACAATGCGGGGACAGCCATGACGGGGTTTCAGCCGCATCCGGGTCTGTCGGTAAGTGCACTCAAAGACGTGGTTCCAGCGGTTGACATTGCCGCGATCTGCAAGGCGATCGGGGCAAAAGTGGCCATCAGTGACCCATTTGATCTTGCGGCAACCGGCCGAATACTGACATCTTTTCTTGCCGACAAAGGATCTCTCAAGGTGCTGATCCTGCGTCAGGCCTGTGCCCTGAGTCCCGAGAAGAAGGGGAAGAAAACGTTTGACATAAAAGTGGACGAGGCCCTGTGCTTGGGGGATGCCTGCGGCTGCAACCGGCTGTGCACAAGGATTTTCCGCTGTCCGGCTCTTACCTGGGACCGCGATAAAAAGAAAGCCGTGGTGGATGAAGTGATATGCGCCGGCTGTGGTGTATGTGCGTCAATCTGTCCGCAGCAGGCGATTGTCAAAACGGAGGTCATCACACCGGGATGAAAGAACAGAATTTAACGAAAACAAGAAATGTCATTTTAACCGGTGTCGGCGGGCAGGGGAATGTGATGGCCTCGAGAGCACTGGCCCATATGCTTGTTGATGCGGGATATGTCGTCACCATCGGGGAGACATTTGGTATGTCTCAGCGTGGCGGTTCAGTGATGAGTCATTTGCGTGTTTCACCCGATTCAGTCAAAAGCCCGCAGATTCCGCGCGGCGGAGCGGACGTGATTGTCGGTTTGGAGCCCCTTGAGGCCCTTCGTGTTTTGACGGTTTACGGCAACCCGCAGGTATGCGTCTTATATAATTCACGTCCCGTCTATCCCATTGGTGTGATTACGGGCGAGCTCTCTTATCCTTCCGGAGAAACCATCAGGAACGCTTTTGAACGGTTGTCCTCCAGGTACTGGGAGATCGATGCGACATCCGTTGGCCTGAAACTTGGCAATCCTGTTTTGAGCAATATCGTCATGATTGGTGCGCTCGCCAAAACAGGTCTTCTGCCTTTTGACCGGCGAAGTTTTGAAAAAGAGATCAAAAAAACCCTTTCAGTTGGAAAATATAAAATAAATCTGAAGGCTTTTGACGCAGGCGCAGATATGATCAAATAAGGGTTGACGATACGTAATTGAAACTTATATTACCATTTCGTAAACTTTAATTCTCAGGAGGCGGTTCATGAATAATATTTATTCCGCAATTCAAATCAGTGAGCATGTATACTGGGTGGGCGCCATCGACTGGTCCATTCGGGACTTTCACGGCTACACAACGCCGCACGGCAGCACCTATAACGCCTACCTGGTCATGGCCGATAAGATCACGCTGATCGATACAGTCAAGTCTTCTTTTATGGATGAGATGCTGTCAAGGATTGCGTCCGTCGTGGATCCGTCAAAGATCGATTATATTGTTTCCAATCATTCCGAGCAGGATCATACCGGCTGCCTTTTAAGGGCCATTGACCGGATTAAACCTGAAAAAGTATTTGCCTCCGCAGTAGGAGTGAAAACCCTCAAGGAGATCTTCCACGCCCAGCATGATATCCAGCCGGTCAAGGACGGTGAAACGCTCAGCCTGGGAAATATGGATTTAAGGTTCCTGGAAACCCGGATGATTCACTGGCCGGATTCGATGTTTTCCTATCTGGAAAAAGACGGTGTCCTGTTTTCGCAGGACGCTTTCGGCATGCATCTGGCAACCTTCGAGCGTTTTGCCGATCAACTGCCATCAGACATGCTGGAATATGAAGCGGCAACTTATTACGCCAATATTGTCCTGCCTTATTCGCCGGTTGTTCTCAAGGCACTGGACAAGGTTGCCGCCACGGGCTGGTCATTCAAATTATTTGCGCCGGATCATGGTCCCGTATGGAGGCAGAACTTAAGTTTCATTCTCGACCTGTACAAAAAGTGGGCACTCCAGAAACCGGCCAATAAAGCGGTTGTGGTTTACGCGACGATGTGGCATTCCACGGAAATGATGGCCAAGGCGATTGCCGAATCGATGGCGCGCGAAGGGATCCGTGTCAAACTTTTATCCATGAACGAAGTACACCGCAGTGAAGTGATTTATGAAGTGCTGGAGGCAGGCGCTCTGATTGTTGGTTCACCGACGCTCAACAACAATATCTTGCCGCAAATGGCGGATGTGATGACATATATAAAGGGATTGAAACCGTCTCATCTGATTGGAGCGGTTTTTGGTTCATACGGCTGGAGCGGAGAATCCGTCAAGGATCTGGAAGCTATTCTAAAGGAGATGAAAGTGGATATCGTGGCCGAAACGGTTTCTGTTAAGCATGTTCCGGGCGAGGATGTTCTTGAAAAATGTTCGGAGTTAGGCCGAACGGTTGCAGCTGAATTGAAAAAAAGAATTGCTGATTGAAGAAATTTTCACAATGGAAGGAGGAAGCTCATGAAAAAGTATGTTTGTGGAATATGCGGTTATGTATACGATCCGGCCAACGGTGATCCGGAGAACGATGTGGCGAAGGGTACGGAGTTTAAGGATCTGCCCGAGGACTGGACCTGTCCGGTTTGCGGTGCAGACAAGAGCGAGTTTTCTCCGGAGTGAGTTTTTCAATATAAAGAGACAGGAGCTGACTTATGGACGAAAAGATTCGTGAGGCCCTCCAGCAGGCTTATGTGGGTGAAGCAAAGGCTGCACTGAGGCTCAAGGTTTATGCTCAGAAAGCGGAAGAGGAAGGATTTAAACAGATTGCCCGACTGTTCCGCGTCATTGCCTTTTCGGAGGAGATTCACGGGGCACGGGCGCTCAGGGTTCTCAAGGACATCAAAACGACGGAGGAAAACCTGGCTGCGAGTTTTGAGTCGGAAAAGACCGTGGCGGAAATTGCCTATGACCGTTTTGTGAAAATGGCAGAGCAGGCGGGGGATAAAGCTTCGCTTCTGCATTTCAGCCAGAGCCGTGATGTGGAAGAAACCCATGCCAAGCTATACAAACAGGCGATGAATCACTTCATGGAAGAACGCGAAACCGTTTATCATGTCTGCAAGGTGTGCGGTTATGTGGCGGATGGTGTATTGCCGGATGAATGTCCTGTTTGCGCGGCAAAGAAAGACCAGTTTACAACGTTTGACAGCTAATCAACAAAACGAAAGGAGAATGGTCATGGCCGCGCTCCGTGTCGTTCTTTTGATGTTGATTCTTGTTTTTCTGGCATTACCGCAAAAGACTCTCGGCGCTCAAAAGCCGTTGTGGGAACTTGGCGTTGGCGGCGGATTTCTCCTGATGCCGGATTACCGGGGATCCGATGAAACACGCGCCTATCTTCTTCCATTTCCCTACGCGATCTATCGCGGAGGGGTATTCAGACTGGAGGACAAGCGGGTTGCGGCCAGGATATTCAAGACTGACAGGATCACCCTTGACGCAAGCGGGTATGGAGCGGTGCCTGTTCGCAGCGGCAATAATGACGCAAGAATGTGGATGCCGGATCTGGATGCCACCTTTGAGTTCGGGCCGGCGCTGCGCATTAAACTTCTGGAATCCAAGGAAAACAGGTATCTTTTGAGCCTGGTGCTACCGGTCCGGGCGGTTTTTTCAACTGATTTCCGCACGGTGCGTTATGAAGGATTTATCTTCAGTCCCCGGCTGAATTTCGAAAAAGGCGATGTGATTCCCGGAACGGGCGTTTATGCAGGCGTATCGACGGGGCCGATGTTTGCCGACCGCGGCTATCATAATTATTTTTATGAAGTCGAGCCGGAATATGCCATGCTTTCGCGACCGGCTTATACGCCGGATGCAGGCTACAGTGGATCGGCGTTCACCATCGGTATCGGGAAGGATTACAAGCAACTAAAATTTCATGCTTTTGCCAGTGTTGATTTTCTGCAGGGAACGGCGTTTGAGGAAAGCCCTCTCGTGAAGAGAAAGATGTCCTGGATGGGCGGTTTCAGTATTACCTGGGTCTTCTTGAAATCGGAAAAGACCGTCGAGGACGAAAGCCCCTATTAAAGATGGTGCAATTTGCGGAAAAAGGACAATTCATGTTGTTTCTTCTGACCAGGTGGCTGGTGATCACCGTGGCCATTTTAGTGGCGGCCACCATCCTTCGCAAGGGGATTCACGTGGATTCTCTGACCACGGCCATTATTGCAGCTGCAATTCTGGGAATCATCAACGCTTTTTTGCGTCCGGTTCTGCTGATCCTGACATTGCCGCTGACCATTTTGACGCTGGGTGTTTTTACATTTGTCCTCAATGCATTTATGCTGCTTCTGGTAGCTTATTTTGTTCCGGGGCTGGAGATTGACAGTTTTTCCTGGGCCTTTCTGGGAGCCCTGATTATCAGTATCGTCAGTTGGATCGCCAACCGCTTTATCAATAAATCAGCGCCGGATACCGTCAATCGCCAAAAACCGGACTTCATCGATATGAAGCAGGGGGATGACGGGAAATGGCGCTAGACGCAACGTTCAATCTAACCCCAGCGATGAAGCAGTACATCGAAATCAAGAAAAAATATCCGGATTGTATCTTGTTGTACCGGATGGGTGATTTCTACGAGATGTTTTTTGAAGATGCCCTGACGGCGGCTCCTGTTCTGGAGATCACGCTCACCTCCCGCAACAAGTCTAAAGAAGACGCGGTCCCGCTTTGCGGCTTTCCGTACCATGCCGCTTCTGCATACATAACAAAACTCGTGGAGAAAGGATTCAAGGTCGCTGTCTGCGAACAGGTCGAAGACCCCAAAAATGCCAGGGGGATCGTCAAACGAGAGGTCATCCGGGTCATTACACCCGGTCTGATTCTGGATGAGGAGAACCTCAAATCCGGCGAAAACAATTACCTGGCCTGCGTTGCGCTGGTACAGCAAACGCTGGGACTGGCTTTTCTCGATCTGTCCACGGGGGAATTTCAAATCGGCGAGTTTGCCGGTCGCGAACGGCTGCTGGCTGCTGTCGGAGGTCTGGATTTCAAGGAATTGCTGGTCAGCCGTACATTTTCTGACCCGGTTTTGATCAAAATGCTGGAGGCGCAAATGCCTGCCGGCCGCGTAAATGCTATTGATGGAACCTCTTTTGCACCGGGATGGTCTGATGAAATTCTGGAGAGGGAACTCTCCTTGCAGGTTTTGGATCAATCCGGGATTAAAAGCAGGCCGGCGGCCAAATTTGCCGCCGCCGTCATCTTGCACTACGTTAATTCCACGCAAATGGTTCGTGCCGCGCACATTTCTGAAATCCGTTGGTACGCGCCGGAAAATTATCTGGTCCTGGACGATGCCGCCCGCCGGAATCTGGAAATATTTTCAACCATCCAGGACAATACCCGTGCCGGTTCTCTTTTTTCCATGATCAATGAAACTCTCACTCCGATGGGCACGAGGCGCCTGCGATGGTGGATGGGTTACCCGCTGGTAGATCCCGAAAAAATCCGTGCCCGGCTCGCAGCCGTGGCGGAAATCAGGGATAACCACATTGTGCGGTCGGATTTGCGAAAAGCTCTTTCACAGGTTTATGATCTGGAAAGACTGGCCGGACGTGTCGCGCTCAGGGTCGCGACGCCGCGGGATCTGATTGCACTGAAATTGTCGCTTGCCGTTTTGCCCGAGCTGCAATCCATGCTTGTAGATTTCACCGCCCCCGCCCTGTTGTCGATTCGCAGGGAGATCAGGGATATGTCCGCTTTGGTGGATCTACTTTCCCGGGCCATTGTTCCTGATCCTCCGTTGCGCATCCAGGAGGGAGGATTTATCGCTCAAGGTTTTGATGAAGGGCTTGACCAACTGCGTTTGATCAGCCGCGACGGGAAAAAATGGATTGCGTCGCTTGAAGCAAAAGAAAGACAGGCTACGGGCATCAATACCCTCAAGATCGGGTTTAACAATGTTTTCGGCTATTATATTGAAGTCACCAAGGCCAATGCCGGTTCAGTGCCGGAATCGTATGTGCGCAAGCAGACACTGGTCAATGCCGAGCGCTATATCAATCAGGAGCTGAAAGAATTTGAACAGACGGTTCTGAATGCTGAAGAGAAAATACATGAACGCGAATATGAAATCTTCAATCAGCTGCGTGACGACGTAATGCCTTATATTCCGGAGATTCAGTATAACGCTTATCGCGTGGCCGAGCTTGACGCGTTTTGCTCGCTTGCTGAAGTGGCCGAAAAGCATTCCTTTGTCTGCCCCGAAATTGACGAAGAAGACCTGATCGATATTCAAGACGGACGTCACCCGGTGGTTGAGGCGGCCTTGAAAAAAGAGGGGTTTGTGCCCAATGACACGCTGATGGACCTGCAGAGCAACCGCCTGCTGGTGATCACCGGTCCCAATATGGCGGGCAAATCCACTTATATCCGCCAGGTGGCTTTAATTGTGCTTTTGGCGCAGATGGGCAGCTTTGTTCCGGCTTCACATGCGCGGATCGGCATCGTCGATAAAATTTTCACCCGCATCGGTGCATCGGACAACCTGATGAAAGGGCAGAGCACATTTATGGTGGAAATGATGGAAACAGCCCGGATTCTGACGGATGCGACGTCCCGGAGCCTCGTGATCCTGGATGAAGTGGGCCGGGGAACTTCGACGTTTGACGGATTGAGCATTGCCTGGGCGGTGGCCGAATACATTCATGATTTTGGCGGTGTCGGCATGCGGACCCTTTTTGCAACACACTATCACCAGTTGACAGATCTGGCGGCCTCAAAAGAAGGCGTGAAAAATTACAACATCGCCGTGAAGGAATGGGGCGAAAAAATCATTTTTTTGCGTAAGATCATGCAAGGCGGGACAAGCCGAAGCTATGGCATCGAAGTGGCCCGGATCGCCGGGGTTCCATCCGAGGTGATTTTACGCGCCAAAGAAATCCTGCGCAATCTGGAAAAGGGAGAGTTCGATGAGATCGGCATGCCGCGAATCGCACGGGGGAAAAACACTGCGAAGTGTGGAAATCCACAGTTGAGTCTTTTTGCGCAAAGCGAGGATGCGGTTCTTGAAGAGCTTCGGCAAATGGATACTTCTTCCATGACGCCGCTTGACGCGCTCAACACACTCCATCATCTCAAAGAAAGATTAACCTGACCTTATCGTTGTTCTAAACGCCTTTTCTCACGCAGGTCAGTTTTACCTGCCTTAGATCGCTGAATCCAGAGAGAACTTTGGAAATACCTTCTTGTAAAAGAGTGGTCATGCCGTTGGCGGCGGCTGCCTGATAAATGGATTCGATGCTTTCTTTGCGCCGGATCATACGTTTGATTTCCCGGGTGAAAATAAAAATCTCTGAGACGCACATTCGGCCGGCGTATCCGGTTTGACCACACACGTCACACCCTCTGGGACGGAAAAGATAAAAATGGTTCGAATAGGGGATATTGAGTTTTTCAAAATTCTCTTTCCCGTACAATTGAGCAATTTCTTCATATTCTTCCTGGCCGGGGTGGTATTTTTCCTTGCATTTCGGGCAGAGTGTTTTCATTAGCCTCTGTTCCATGATGGACAACATCGCATCGGCAAAAATTAAACGGCTGATGCCCATATCCAGAAACTTTTCCATGGCATCGATGATGTGATCAGCCCATAGCGTGCTGATCACAAGATGTCTTTTCAGGGAGGCTTCCATGCATATTCCGGCCGTTTCCGGATCACAAATCCGGCTTGCTGCAATGATGTCCGGATCGGCATTCAAAAATGAACGCAGCACGGCAGGATAATCAAGGCCTTTTCGAGGATCAACGGGAACCTGCCTCAAACCGTCTTGTGTAATCTCGATAGACTCTTCCGCCGTCCAGATTTTTTTCTCCGGCGTATTGATGTTGTCAAGGCAGGCATGAAGAGTTGTGTTCATGCCTGCTCCCGGTGGTCCAACAATGAAAAACATGCCCCTGGGCTGCCGCAGAATATTCACCAGTTCTTTGTAATGATTTTCCGACAGCCCAAGCAGTTCCAGGGGGATTTTTTTCGCTTTCGCCGAAATGTGAATCACCAGGTCTTCGGGTCCGGTGTGTGTCGGAATAAAGGTCGCCCGCATGTGGATGGCGTTTCCCGATGGTCGTGTTAATGTCAGATTTCCCTGCTGGATGGCGGGCTGCCGGGTTTGGCTGAGATTAGCCAATTGTTTCACCTGATCAGTGAACTTTGCATATTCTTCAGCGGTGATCGTCTTGTTCTTCAAACACTGTCCGTCAATGCGGACGCGTAAATAAATGGTTTTGCCGGCAGCGTCCGGTTCAAAATGAATGTCAGAGCCCCGGCGGTTGTATGCGTCATAAATAATGTCGGTGAACAACGGAAGAATGCGTGATTGAGGAACGGTCGCAACGGCTATAGCGCTTTCTGCGGTTGTGGTGATTGTGACGGTTGCAGGTTCCTCAGGGATGTCATGATCCATATCCTTTGGAAATAGATCCCGAAGGAATATGGCTGCGGCTTGCAGTGGCCCATCGGATGGCCTCACGTCTGACTGATACCGGTTTTGAAAAGCAGTTGCAGGAGCTGTTTCAGGCGTCAAAGCCTCGGTATGCGTGATGCCGGATAGAAAAGAGTCGCCATTTCGTGGACCGTTTTCGGATTCGGGAACGACGATGCTTTCCGGTTCAATAGGGGGCTCCGGCTTCGCGATGGTTTCAGGACGGGTCAAAATGCCTGGATCAGGATCGCGTGGATGCTCTGCAAAAAGTCGCTGAACGGCCGGTTCTGCCGACAGTTCTTCGTCTTTTTCTAAATAGTGAAGATGAATCAGCCTCAGGATATCACTGGACAGGGCAACCTCGTAAACGACGGAGTCCGTTTCCAGCATTTTTTCGATTTCCCGCCTTTTGGCAAGGTTTGACGGGTCTTCCACGAGGACATGGATTTTTCCTTTCACTACGTTCAGAGGAAACCAGAGCATATCGATGAGTGCGGACTTGTCAAGGCTGTAAAGGAGATCATTGATGACAGGCAGGTCATCGCTGTAAGCCCGGAAGGGACAGGAGAAGTGGTCAGACAGTGCCGCCCCGATATATTCTTTTGAAATATTGTAGCGTTCCATTAAAATCGTTGCCACATCTTCTTTTGTGGCAAAAGATGCCTTTATTGCATAATTCATTTGCTCTGGAGTGACGATTCCATCATGAATCAGCTTTTCATATCTCTCTCCGCGTTTGTGACCGGCTTGCTCAAAGTCCAGCATCATAAAAAATGCTTTGGCCAGACAGCTTTCGATTTCATCTAGAAAGATGTGCGAGTAATCATCAATGGTTTCGCCGTTTTTTTTGTTCATGATTTCCATGACGCCTAGGATGTTGCCGTCATACAGGATGGGGCTGGCGATAATCTGACCGGTCAGGATTCCGGTTTTTTCATCCAGTGAATCGTCAAAACGCAGTGCGTCATTAATTCTCCTGATTTCCCTGACATTGTAAGCGTCTGAAACATGGAGCATTTTTTTCTTTCTCGCAACATAACCGGCAAATGTTGTGTTATCAATGGGGAGGCGGATTTCTTTTGTTTTTGTGCCGC
This sequence comes from Deltaproteobacteria bacterium ADurb.Bin151, assembly GCA_002070455.1. Taxonomy (GTDB): domain Bacteria; phylum Desulfobacterota; class Syntrophia; order Syntrophales; family Smithellaceae; genus UBA8904. Next base: position 23,547 of record MWDG01000005.1, read on the forward strand.
CGTTCTGCAGTGTGAAAATTTCTTTTTTTGCCTTGTCGACCACATAAATTGTGAGGACGTAAATATTAAACAGTTTTCGGATATCTTCCTTGATATCAACAATGATTTCCCGAATATTTTCAGCAGAGTTAATACGGCTGGTAATACGCTGGATTGACTTGTGAAATTCAAGATTTTTTAACAGTTCCTCAACCTGAGGCGCCTCGGATATTTCTTCCTTCAGCGATTTTTTGATATACGTGCTGGTTTTAGACATCAAGCAGTTCCTTGCCGTCAACTTAAAAAATGATCTCTTTCGGTATTTAGCAAGACGTGTGCCGAAACAGAATAAAATATAATGTTCATGAATAATAAATAGTTACGGTGATTAAAAGGGATGAAAACAAAAGGGGCACATCAGGCTGAATGATTCATTTTGACCCCGGAATCTGTTTCTACAGTGAATCTACAGGTTATAGGATTTAACTTTTCTTTTCAGCGTAGAAAGGGAAATGCCCAGCGCTTTTGCGGATTGGGAGTAATTTCCATTGAATTTTTTCAGCGCGCGGCTGATGCAGTTCTTTTCAGTCATTTCAAGCGGCAGTATTTCTTCATCATCCAAAGCGGCCGGAGCGGAATGAGAATAAGGGGTTATATTGTTTTTCAAAAGCAGTGATGGTCGCAGCGTCTGTCCCCGCTGGATGATCAGGGATCGTTCAATGACATTTTTCAATTCACGCACGTTGCCCGGCCATTCATATTCCATCAGTTTGCCCAGTTCCGGGTCGCTTAGTCGGATGCTTGCATCCCGGGACATTTTTCCGATGAAATATTCACAAAGTTTGGGGATATCATTTTTTCTTTCGCGAAGCGGCGGAATATGGATTCGAATGACGCTGAGACGGTAGTAGAGGTCATTTCGAAATGTTTTTTCCTTGATGGCCTCTTCCAGATCATTGTTGGCGGCGGCGATAATACGCACGCTGATCGGTTTGACGGTTTCGCTGCCGATGCGCCTGATTTTTTTCTCTTCCAGAACTCCCAGCAGCTTGGATTGAAGATGGATCGGCATGGAGCCGATTTCATCCAGCATCAGGGTTCCTCCCTCCGCAAGCTCAAAAATACCCTTGCGTGTGGAACTTGCCCCTGTAAAGGCGCCTTTTTCGGACCCGAACAATTCTGCCTCGATTAGATTTTCGGGAAAGGCGGCGCAATTGGCTGTGAGAAATAGTTTTGTCGGCAGATCGCTTTTATAGTGAATGGCTCTTGCCACAACATTTTTGCCCGTTCCGGTTTCTCCGGTGATGAGAACAGGTGCGTCGGTGCCAGCCGCAAGATCAATGGTCCGGTTGATTTCATCAAATATTCCGTGACCGGCGATCAGTTCATGTTCAACGGTGTCTTTCGTGTTCTGGTAGTCCTGGATTTGCTCTGTTTTCTCGAGTTCCTGCGTGCGGAAAGCCTGTTTGACGGTCAACTCCAGTTCAGCCATTTCAAAGGGCTTGGAAAGATAGTCGTGGGCGCCGACCTTGATGGCTTCGATGGCATTGTTAAAGCTCGGGTAGGCTGTCACGAAGATGATTTTCGTCTGCTCATTTTGTTTTAAAATGGCGGGGCAAAGCGCTATGCCTTCCGTATCGGGAAGCTTCTGATCGAGAATGACCACATCAATTTTTGTTTCTTTACAGAGCTTCAGGCCGTCTTTGCCTGTATTGGCCATCAGCACATCTGTTTTTTCATCGGTCAGCAGATCATGCACGGATTCACAGAAAATATCATTGTCGTCGATGATCAGGATTCTTCTTTTCACTTTCATCATGCGTTACGCGTACCTTCGGGAATTAAGATCGTCACACTCGTCCCTTTATCTTTGATGCTGTTAATTTCCATGTTTCCCTTCATAAGCGTTACCATTTTCAATGTAATCATCAAACCGAGACCCGTCCCGCGGGTTTTTGTTGTGTAGAAGGGTTTGAAAAGATTGGCCTGCGCCTCTTTGGACATTCCACAGCCGTTGTCTTCGACAATCATTGCAACCAGGTCTTCCTATTTGATTACCCGGATCGTAATTTTCTTGTTTTTTTGATCTTCAAGTGCATCCGATGCGTTGGTGATCAAATTCAGCAGAACCTGGTGGAGGAGACGAGGATCCGCACTGATGTTTGTCACATTCAAACCGACGATTTTGCTGATTTCAATGCCGGATTGATGAAGATCATTCCGTACCAGCGCGATAAAGCGGGTCAGGAAATCATCGATTTGTACGTCCTGGATTTCAGGTTTTTCAAAGATGCTGAAACTCTTCAACGCCCTCAAGAGAAACTCGACACGGGATATTTCTGTCATGGCGCGGTCAACATACTTTTCAACCGTTTCGGGAGAGTATTCGCTGAGGTTTCTTTTCAGGACGCTTAAGGTCATTTTGATGGAATTGATCGGATTGCCCAGTTCATGCCGTATGCCGGAAAACACAAAGCTGATGTTGTCCATTGAATTGACCGCTTCAGCGATGGACTCCAGGCGGCTTCTTTCCGTGATGTCGCGGATGATGATCCAGATGAAGTTGTCTGCAATCATGTAGGGCGTATAGCCCAGCAGGCGGTTTTTAAAGCGCAGTGTATAATTTTTTCCGAAAATTTCTTTTTCGGGTTTGCTGCCGTAGTCTGTCAAGAGCAAAGACAGAAGATTTCGATAGTCGAGCAAATTCTGTGTTTGCTGAAAAATTTCCACAGCGAATTTATTTTTGAAAATAAGCTCTCTTGTTTTCACATCCAGAATGACGATGCCCAGATCAATGGTCTCCATGATACTGGCATATAAAGAATTCTCCAGATGATTTTCCGAATGTGCCATATTCAAATTTTCTGTTGCGGCGTCACGCATAATGTGAATATAATCTCATTAAAAGAAACATTAAAACATAGAATCATTTTAATGTTATTCGCGCTTTGATATAAATAATTACCTGTATTGTCAAGGATATTTTCGTGCAGACTTTAAAGCGAACGGTGCTTTTTATTTTGCTTACCGCGGCTGTTGCTGCGGCCGGAATGTTTTTTGCTCCCGGATTTCTAGCTTATTCGACAAACTACACAAAAGCGGATGCCGTCGTGATATTACTGGGGCCCGTCTTTAGCGATCGTGAAAGGCATGCGCTGGATTTGATTGAAAAGGGGATGGCGGATTATCTTATCATTCCGGCTTATCATAAAACATTGCGCCTGGATCAGAGGACATTAAAACCCGTTCCGGACAATCCGGACAAAAAAGAAATCAACTCAAAAAGCAAACCGGTCATGCCGGAATATTACGAAGACACTCATATTGAACTTATCGAAGCAAAAAAGACCATGAAAAGGCAAGGACTGAAGTCAGCCATATTTGTCAGCTCCCCCTATCATATGCGCCGCATTCAGATCATGGTCAATAAAGAATTTGATCTTCCATCCGAATATTATTTTTCGCCGACACCTTTTGAAAAAGCGCCCTTAAAAGCATGGGAATTACAGGCGTCCGACTGGAAAAAAGTGCGCAGGGAATACGTCAAGATTCTGTGGTTTTTGATCTATTCCCCCTGGACAAAGGGGGAAGCATCAGGATAGCGTTTAGTTGTCCGGCTTGAGATAGGGAAGGGCCAGCTGGACTTTTTTCAGGGCCTGCTTTTCGATCTGGCGGGCTCGTTCCCGGGTGATATTGTACTTATCGCCGATTTCCTGAAGGGTGAGCGGGTCATCCGCCATGATCCGGTGCTGGATGATAAAGCTTTCCCTTTCGTTGAGATTGGCCAGTGCCCCGGCGATGTCTCGCTTGACCAGGCTTCTTTCCTCATGCTTAATCAGGGATACTTCCTGGTTGTCACCGTCATGCGTGAGAAAATCAAGATGCGATGTTTCTCCGTCATCATTGATGAATTCGTTGAGCGACAGATCGCGCGAACCCATGCGCAAATCCATTTCGGCGACCTCGGAGCCCTTCACACCCAGAGAATCCGCGATTTCGCTGAATTCAGGGTTCTTTTTTGAAAGGGTCTCCAGTTCCTTTTTTGCCTGGCTTAATTTGAAAAAAAGCTTTCTTTGGGCCTGGGTTGTTCCGATTTTCACAATGCTCCAGGACTTGATCAGATAATTCTGAATATAGGCACGAATCCACCACACCGCATAGGAAATGAGGCGGTAGCCTTTGTAGGGGTCGAATTTTTTCACCGCATGAATCAGACCGATGTTGCCTTCCTGGATCAGATCAGCCAGTTTGAAACCGTAATTCCGGTATTCATGGGCAATCTTGACCACAAAACGCAAATTGGAGACGATCAACTTTTCCGCGGCCTCCATGTCATTGTATTTCTTGAGCTGCACGGCGAGTTTGAATTCTTCTTCGGGAGACAGGAGCGGAAAGCGGTTGATCTCGGTAATATAAATGTCAAGAGTGCCTGTAACGATCGGTAACTTCAACGCTTGGGCCTCCTCAATGAATTTAACATCGTATTTATGTATCGAAGAGTGTTTTCCCGGTCAAGAAAATTATTCAAATGCCAGGTGTCTTGACAGGAAAACCATCAATGTTTATTCTATGGAAAAGCAATCTAAGGAATTGAAATGAAATCAGTTAACAGGGTGATGATCGAATCGGCCGTCAAAATGGCCAGGGATGTGAAAGCCGGCATTGTTCTGCTTTGCGCGGATGTGAAAAAAGAGTTCGCGGAACTGCCGGAAGACGTAAAAAAATCCATCCATTTTATTCTGGTCACACAGGAGAATGAAAACCTGCCGGAAATGCTGGCAAAATACGTGAGAAAACTGGATGTTCCCAATGTGAATTTAACGCGCATGGGAAAAATAAAAATCGCGATAGCCAAAGGCATCGTGTCCGGTCTTCTCAAAAAGAATGACAAAATCATTTGTCTTTCCGGCGTGCCGAAATTCGGTTATGCCGACAGCATCTTTTTTATAGACGTTGGAAAAGAGTTCGAAATCCTGACCTATGATTTCATCAGCGATATTGTAGAGGCCGTTGAGCCTGAAGTTTTCAATGCCGTCTTGAACATTGCCTGTGAACTGGCCGCCCAGGGACGGGAGAGCCGGAAAGTCGGCACGATCTTTGTCCTCGGCGACGATGAAAAGGTGATGCAATTATCCAGGCAGATGATCATGAATCCGTTCCAGGGATATCCGGAAGATGATAGAAATATCCTGAATCCGGACCTGGAAGAAACCATCAAGGAATATTCTTCCATCGATGGCGCCTTTGTGATCAGGTCCAATGGGGTCATCATCACGGCGGGCCGCCATTTGAGCGCGGCGCTGGAAAGCAAGGATTTCCCGTCGGGGCTGGGCAGCCGTCACATTGCCGCGGCAGGCATCACCAATTTGACGAAAGCCGTTACCATTGTTGTTTCGCAATCCACGGGAGACGTCACTGTCTTCAAGAATGGCAGGCTTTTTGTGACCATTGAAAAACCGGTAGAATAAAGAGAGGGAAATATGAGATTTGATAAATTCACATTGAAAGTACAGGAAGCTCTTCAGGACGCGCAGTCGCTGGCGGGGTCCCTGGGACACCAGGCGATCGAACCGGAGCATCTGCTGGTCTGTTTCCTTAAGCAGCAAGACAGCATCGTTTCTGCGATTGTGAACAAGTTAAACGCGTCGCCGCAGAAAATAGAGCAGGACCTGAACCAATATCTGAAAAAACAGCCGAGCGTTCAGGGTTCTTCAGCAGGCCAGGTTTATCTGGGCGGCAGGCTCAATAAACTGTTTGATAAGGCAATGACCGAGGCGGCTCAGCTCAGGGACGAATATGTCAGTGCGGAGCATCTGCTGGTTGTCATGGCTGAAGAAAAAGAGGGACAGGCGGGAAAAATCCTGAGTCAGGCGGGAATTACCCGGGACAGTATTTTCAAGGTTCTTGTCGATATCCGCGGCAACCAGCGGGTCACCGATCCGAACCCGGAAGGCAAGTATCAGGCCCTCGAGCGCTATGCCCGGGACTTCAATGAACTGGCCCGCAAAGGTTCCTTTGATCCGGTCATCGGCCGGGATGAAGAAATACGCCGTGTCATGCAGGTTCTTTCACGGCGCACGAAGAACAATCCCGTGCTCATCGGCGAGCCGGGCGTTGGCAAGACGGCCATCGTGGAAGGTCTTGCCCAGCGTATTGTCAACGGGGATGTTCCGGAAAGCCTGAAAAACAAACGCGTCATCGGTCTGGACATCGGCGCTTTGATTGCAGGGGCGAAATACCGTGGGGAATTCGAAGAAAGGCTGAAAGCGGTCCTGAAGGAAGTCATCAGCGCGGAAGGAGAGATCATTCTTTTCATCGACGAAATTCATACGATGGTCGGCGCCGGCGCATCAGAAGGTTCCATGGACGCTTCCAATATGCTCAAACCCGCCCTGGCCAGAGGTGAGCTGCGCTGTGTGGGAGCGACGACGCTCAATGAATACCGCAAATACATTGAGAAGGATGCTGCGCTGGAGAGGCGTTTTCAGCCGATTCTGGTCAAGGAACCGACCGTTGAGGATACCATTGCCATTTTACGTGGTTTGAAGGAGCGCTATGAAGTGCATCACGGCGTCCGTGTCAAGGATTCCGCCATTGTGGCCGCGGCTACCTTGTCGCACCGGTATATCTCCGACCGGTTTTTGCCGGACAAGGCGGTGGATCTGATTGATGAAGCCGCGTCGCGTTTGAGGATCGAACTGGATTCCATGCCGTCGGAAATTGATGCGATCGACCGGAAAATCATTCAGCTGGAAATTGAAAAGCAGTCCCTGAAAAAAGATACGGACAAGGCCGCAAAAGAGAGGCGCGAAAAGATCGAAAAGGAACTGGCCGAACTCAAATCCAGCATGGACCAGATGAAGATGCACTGGTCCGCGGAAAAGGACGTCATTAAAAAGATTCAGCAGATCAAGAGCCAGGTGGAAGCACTGAAAATTGAGGAAGCGAACGCACAGCGTGAAGGCAATCTGGCGCGCGCGGCGGAAATCCGCTATGGCAAACTGGTGGAACTCGACCGTGAACTTCAGGAACTTCAGAAAAAACTTGAGGAAGTACAGAAAAACAATCAGATGCTGAAAGAGGAGGTAGATGCCGAAGATGTGGCGGAAGTGGTTTCCAACTGGACCGGCATCCCGCTTTCCCGCATGATGGAAAGCGATGTGCAGAAACTGATCCATATGGATGAACGCCTGAAGATGCGCGTGATCGGACAGGATGACGGCATTGGGGCTGTGTCTTCGGCCCTCAGAAGGGCACGCTCGGGTCTGCAGGATCCGAACCGCCCGATTGGATCGTTCATTTTCCTGGGGCCCACCGGTGTGGGAAAAACCGAACTGGCCCGGGCTCTGGCGGAGTTCATGTTCGACAATGAGCAGGCGATGATCCGCATCGATATGTCCGAGTATATGGAAAAACACGCGGTGGCCCGTCTGATCGGGGCTCCTCCGGGATATGTCGGATATGATGAGGGCGGTTACCTGACCGAATCCGTCAGGCGAAAACCCTATTCGGTTCTGCTTTTTGATGAAATTGAGAAAGCACATCCGGATGTTTTCAACATTCTGCTGCAGATTCTGGATGACGGCAGGCTAACGGATGGGCACGGCCGTACGGTGGATTTCAAGAACACCGTCGTGATCATGACATCGAACGTGGGCAGCCAGTGGATTCAGGACCCCTCTCTTGACGATTCGGAAAAGCAAAACCGTGCTATGGAAGTGCTGCGTGCGACCTTCAAACCTGAATTCTTAAACCGCATCGACGATATCATTATGTTCCATGCGCTGAAACTGGAACACATTTATAAAATCGTCGATATTCAGCTGAATCTGATCGACAGGCGTCTCCAGGAACGCAAGCTCAGCATCGAATTGACAGACGCGGCCAAAAAATATATAGCCGAACAGGGTTACAGCCCGGTTTACGGGGCAAGGCCGCTCAAACGTTCTTTGCAGAAGCTGATTCTCGATCCGTTGTCGCTGGATATTTTATCCGGAAAATTTTCCGAAGGAGATCATATTGTCGTCGGAATTTCCAAGGGGGAAATTACGTTTAGCAAGAAATAGACTATAGACTGTTAAATTTAGGCATTTAGACTGTAGGCTTTTAGACTATTAGGATGTTTGGCTGTAGTTCTTGACTGCCTAACAGCCTACAGCCTAATAGCCTAATTAGTTATTGTTTGGCTAACAGTCTACAGTCTAATAGCCTATATTTTGAGGAGGGATTTATGGCAGAAGAAACCAAAGGAGAAGGATTTGTCATTAAGGATAGGCGTTTTACGGATGAGCCGGAGCACAAGGAAGAACCGGCTCCGGCCCAGGAGAAGTCTGCCGGTGAGGCAACGGGATCCGGAGCGGAGGCGCGTGAAGACTATCCTTCGGTAAATTTTACAAACTTCGTGATATCGCTCAGCACGTCGGCCCTTTTTCATTTTGGCGATTTCCCTGAAACTGAAGGGGGCAAGGCAGAGAAAAATCTGCCGGCGGTAAAGCAGACCATTGATATTCTGGATATGCTGAATGAAAAAACCAAAGGCAATCTTGACCAGAATGAAGATAATTTAATTAAAGGCGTTTTATATGAACTGAAAATGCGCTATGTTAAAGAAAAAGCCTGAAATGCAAAGGCTTGCACCTGCAAAAATCAATCTTTCACTGCATGTTTTGGGAAAACGGCCGGACGGTTATCATGATCTGGCTTCCGTTATGCAGAAGATATCCATCTACGATGAATTAATTTTTTCCCCTTGTGACGGGGGAATAAAGCTTTGTTGTCCGGGGACAGATCTCCCCACAGATGAAAAAAATCTTGTGTATCGTGCCGCCCGCGCCATTTTTAAACATGCGGGTTATATGGGCGGCGTTGAAATCGTTTTGACAAAAAAGATCCCTTCCGCCGCTGGTCTGGGGGGAGGGAGTTCCGATGCGGCCGCCACATTGGTGGCCTTAAATGACTTGTGTTCACTGAACGTGAGTCAGTCCGACCTGTTAAAGCTTGGAGCAAAACTCGGCGCAGATGTCCCTTTTTTTGTTTTCGGCTCCCGGGCATTTGCCACCGGTATCGGAGACGAGCTTCAAGTCCTGCCAGATTTCCCTCCTTTGAACATCATTTTGATCAATCCGGCCTTTGAGCTTTCCACAAGAAAGGTTTACGAAAACCTGAATTTAGCATTGACAAAGAAAAAAAATAATTATAGTATTCCGCGGTTTTACGCACTAGGTGACGTAATTCGGGAATTGCATAATGATTTAGAAGCAGTATCGTTTCGAATGCATCCCCAATTGAATGCATTCAAGCAATTGCTGTTGGATGAAGGCGCCCTCGGTGCATTGATGTCGGGCAGTGGTCCTACGCTTTTTGGTATTTTTGCTGATGAAAAATCTGCGAAAGAAGCGCAGGATGCCATTTTGAAAAAAGTTTCCGGAGATTGTCTGGTTTTCTTTGCCCAATCATTGTAATAGCTGTATGTATTTGTAATTACACATAATAGAGTGACGATGGGGCGTCGTCAAGCGGTAAGACACAGGATTTTGGTTCCTGCACTCGGAGGTTCGAATCCTCCCGCCCCAGCCAGATTACTATTGCGGAGATAGAACTAAATGTTAGAAAGAATAAGGGTTTTTTCCGGCAACGCCAATGTTCCCCTGGCACAAAAAATATGTCAGAAACTGGGCGTATCCCTTGGGCAGGCCAACGTCACAACTTTCAGTGACGGTGAAACTCGAGTTGAAATTAATGAAAATGTCCGCGGAATGGATGTTTTCATTATTCAATCCACCTGCACACCGGTGAATGTAACCTTGATGGAACTGCTGATTATGATCGATGCCATGAAGAGGGCATCGGCTGACCGGATCACTGCTGTTGTGCCTTATTACGGGTATGCGAGGCAGGACAGAAAAGTTGCCCCCCGTGCGCCCATTTCGGCAAAACTGGTGGCTGACCTGATTACGACCGCGGGCGCACAAAGGCTTTTGTCCATGGATCTGCATGCGGGACAGATTCAGGGGTTCTTCAACATTCCCGTGGATAATCTTTTTGCCACACCGGTTTTGATTGATTATATGAAAAAAAATTATCAGGATGACACGGTGGTGGTTTCGCCGGATACCGGCGGTGTGGAAAGGGCCCGTGCTTTCGGCAAAAGGCTGGGAGCATCACTGGCAATTATCGATAAAAGGCGTGAAGGTCCCAATGAGGCCCAGGTGATGAATATTATCGGTAACGTGAAGGGAAAACGGGCCATCATCCTCGATGATATGGTCGATACGGCAGGTACCGTTGTTCAGGCGGCTAATGCTCTTTCCGATGCAGGCGCTCTCGAAGTATCCGTCTGCTGCACGCATCCGGTCTTGTCCGGTCCGGCGATTGATCGCATCCAAAACTCCAATATCAGGGAATTTGTGGTTACGGATACCATTCCGCTGAGTGAAAAAGCGGCCGGTTGTAAAACAATAAAAGTACTGTCGGTTTCCGGCTTGTTATCGGAAGCTGTACGACGCATCTACTATAACGATTCAGTAAGCTCATTATTTATTTAGGAGGAGAGGGGTAAATGGAAATAACCGATTTGACGGCGCAAGTCCGTAAAGAACAGAAGAAAGGTCCAGCCCGCCGTCTGCGGCAGCAGGGATTAGTTCCGGCTATTTTTTACGGTGGATCCACGGAAAACATCCCGCTGACCGTGAAAAGCGCTGATCTGTTAAAATTGCACAAGGAGAAGAAAGATCACGCATTTATCAAACTGATCATTGATGACGGCGGCAAGAAAGTGGAGAAACTTTCCCTGATCAAGGAGCTACAGGTTCAGCCACTGACGGGGATATTGTATCATGCGGATTTTTATGAAGTAGACATGAAAAAGAAACTCGTGTTCGATGTCTCTCTGAATTTTACGGGAAAAGCAATTGGCGTTGAGAACGGCGGCGAATTGCAGCATATCAAGCGTGATATCAAGGTCTTATGTCTTCCTTCCGATCTGCCCGATCATATCGATGTGGACATCACCCCCATTGAGATCGGTCATTCTATTAAAGTCAAGGATATCCAGCTTCCTGAAAACCTGACTCATCTGGATCCTCCGGAGGCCGCAGTGGTGTCGGTTGCCGCTGTCAAAGTTGTGAAGGTTGAGGCCGCCGCTGAAGAAGCACCGGTGGAGGGTGCAACGACTGCCGCAGCTGAACCGGCCAAAGAAGAAAAGAAAGAAAAGGAAAAATAAAGCTAAGCGAGATCCGGGTGGTAGATCATGCTTCCCTCTGCTTTGAATAAATTATTCTTTCGTTTTCGAAAAGAGGGAGAGCAAATGGCGAATCTGATTGTCGGCCTGGGAAATCCGGGGAAACGCTACGAGGCGACAAGGCACAATATCGGTTTTATGGTGCTGGAAAAACTCGCCAAAGAGTGGGAAGTAGAGTTAAAGCATAAAAGTTTCAATGCGTTGTGGGGCAAAAGAACCATTGCCGGAAAGAATCTTCTTCTGGCCAAGCCTCAAACATTCATGAATTTGAGTGGTACTGCGGTCAGGCAGTTGCAGACGTTCTTTAAAACGGATATCAGCAATCTCATTGTTATTCACGATGATCTCGACTTGCCTTTCGGGGCGATCCGCCTCAAGTCCGGTGGGGGGACTGCCGGTCATAAAGGACTGGCATCTATCGAGTCTAACTTGGGAACTTCCGGTTTTTTGAGGGTAAGACTGGGTATTGGCAAACCAGTTGACAAATCCCGAATAGAGGGTTATGTGTTGGAACCCTTCCGAAAGGAAGAGCAGGAAGTGCTGCCGGAGGTTGTCAGTCGGGCGGCCGATGCGAGCGCTGAAATCGTATTGAATGGTCTGCAGAAAGCGATAAGCAAGTACCAGACAAAAAATATAAATATTTTGAAAAAGGAGGAATAGTTAATGTTTAGAAACAGAACAAGTATTTGGACATTTTTACTGAGCACATTGATGATCCTGCTCGCTGCCGGCGCCGCTATTGCCGGTGAGGCGGACATCAAGGTTCCCGATTTGACCCAGGTTTCATTTTTGGGTGGGGCGCTTGCCGGGTTGACCATTCTTAATGTAGGGTTGTTGATCTGTTTAATTGGAATGGGATTCGGTATCATGCAATACATTCAAACGAAGAACCTGCCGGCTCACAAGGCCATGTTGGACGTTTCCCAGACGATTTGGGAAACCTGCAAAACCTATCTTTTTCAGCAGGGTAAATTCCTCATCGCTTTGTGGATTCTGATCGCTATCTGTATGATCTACTACTTTGGCGTTCTGTCCGGAATGCCCGCAGGAGAAATTGTGATCATTCTGATCTGCTCGATCCTAGGTATTCTGGGTTCCTATGTTGTGGCCTGGTTCGGTATCCGGATCAACACCGTTGCTAACTCCCGCGCTGCCTTTGCTTCATTGAGTGGCGAGCCTCTGAACATCGTCAACATTTGTCTGCGTTCCGGCATGAGCGTTGGCCTTCTGCTGGTCAGCATCGAACTTTTCTTCATGATCGTCATCCTGGCCTACATTCCGAAAGAACTGGCCGGTCCCTGCTTCATTGGCTTTGCCATTGGTGAATCGCTCGGCGCTTCCGCTCTTCGTATCTGCGGTGGTATCTTCACGAAGATTGCCGACATCGGTTCCGACCTCATGAAGATCGTTTTCCATCTCCCCGAAGATGATCCGAAAAACCCGGGCGTTATCGCCGACTGTACGGGTGACAACGCGGGAGACAGCGTCGGCCCCACGGCAGACGGTTTTGAAACCTATGGTGTTACCGGTGTTGCTCTGATCGCTTTCCTCGCTCTTGCTTTGGCAGGAAACCCCGAAATGGGCGGCAAGCTTATCATCTGGATTTTTGCCATGAGAATCCTCATGATCCTCACCTCGTTGCTTTCTTATTTTGTCAACAACGGTATCAGCGCCGCTTCATTTAAGGGCAAGAAAGACTTTAATTTTGAACATCCATTAACCTATCTGGTTTGGATCACCTCGATTGTCTCCATCGCAGTAACCTTTGCCGCCAGCTATGTGCTGCTGGGTGCTGACCTTGACCCCAAGTATGTTGACTTGTGGTGGGCACTGGCACTAATCATCAGCTGCGGAACCATCGCCGGTGCGCTGATTCCGGAATTCACCAAAATATTCACAAGCACCTCTTCGCGTCACTGCGAAGAAGTTGTGAATGCTTCCAAACAGGGCGGTCCTTCGCTGAATATTCTGTCCGGTCTGGTTGCCGGCAACTTCTCTGGTTTCTGGATTGGCCTGGTTATCGCGTTTTTGATGTTTATTTCTTATCTGGTATCCCAAAATGCCTCCGTAATGGCCCTGATGCCGCCTGCATTTACCTTTGCTGCACCGGTGTTTGCCTTTGGTCTGGTGGCATTTGGTTTCCTTGGAATGGGCCCTGTGACCATCGCGGTCGACAGCTTTGGCCCGGTTTCCGATAACGCTCAGTCGATTTACGAATTGTCCCTGATCGAATCTCGTGCTGACGCGAAAGATGTTGTGAAAAAAGAATACGGTATTGCTCCTGATTTTGAAATGGCTAAACACTTCCTGGAATCCGCTGACGGTGCGGGCAATACCTTCAAAGCAACTGCCAAGCCCGTGTTGATCGGCACCGCTGTCGTCGGCGCCACCACCATGGTGTTCGGTATCATCATCCTGCTCGAAGGTCTCTTCGGCAATGTTGTTGCTAAACTGTCCCTGGTTCAGCCGGAAATCATTCTGGGCCTGATCATGGGTGGCGCGGTCATTTACTGGTTCACCGGTGCTTCCATCCAGGCCGTTACCACCGGTTCCTACCAGGCTGTAGTTTTCATCAAGAAAAACATCAATCTGGATAAGAAAGAAGCCTCGATTGAAGACTCCAAGAAAGTCGTTCAGATTTGTACCCAGTACGCTCAAAAGGGTATGATCAACATTTTCATCGTGATCTTCTTCATGTGTCTGGCGCTGGCCTTCTTTAACCCCTACTTCTTCATCGGTTATCTGATCGGCATCGCCTTCTTTGGTCTGTTCCAGGCGATCTTCATGGCCAATGCCGGCGGCTGCTGGGATAACGGCAAGAAGATTGTTGAAGTCGATCTGAAGATGAAAAACACACCGCTGCATGAAGCCAGTGTTGTCGGCGACACCGTCGGCGACCCCTTCAAAGATACGTCTTCCGTTTCTTTGAACCCGGTTATTAAATTTACGACCCTGTTTGGTCTATTGGCAACGGAAATTGCGGTGACCATGACGAACCAGAATGCGAAGTATGCTATAGCCGCCGTCTGTTTCGCGATCGCTTTGATTTTCGTGTATCGTTCCTTCTACAGCATGAGAATTTCTGAAGAAAAACTGGGCTAAAAAGAAGTCGTTTAACCCTTAACCACAAAAAAAGGCGCTCCCCAAAAGGAGCGCCTTTTTTATTACATTTTGCGGCTGTCGTAAGCCCAGTGCAAAAGGGCCTGGCGCTGTCTGCGCCGGCAGTGAAGGTCGCCTGCCGGACAATGTTTGCGCAGTTGGGCGATGTGCCGCTGCATGGCTTTCCAGCGCTTGATCTGCCTTTCATCGTCGGGGCAGCGGCGGCCCATGTAGTAACGGCAATACCATTGAAACCAGCCGCGGGGATCGTCAGGGTAAATCCAGCCTTTAGCAATCCAGTAGGAGAGGGGTTTTGACGCGCTGACGCCAAAGCAGTTCAGTTTCGGCTCATGCCGTTCGGGAGAGAGTTTGGCTTTGGAAAACCAGGATTGGGGGAATTCATTGCGGCAGTCGGTCATATATTTTCCGCCGAAGACACCCATCTCCAGCATTTGTTTCGGCGTCAGTTCCGGACAGAATTCAGAGTCGAAATCTCTGCCGACAGGTTTTGTCAAAAAGTAACGATAACCTTTCTGCATCCGGTCGTTGACGATGATTTCTTTGTGCTTCATTTCCGCCACCTGTTTCGTAAAAAACTTTTGATAAGGATCGACGCGTTAAGATATACTCAAACTTTTACTGCGGGTGTGTATCTGTGTGCGCCAGATTTTCAAAGGTGGTGAACTTGTCCAGAAAGGCCAGTTTCACAGATCCGGTGGGGCCGTTTCGTTGTTTGCCGATGATGATTTCGGCAATGCCTTTATCAGGATTATCATCAGACTTGTTGTATACTTCATCCCGGTAAATAAAAGCGATAACGTCAGCGTCCTGTTCAATGGCGCCCGATTCCCGCAAATCAGCCATTTGCGGCCTGCGGTTCGGACGGTCTTCCACCTTCCGGTTCAGCTGGGACAAAGCGATCACAGGCACCTTCAGTTCTTTGGCAAGGGCTTTGAGTGAACGGCTGATTTCCGATATTTCCTGCTCACGGGAATTTTGATAGGTGCTGGCTCTCATCAATTGAATATAGTCCACGATAATCAACCCGAGTCCCGATTCCGCCTTGAGCCGTCGTGATTTCGCTTTCATTTCCAGAACGGTAATCGCCGGTGTATCGTCGATGTAGAGAGACGCCTCGGAAAGACGGCCAGCCGCTGTGGTCAGTTTCGGCCAGTCGGTTTCTCCCAGATATCCCTTACGGATTCGTCCGGAATCCACTTTTGCCTCGGAGGAGAGCATTCTGAAGGCCAGCTGCTCCTTGGACATTTCAAGTGAAAAGATCGCAACAGGTGTCTGGGTTTCCAGCGCGGCATGCTGCGCGATATTAAGTGCGAACGCAGTTTTGCCCATGCTCGGGCGTCCGGCGATAATGATCAGATCGGAATTCTGCAGACCGGATGTCATGTCATCGATCTTATGAAAACCTGTAGGAACGCCGGTGATGAGCTCCTTGCGGGTGAAGAGGTCTTCGATGGCTTTGAAACTTTCCCTGACGATATTTTTAATTGGGTAGAAAGAAGTCCGGATTTTATTTTCGGATATTTCAAAAATTCTGTGCTCCGCTTTATCAAGCACCTGGTCAACATCGGAGCCGGTTTCGTAGCAGCTATTGATGATTTCGGTTGCTGAACCGATCAGCCCCCGCAGAATCGCTTTTTCTTTTACAATCTTGGCATAGTTGGAAATGTTGGCGGCTGAAGGGACGTTATCCACCAGTGAAGCAAGGTAAGCGGTACCGCCTACGGAATCCAGAAGTTTCCTGTCTTTCAGGGCATTGCTTAACGTAATCAGGTCAACAGGCTCGTTTTTGTCGGCTAGCTCGGCGATGACGGAAAAAATTCTCCGATGTGCTTCATTGTAGAAATCATTCGGGTTGATAATTTCCTGTGCTGCATTAATGGCATGATTCTCCAGCAGGACACTGCCCAGAATGGATTGCTCCGCTTCAATATTCTGCGGGGGAAGTTTATATAAAGCAGGGTCAATATCTTTCATGACTCTTCGCCGACAACATTCACTTTCAGTTCTGTTTCAACACCGGGGAGCAACTTGACCCGCACTTTGAATTCGCCCAATGACTTGATCTGCTCGTCGTGCACGATCATTTTACGGTCGATATCGAAGCCTTTTTCTTTGAGGGCCACTTCGATATCTTTGGAGGTGACTGAACCGAAGATCTTGTGCTGGTCTCCAACTTTTCGGGGTAAAGTCAGCGTAACCTGCGACAAACGTTCAGCCAGTTCCTGCGCACCGGTTTTCTCTTTTTGTGCTTTTCGCAGGATATTCTTTTTTTCAAATTCATAGGCTTTGATATTCTTATCATCAGCCTCGATAGCCAGGCCTTTCGGAATCAGCAAATTGCGGGCATAACCATCATTGACTTTTATCAAATCACCGGCCTTACCCAGAGAAGGTACGTTTTGTTTTAAAATAACCTTCATGGAAAACCTCCTGCCATCATTAAATTATTTATAATATCAAGTTGTTGTCTGATCTTTGCGAAAGTATTTTCGAAAATCGATCCAGATGTCGAATAACCCCATCACAGCTATTGCTATCATAAGAATTTGCTGAATCGCAATTAAAAAATAGCTGATCCAGCGGAAAAAGAAGGGGATGTTTTTATGCTGAAAAAAGAAGCTAACAATAGCAAGACCTTGAAGCAGATAAATGAAAGATACAACCAGAAAAACATTGAGTCCCCAAAGACGGATATTTGCCTGTCCAAGTAAACTCAAAGCGCCGCCGGCGATAAAAAACCACACCAGCCAGCCCGGAGCACGCCATTCGCACAGCGAGGAAAGCTGGGGTAGGACAACACCGGCTTTGTACAGCGCTCTGTTTCCCATGAGCGTGTTCATCCAAACGATGAATAATACGACAATGATGCAAAGGGCGGGAAAAATTCCTGTAAAAAGGTTAATGACGGCGGGTTTGCTGTCTTGAATCGCCTTGAGCTCTTCGGGTTTTAAAGGCAGCTGGCTGTAAAATTTTATGTTCAGTTCAACAGCCTGCGTGAAATATTTTTCAATCAGTTGCCAGGCGCTTATGGAAAGCTGTGATGCGCTGTAGAAGACATAAAAAACGATTGCCCCCAACAGAATCAAGGCGGGCAGGATCGTGATGACTTCAGTTGAATAATTCTTTTGTGCTGTTCTAGCCATTACCATGCCAACCAGTCCCATCGCGGCCAGTACAAACACGGGCAGGATGGAATGTATGGATGCTAGGAGGATTGCCAAGACGCAAAGTACAACAACGAAAGCGATCAGTGTTTTTGATGGATCATTGAGAAGATAAAGGACAAATAAAACCATCGGCAGTGTTATAAGGAACAGTAAACCAATGAATGGAATCAGGGAAGCGGCTGAAAAAAATGTAATAATCAGCAACAGCCTGAAAAATGGACTGTTTGAAGAAAATAAACTTGTGTTTGCCAAGGGTATAACCTGTGCTGAAAAAACGTCTATGATAATGAAAAAGTTTTTGCCTGCGGGTAAATCAATTCCGGCCGGTTCAATCCACGGAAAAACCGGCCGGAATATTTGAAAGTTTATTTATCTGCCTTCCGCGGTAACAAAAGGCATAATTGCGATAGTGCGGGCGCGCTTGATGGCAACGGTCAGCTCTCTCTGGTGACATGCGCAATTGCCGGTAATTCTTCTGGGCATAATCTTGCCGCGTTCTGTGACAAAATTACTGAGGATTACAGGGTTTTTATAATCAATTTTAATATTGGAGTCCGTGCAGAATCTGCAGAATTTCTTTCTGTGAAAAAATTTCTTGTGAGCCGGACGTGATGGTCTTTCGCCGTTGGGTACAGCCATGGTTATTCCCCTTTCGTTGTATTTTCTTCCCGGGTGATTGTTTTGCGCGGAGCTGGCCTGCCTGGCCTGGCTTCACCTGCCGCGGCCTTTTCGTCTTTATTTGCCCCTGCGTTCTCTGTTTCAATACGGATTTGGGAGCGTTTGACTTCTGCTGCCGCCACTTCCGCATCCATTCCTTCACGGGTGACCGCACCTTCTTTGGTCACGGTCATGAATTTTAAAACCCGGTCATCGATTTTAAAATTTCTTTCCATTTCAGACACAATGGATCCTTCACCGGCATAGTCGATGAAAAAATAAAATCCGTCTTTCTGTTTTTTGATTTCGTAGGCCAGCCGCCGTTTGCCCCATTTTTCAGCTTTAGCGATGACCCCCTGACGTTCGGTGATGATATTGGAAGATCGCTCCATAATAGCGTTGATTTCTTCTTCCGTCAGGTCCGATTTGACAATAGCGACAACTTCGTATCTTTTCAAAATTTCCTCCTTTCGGGTCTATAGCCCCTGATACAGTTCAGGAGCAAGGGGAGTCCCTATTAAATTGTGAATGGTTCTTTTACAGCATGATCGATTAAAAATCAAGGATTAAAAAATCAAGGATTAAGTTGACCGTACGGACGTGATGAGTGTAATATGTTAATAAAAATCATTACGTTAAACTAGGAAGGTAAGATTAACTCGACAGGAAGGGGAGGTAGGCCATTGTGGCTATGAAATTGAAGTTCAATCGTTTTCGGAAAGATGTTCTTGATGCCAGTCTCTGGCTTTCAAGTCAGGGCTATTTTGGTTCATCAAGGGGGTCAGGAGGCAATGTTTCAGTACGGATTGATGACAAAACCATGGCTGTCACGCCGTCGGGTGTCGCATACCGGGACATGTCTGATGATGACATCTGCATTATTGGATTAGATCTTGCCGCTTGCCAGGTAAAAAGAAACCGCAGGCCGTCGATGGAATCGGGGATGCACAGCATCATTTACCGGAAAAGGTCCGATGTCAATGCCATCGTTCATACGCACCAGATTTACGGCAGCGTCTTTGCCCTGATCAATACACCGATTCCTTGCCTTTTCGATGAGGTTTCCCTGTCGCTGGGGCCTGTGATTGAGGTTGTACCTTACGCCTTTTCAGGCAGCGACACACTGGCCCGGAATGTCGGAAGGACACTCGCCGGCGGTGCCAATGCTTGTATTATTCAGAATCATGGCATTGTGGCACTGGGCAGGACGCTGGACGAAGCCATTCTTCACGCAGAGCTATTGGAAAAAGTCGCTCATATCTATTGCCTGGCTTTATCGACCGGCAAGCCGGTGACGACATTGCCAGAGTCCAGCGTCCAAAAAATTGCCCGGATGCATAAAGCGCAGGCCGTTAAAAAGTAAATCATGAATCGCAGCATCGGATGAAAATAATGAATACCGGCTCAGGGGACAGGCGGAAGAGTTTCCTCCGTTGTTTCGGCTTTTTCTTCGGGAGTGCGGACCGGTTCTTCCGGTCTTGCCGTGTGGAAGTCATCCCGCAGCCCTTCGTAAATATAAAGAACGGCGGAAACATAGATATCACTGTGATTGTAGGCGAATACGGCTTTATATTTGGCGTCGTGATCAGCCATGTTATTTCCTGAAAGATTATGCCTGTAGAGATAATTCTCTATGCTGAAGATGGTATCTTCGAGGGAGAACGGGTCGGTATCCTCATGTATGCCGTTCGAATCGATAAAAAAAGCAAGCAGCGACGACGGGATAAACTGTCCCCACCCGATCGCCCCCGCGTAAGAACTGGTGAAATACTGAGGTGCATGCCCCGTCTTTCTTGAAAATTTATAGAGAGCCGTGATTTCCCGGATGGCAAATGTTTTCCGTTTTGTAAAAACGTATTGAGAGACCAGTGAATTGAAAGCGTAGAAATTACCCCGCTGATGACGGTCGGCAAAATTGGTTTCAATCCCTACGATGGCGGCGATCAATTCCTTGTGGATGCCGTGTTTTGCTTCAGCCCTGTCGAAGATAGCTTTATGGGCTTCAATGAATGTCCTGCCTTTTTCAATTTTGGCATCCACACCAAGTCTTGCGAAGTACCATTCCCTGTCTCGTTTCTTGTCATGATCGACCTGCTTTTCGGCGGCTTTCTGGAAGTAACGGGCGATGGAGGAGTGAATTCTGAAGGATTCGTGCCGGGTCTGTTCGTCAAACCATTCTTCGGGGACTCCGTTTGCGGCCAAACGCTGTTTCAGTTCAATCATCTTCTCGGCCAGAACTGATTCCGAAGGTTCATCAAATTCGGGAAGTGTTGAGAGGCCTTCCGATGTTTTTTCCTGAGTTGAAAGGGATTCTGAACTGGAATCTGTTTTGTTTTCCGGCCTCTTTTTGACATGCCCGCCGCTTCCCGCACAGGCAATGAGCAGGATGGTCATCGCAAATGCGATCAGAATATGGCTAACTCTCATGGGCGATCCACATATTAATTATAATTCCTAAAAGGTAAAGTGTCTTCACTCTGATTATATTGGTGGGCGATGAGAGACTCGAACTCTCGGCACCTGGCTTCGGAGGCCAGTACTCTATCCAACTGAGCTAATCGCCCACAGCGGGTTTCTACTATATCCCGCCATAATCTTCAATGAATAAAATCATCAGGAGGGTTTGTTGCTGAACTTTTGGGAGGTGTGATCCTTCCCCTGGTAGTAATTGATCCAGGAGGACGTTTGATATAGATCCCAGTTGCAGGGGGGGACAATTTCCCCGGACAGTTGTCCTTCTTCGCCGTATTTTTTCAGCCGGGCATAGGCGCGGACATAAACGCAAGGCCTCTTTCCCGGGTAGACTTCACACCAGCCTTTGTAGCTTCCACCGCAGGCGCCGTTGCGCTGGTTTTTCGGGCATTGCGACATCGGGCAGAGATAGGCGACGTCAATGAGGGCGCAGTCCCCGCAGTCTCTGCAATCAAAAAGCACAGCCTTGGTCAGGTGCTCCATTTTGTGAAAAGGCCCTTCCATTATTGTTCCCTGGATCTTTCCGCACAGGCCCTTCATGAAGCCGTAAAGATTTTTCCCGGGTTCGTACATGAAACGGTGGAAGAAACGGGAAAATGCATAAGAGCATCCGATTTTAACATCAGGCAGCTGATCTTCCAGTTTAACAGGGGCTTCGCGGTTGAGACCCGTTTCCGGATCTTTCTCATAGTAATAAAATCCACCCTCAATGGGGTAATCAAAATACTGTACCAAATCTTTCCATTGCGATGTGAGAGATTCTCCTATCTCAACGATTGCATCAACCTGTTCGTATTTGATGTTGTGTCCTCCGATGTGCACGCCGCTGAAGCCCATGCCTTTCAGAATGGCATACATCCTGGCGGCGCGCAGGATTCTGGCACCTTGGCCTTTATCGGGGGCGTTCTTTTCATGATCCAGGTCTGCCAGAAGTTTATCGGTGACGACTGATCCGGGCAGATCGTTGCGGTTCATCATTTTGGCCGCACCGAACGGCAGGATGTAGATGTTTCCGATCAGCGGAATGCTGAAGCCGTTTTGTTTCATGTAAAGCAATACTTCATGAAATTTTCTGGCGTCGTACCCCAGTTGTGTAACGATAAATTGTGCGCCGGCTTCGATCTTTTTTTTCAGTTTGCTGTACTGGATGATCTGCTCCGCTTCTGTTGCCTTGAAGGGAGAGACCACTGCACCGGCAAAAAAATCGGCTGGCTGGTGACGGGTGG
This sequence comes from Deltaproteobacteria bacterium ADurb.Bin151, assembly GCA_002070455.1. Classification (GTDB taxonomy): domain Bacteria; phylum Desulfobacterota; class Syntrophia; order Syntrophales; family Smithellaceae; genus UBA8904. The sequence goes on from MWDG01000005.1 coordinate 45,407, forward strand.
TGCCTTTCATGCCAGGATATTCAAGTCCTTTGTTCATCTCCGATATCAACTGCAGAACATGAATCGGATCCAGATCAAAGACAGGGGCGGGCCTTCCCTGATAGCCTGAAACCGGGTAATCGCCGCTCATGACCAGCAGGTTCCGGACGCCTGCGCGATCCAGTGCATACAGGCTGCTTTCCATAGCATTGCGGTTCTTATCTTTGCAGGTAAAATGGACGAGGGGTTCGATGCCCAGCCTGACAATTTCACTGCCCATGAAATCGGCGGACATGGCCGGGGTTCCTCCCGGGTTGTCCGTGAGTGTCAGGGCATAAATATGGCTGTTGGAAACAGCCTGCCTGGCCAGGTCCAGCGCTTTATCCTGCGCGGCTTCCCTGGCGCCTCTTCCCGGAACAAGCTCCCAGGTGACCGGGAATACGGAGGGATTCAATAAAGCTTCCTTGAAACGATTTTCCTGCATCACTGTCCTTGGCTTTTTTAATTTGTGGGGTGAAAATCGCATTTACCAGAGAGCTTGTCAACCATTTTTATAAAAAGCTTCAAGATAGAAGGCACAAGATACAAGATAAAAGGGACAAGGAACGCTTCGACAGGCTCAGCGACCGAAGGTTCTACGGGCAGGCGGCGCGATCGGGGATCGCGCCCTACGGGCTCAGCGACCGAAGGAGCAAGAAAATCTTTCAACTTGAACCTTTCACCTTGCCCCTTGCCCCTTGTCCCTTCTTCTTAAAGGTTGCAGTTGTTATGGAAATTTGATAATTAAAATTATGCATTGGGTAACGACAAAGCAAATGAGAACACTGATGTCCTTTGCGGTGGTTCTTTTGTCCTTATTTCTGTCTGCTCATGGTTTTGCCGCGACTGAAATTACCAACGTCCGCCACTGGGCAGCACCGGATCACACTCGTGTTGTTTTTGATCTCAGTGCCGATCCGGACTACCGGTTCAAAAGCAGTGATAATACACTCACCCTCAATTTTTCCGGAACCTCTCTTCATCCATCGCTACCCGCAGAAAAGGTGATCGATAAACCGGGAATCCGTAAAATCCTGTTTCAAGCTGCAGGTCGTGACAAATGTGTCATTACAATTGTTCTGGGACCGCATATCAAGACGGAAGTCTTCAAGCTGAAAAAATTCATGGATAAGCCTGACCGTGTTGTTGTGGATATTATCGTTGGACAGGCGGCGGTTAAGGAGGAAATCCCGCAGGAATCCGTCAGAGTCCCTTCTGCGAAAAAAAGAGTAATTGTCATTGATCCGGGTCATGGAGGTGAAGATCCAGGCGCTATCGGCGCCAACGGAACTTATGAAAAGCATGTCGTATTGGCCATCAGCCGTGAAATCAAAAAAGCAATCGACAAAATGCCCGGATATCGTGCGGTATTAACGCGCGACGGGGATTATTATGTATCTTTCAGCAGACGTCTAAACGTAGCCAGAAAGACGAACGCGAGTCTTTTTATCAGCGTACACGCTGATGCAGCCAGAAACCGGCAGGCCAGGGGCAGTTCGGTTTATTGCCTGTCCACAGGCGCTGCGAGCAATGAAGCGGCAAAACTGCTGGCGAACAATGAAAACCTTTCCGATATCATTGGCGGCGTGCCCGACGGGGAAGGCAACAATCAATCCGATGAGATCATCCTCAATATGTTCCAAACAAACACGATCAACCTTTCTAAAACTTATGCTTCTCATTTGCTGGATCAGGTCGGCCGTGTTAACTGTCTGAAATATACCCACTTCCATGAGGCTCCTTTCCGGGTTTTAAAGCTGCTGGATATCCCCGCCGTGCTCCTGGAAACCGCATACCTCTCCCATGATGAAGAAGAGCGCCTGCTGAAAACAAGCAGGTTCAGAAAAAAGATTGCTTCCGCGGTTGCTTCATCTGTAGATGAATATTTTGCGAACTCGTCTCCAGCTGTGCTGGCTGCGGATGCGGAAAAAACACAGGACAGTTCAGCCGAACCGCAATTGAAAAAGACTACAGAAGCAAAACGTCCTCAAGTAAAAACGGTCACCTACCGTGTGAAACCTGGCGATAACCTCAATGCCATTGCCAGAAAGCATGAAACAACCCTGGCGGCTCTTTTGAAGCTGAATCATATAAAAGTTGATGATCCTCTCTATGTCGGCAGAAAAATTCTGATTGAGGCTGGTAAAATTGAATCTGGTAAACTGGAAGCGACCGCCGGAAGATCCCTGAAAAGATACATAGTAAAAAAAGGCGATACGATGTTTTCTCTGGCCAAAAGCTGTTCTATTACCGTCGAAGAGCTGCGGCGCATCAACAACATGTCGGAATCCGATTCTTTATTGCTGGGGCAGAAAATCAAATTACCCCAATAGGGCCGGTATGATGGAGACAGTGCGTCCGGAAATAAAATTTTGACCATTTCAAGGAGGTTAACATGACAGCAGCAACCGAACAGGCGTTGAGCGGACTGCGCGATCTTTCCATGATCAAATGGTACATTATTCCTCTTCTGGCCATTGTGTTTTATGTTTATTCGCGCGAAATCAAGGATGCGAGAAAGACCGGTGACTGGAATGCGGTTCTTGCCGGGTTGACCATTTTCGGCGTTGATTTCTTCAACGAAACCTGGAACGGATGGGTTCTGCATTTTACTCAACGTTCCGCTTTCTGGACAACTCCCGGTGACACTGCACTGCGCACGATGGTCGGATGGAATATTGAAATCATGTTCATGTTTTTGCTGGTGGGCATTATTTATTACAATACGCTTTCTGAAAGCAAAAAAGAGAAAATTATGGGGCTTCCCGAAAAATGGTTCTGGGCAATCGGATACAGCGTATTTTGTGTCTTTGTGGAATGCCTGCTGAACATTGGCGGACATCTTGTCTGGGAGTATCCCTTCTGGTATCTGTCCTTCAAAGGCGTCTGGCTGATTTTCCTGATCGGTTACTTCCACTTCTTCTGCTTCGCCATTTTAGTCATTAGTCTCAAATCAATGAAGGCCAAGTTGACGACCCTCAGTATTATTTACGCCGTGCCAATTGTGATGAATGTCCTTGCTTTCGGATTCTGGGGCTGGAAATACTAGAAGGATGATGCGTCATGCGCTGTTTTCACGACAGCGCATGACGCCACAGATGGTTTACAGTCGGCTGTAGTCTTCGACAACCTTGTTATATTTTTCGTGGATCATTTTTCGGTCAAACTCCCAGAATTGGGTCAGCATTTTTTCCTGTTCGTCTTTGCTGAAATATTCCTGGCAGGGGTAAAAGAAGTGTTTGTCTTCCTTCTCGATGTGTTTGGGATAGAAACTTCCCAGTTCTCTTGTCAGACGGATAATTTCACCAAGCTTTCCTTCCTCTCCCGATAAGAATGCTTCTTTTGCGGCAACAATCTGTGCCGTGGTTTTTCGGCCCCACACATGTTCATCAAACAGTTCCTGCATGGTTTTTTTCAGTTCGGCGGTCAGCTCTTTCTGAGCCAGATTCCGAAACAGAATTTCTTCTTCTTTGCCGTGATGTGTCCGGTCCGCATACATGCGGATAAAATCAACGGCCGTGTCAATGATGATAGGATTTATTTTTTTATCCGTTTCCGCCTTGTCGATGTGCCGCATCAGGTGGCCAAGCATTTTCTCAATCAGGCGGTGTTCCCACATTAAAGGTCCAATCGGCTTCATTGATTCGTCCTCCTTTTTCATGATGATCGTATTTTGGTGAAGATCTGTAACTTATGTACGCTTCATTATACCATTGTAAATCTCGGATAGCTATTGCAACTTGGTTGCAATTTTGGTACACTCGCAAACGAAACAGGAAAGCTGTCAGGCATATTTTCTTGCGTAAGCTTCGCATGGGGCAGGTTTTTCCAGAATGCCTTGGCACATGCACATCAAGAAAACATTTAGGGACGAGGATCATCAGTGATGAATGCAAAAAAAATAATCTTGTTTTTCTTGATCGTGCTTTTCTTTACGGTGAGCTGTAAACAGGCGGACGAGCCTCCCGGGGAAAATGCACGTCTGAAAGTTGTTGCCACCATTTTCCCTCTCTATGATTTTGCCCGCAATATCGGAGGCGATAAAATCAAGGTAACCATGCTGCTTCCGCCTTCATCCGATCCTCATCATTATGAGCTGAAGCCCGATGACATTATACGGATCGGTAAAACGAATGTTTTTCTTTTTACCAGTTTTGAAATGGAGCCCTGGGCCCGCAAAGTGATTGATACCGTCGCCGACAAAAAGAACATGCTGGCGGTCGAAACCGGACAGGGTGCCCTGTTTCTGCCTCTGCCACAGCATCACGAACATCACTCAGGGAATCCGTCCGGCCTGAAGGAAAATAACGCTGATCATGCGGCAAAGGCTGATCCACATATCTGGCTGGACTTTGATAACGCGCAGAAAATGATCGACAACATCACAAAAGCATTCATTCTCAAGGATCCGATTAACAGTTTATTTTATGAAAAAAATGCACGGGACTATAAATTCAGACTGATCGATCTGGATAAAAAATATCGTGAGCAGCTGTCCAACTGTAAAACAAGAACTATCCTGCATGCCGGTCACTGGGCCTTTGCTTACCCCGCGAAGCGTTACCGTTTACAATACATGGCCGCTTATAATATATCGACGGACGCAGAACCGTCGCCGCAGCAGATCCTGGCGCTGATTGAAAAGATCAAAGATCAAAAGCTGCCGTATATTTACTATGAAGATCTTGCCGCGCCAAGACTGGCCGCGACCATTGCCTCTGAAACCGGCGCAGGTTTGCTCAAACTCAGCAATGGACAGGACATCCGTAAAAAAGACATTCTAAATGGTATATCGTTCGTGTTCCTGATGGAACGAAATCTCGAAAATCTGAAAAAGGGAATGCAATGCCCGTAGTTCGCGTTGATAATCTGACTTTCCGCTACAACGGCATCGATGTGCTCAGCAACATTTCTTTTGCCGTAGAAAAGGGATTGTATCTGGGGATTGTGGGACCCAACGGCTCTGGCAAAAGTACTCTGATTAAAAATATCCTGGGCATTTTGCGGCCGGAAAAGGGCAGGGTGGAATTGTTCGGCAGGCCCCTTTCTGATTTCAGGCAATGGGAAAGAATCGGTTATCTGCCGCAGCGTCTCAGCGCCCTGAATACGCATTTTCCAGGGACAGTTGAAGAAATTATTCAGATGGGTTTGTCTAAAAAAGATCAGGACACTCTTACACGAACATTGAAGATGATGGCAATCGCTCATCTGGGTTCACGTTTGATTGGCGAACTTTCTTACGGGGAGCAGCAGCGGGCCATGCTGGCCAGGGCGCTCATCCGGCGGCCGGAATTACTGATCTTTGATGAACCGACCACCGCACTGGATCCGGAAACGCGGGAGATGTTTTATTCACTCACCGGTGAGATGAACCGGCAGGAGGGAACCACCGTTATTCTTGTGACCCATGATATCGGTGTTATCGGAGAATACGCCCGCAATCTTCTTTATTTGGACAAGAAAGTCATCTTTTCCGGGACGTTCAAGGAATTCTGTTCCTCCCGGGACATGGCTGGAATTTTTGGCCCGTCAAGCCAGCACATTATCTGCCATCAACACGATCGCACCGGGGGAACCATCTGATGGATTTGATGGAAGTCATGAGATACGGATTTGTCCAGCGGGCAATGATTGCGGGTGTATTGATTGCCGCCGTTTCAGCCCTTCTGGGAATGTTTCTTGTTTTACGGAGGTTTTCCCTGATCGGTGACGGCCTGGCCCACACGACCTTCGGAAGTGTGGCCGTTGTCCTTTTAATCGGTATCAGCCCGCTTTATGTTACCGTGGCGGCGCTTCCGCTGGTGATCATTTCCTCCCTGGCCATTTACAAGTTAACGTCGTCTAGGAAGATCAATGCGGATTCGGCCATCGGAATCATTTCTTCGCTGGGGATTGCTGCGGGTGTTGTCCTGGCCAGTTTGTCCGGTGGATACAATGTTGATTTATTCAGCTATCTTTTTGGAAATATTTTGACGGTCAACAATACCGAACTGATTCTTGCTTTTATTGTATTTGTGATGGTTTTAGCCGTGGTTGTTTATTTCTACGATGATCTTTTTGCCCTGACCTTTGATCAGGAGCTGGCTTGCAGCATGGGAATCAACACCGGACGGATCAACATCCTTCTTTTCCTGCTGACAGCCGTTGCCGCCGTTTTGGCCATGAAGGTTGCCGGTATCATGCTGGTGTCCGCGATGCTGATCCTTCCCGCACTCACTGCTCTTCAGATGTCCATGAGTTTCCGGAAAACACTGATTGCCGCGGTCGGCTTTGCTGTCGGAGCTGTTCTTTGCGGAATCATCATCGCTTTTATTCTGAATTTGCCGGCCGGCGCAATGATTGTCCTTTTGAACATCTGCTTTCTTTCCGTAGTTTTTGTGGTTAAAAAACTTTACGTACCGAGGAGGTAAGGCACGGTGTCGTTAGTTAAAATATTTGCATCGTTTTCCAACCTTCTTTTTATTCTGGCCATTGTGCCGGGAATCTTTCTGCCGCAAGCCGCGCATACGGTTTCCTTTCTGGTCTTGCCTGCATTAATGATTGTACAAGCATTAACCCTGCTGCGTTTTCCCGGGGGGTTTTTTCATGAGCCAAAAAAACTTGTTTCCGGAGCCCTCTGGGGCAACCTGATGAACTATCTGATTTTAGGAAATCTGATTATTCTGGGAAGCATTTTTCTGATACCAGATGAAAGACTTTGGGTTGGTCTGGTTCTGGTTGCCGCTGTGCCCCCTGCAGTCTCGGTCTTGCCTCTGGGATTAAAACTGCAAACTGATAAAATATTGCTCCTGGAGGGCCTCGCCGGAGCTTATGTAGGGGCAATCATTCTGATGCCACTGATAGGCATCGCATTTCTCAAATTTATTCCGGTTCAATACGATAAATTAATCATATTATTCTTCACCTTGATCGTTCTGCCGCTCATTCTGTCCCGAATTGCGGTTGATCGGAACTGGGATTCCCGGATCATGCAGTATCAGGGTACCATTTCCAATGTTTGTTTCTTTATAGTGTTTTACGCACTGGCATCCAGTAATGCAAATCTGATTAAAGAATGGCCGCTGGAAATCATCCTGATTTCCGTTCTCGCGTTTAGTGTCATCTTTCTGATCTGGATCGTTCTGACGCTGATCGGCTGGTTTTATAAAATATCCCCTTCAAAAATAAAATCGCTCATGCTTTTAGGAACCATGAAAAATTACGGAATGGCCGGCGGAATTGCCCTGTATCTTTTCAATCATGAGGCGGCTTTACCTGCTTTGATCTTTTCTGTTTTCATGTTTGGTCAGGTGACCCTGATGAAATTATGGGCGAGAAATGACTTGCCCGATTAGGAATCGGAACCACATGTGCCGGATAACTAACATTTGACAAAACGCGCAGGCTGCCTATACTAATCTGAAATAACCACAGAAAGGAGATCAAGATATGGCTGTAAATTTACCCGACCTTCCTTACGCGAAAGACGCGCTGTCCCCGTATATCAGCGCAAATACATTGGAATTTCATCATGGCAAGCATCACAAAACGTATGTGGACAACATAAATAAGTTGATTGACGGGACTGATCTGGAAGGGAAGACACTGGAAGAAATTATCGCCAATTCCGCAAAGGATCCAGCCAGGGCGGGTATCTTTAATAATGCCGCGCAGGTCTGGAATCATTCTTTTTACTGGAAATGTCTGAAGCCTAAAGGAGGTGGAGCTCCGACGGGAGAAATTGCCGCTAAAATTAATTCCACTTTTGGCAGTTATGATAAGTTTGCGGAAGAATTCAAGAATGCCGGTACAACGCAGTTTGGGAGCGGTTGGGCATGGCTGGTTCTGGATGGAAATGACTTAAAAATAACCAAAACGCCGAATGCCGACACCCCGTTGGTCCATGGACAAAAAGCTCTGCTTACGATTGATGTCTGGGAGCATGCCTATTATCTGGATTACCAGAACCGTCGGCCTGATTATCTTACGGCAGTGATCCAGAACCTGATTAATTGGGATTTTGTGAACTCCAATTTAGGATGATATCCCTTCGGGTTTGTAATCGAATAGACAATAAAAAAGACGGGAACTTGTTAACAAGTTCCCGTCTTTTTATGAGAAGCATTTGCAGGATTACTAAATTTTTTTATCGACCCGGTCTTTGAGTTCTTTGCCTACTTTGAAAAAAGGCAGTTTTTTAGGCTCAACTTTAATTTTTGTGCCGGTTTTCGGGTTTCTTCCTGTGTAGGAGCCATATTCTTTAACAACAAAGCTTCCGAATCCCCGGATTTCGATACGTCCGCCGTTTTTCAGCTCATCGGTAAAACCTTTAAAAACAAGGTTTACAACGTCAATTGCTTTTTTCTCTGTTAAATTAAGCTTTTTGCTCAAAGCTTCAATAAGACCGGACTTGTTCATAGAGCCTCCTTAAGACTATTAACAGGATGGATCGCCTGATATTGTGATGCTGATCACCTTGCACGTCGGCGACTATTATTTATTTTTCAACGATTGTCAAGAATATTTTTACCTTTTTTGACCACTGGAGTCATTTAGCAACTGTCGGATTTCACCGCCTTTCAGGTGCCGCCACTGTCCTTCTTTAATGCCCGTCAAAGTGATTTTACCGATGGATTCCCTCACCAAGCGGGTAACCTTACGGCCGGTGGCCTCAAATCCTCTCCGAATTATTCTGTTTTTCCCCTCACGAAGTGTGAGACTGAGCCAGGTGCTTTTATCATTGATCTTTTCAATCTTTAAATTTTCCGGTTTGAATACCGTATCCGGCAATTTGACGCCGTTGACGAATTGTTTGAATTCTTCCTTGCTTAAACGGCCTGAAATTTTAACCCGATAGGTTTTGGGTACCTGAAAACGGGGATGTTGAATCTTTTGCGCAAAATCTCCATCATTGGTGAGAAGTAGAAGCCCTGAAGAATCATAGTCTAAGCGGCCGACCGGGTAAACCCTTTCCGGGACATCTTTGATCAGGTCCGCAACAGTCGGCCTTTTCTGCGGATCGGACATGGTGGTGACATATTCCGCCGGTTTATGCAGTGCGATATAGCAGGGGGTGGTTTCCAGGGAAATGGTGTTGCCGTCAATACGGATGACATCTTTTTGGGGATCAGCTTTGACTCCTAATTCGGTAACTATTTCTCCATTGATGCTTACACGTCCCGATGTAATCAGCACTTCCGCGTGACGTCGCGATGCAATGCCCGCTGCGGCGATAATCTTCTGAAGGCGTTCTTTCATGAATCATTATCATCCTCAGAAATCTCTTCGGGAATTTCCTGAGAAATCTGTTTCTCGAAAGATTCCTGTGTTATAATTTGTTGTTCGCCGACGTTTTCCTCTGCCGTTTCCAGGTCAAGTGCGCTTTGTTGTTCGGTAATTTCCGTAAGTTCCCTCATGGTCGGCAGATCCGTCAGTTCTTTGAGATTGAATACTTCCAGAAATTTCTTTGTGGTGCCGTAGATGATTGGTTTTCCGGGAGCGTCCTTGCGTCCCATGATCCTGATCAGTTTCTTTTCCAGAAGGCCTTTGAGCGGCGCGCTGACGTCTACCCCCCGAACAGTTTCGATTTCCGCTTTGACAATTGGCTGCCGGTAGGCAACGATTGCCAGCGTTTCGAGCGCTGCGGGAGAGAGGGATCCGGGTTTTGTGCCTTTAAGCTTTTTGATCCAGAGGGCCAGTTCGGGCCTTGTGCGAAACTGAAAACCACCGGCGACTTCCTGTATGCTGATGCCACTCTGGCGTTCTTCATATGCGGCAATGAGTTTATCCAGGGCGTCTTTCACTTCTGTTTTATCCACACCGTCCAGGACGGCGCAGATTTTTTCCAGCGGCAGGGGGGATTCGGACGCAAAAATTAACGCTTCAATAACGGCAGGTATGTTATCCATTTAAGACTCCACGGCCGGGAAAATTCGAATGACACCAAACGCCGCTGTCTGATAGGCCTTGACCATTTTCAGCTTGATCAGCTCCAGCAAGGCCAGAAATGTATAGACGATGCGGCGGCGGTCTTTTCGTTCACCCAGCAACTCTTCAAAGGTAAGGTTTCTTTCGCGCGTCAGGCGATCCATAACATCGTTGATGATATCCGTCAGCGACAATTTCTCCAGGTCAATTTCCAGGAGTTCTTTGTTGTCCAGGCGTGCAACAATATTGTGAAAGGCTTCAATCAGTTCAAATATACTCGCTTCGATCAGTTCGTCATCCTCCGGTCGAGATCGGATCATGTCTTCCGGCAGGGCAGCGGATCGAACGAACACATCCCTTTCGAGAAGAGGTCTTTTAGCCAGCTTTTCGGCTGCCTCCTTGAAAGCCTGGTACTCGATCAATTGGCGGACCAGTTCCGAGCGAGGATCCTCTTCCAGATCCTCTTCGGAGGGATCCTCCGGTATGGGCAGCAGCATGCGGGACTTGATATGAATCAGGGTGGAAGCCATGACCAGGTACTCACCGGCCAGGTCCAGGTTCAATGATTTGATCATATGAATGTAGTCGAGATACTGCTGTGTGATAAGAGCAATGGGAATGTTGTAAATGTCGATCTCGTTCTTTTTTATCAGATATAACAGCAGATCCAGCGGACCCTCAAAAATGTCCAGCTTGATCGCGTAATCTGTCGAAAGTTCTTCATTCATAGAAAAATCAAACGCCTTGCAGCAAGCCAGGGAAAATGAACGCTCGTCGGGCGTGAGCGGGATTAAATTTTTATCGCTTCACGAACCTCTTCCATTGTCTGCCTTGCGATTTTTGCAGCTCTGCCGTTACCGTCAGCTATGATATCATGAATTTCCTGCAAATGGTTCTGGTAATAATCCATGCGTTCATGTACGGGCGCCAGGGATTCTTCAATACGGGACGCCAGCATTTTTTTGCATTCAATGCATCCGATCCCGGCAACCCTGCAGGCCTGGTTGATTTCAGCCACGGTCTCCGCGGGTGAATAGATTCCGTGAAATGTAAAAACATTGCAGATATCGGGATTCCCCGGATCTTTTTTTCTCATTCGCTGCGGATCGGTAAACATGGATGCGACTTTCCGGTGAAGCTCCTTTCCACGATCGGACAGATAAATAGAATTGTCATAGGACTTGCTCATTTTCCGGCCATCGGTACCCAGAAGCTTCGGAACGCTTGTTAAAAGGGGTTCCGGTACGGGGAAGACTTCTTTATAAAGAAAATTGAAACGGCGGGCGATCTCGCGGGTCAGTTCGATATGCGGCAGCTGGTCCACGCCGACGGGCACTCCATAGGCCTTGTACATGATGATGTCGGCAGCCTGCAGGACGGGATAACCCAGGAAACCGAAAGTGGACAGGTCCCGGGAAGTCAGTTCCGCCTGCATTTCCTTGTAGGTGGGATTACGCTGCAGCCAGGCCAGAGGGGTGATCATGGAAAGCAGCAGAAATAATTCCGCATGTTCTTTCACTGCCGATTGAACAAAAAGGGTGCTTTTTTTCGGATCGAGACCGGCGGCCAGCCAGTCGATCAGCATGTTCAGGGTATTGTCCTTGATGCATTCTGTAGAACTGTATTCGCTGGTGATTGCGTGCCAGTCAGCCACGAAATAAAAACAGTCGTACTTGCCGCTTTCCTGCAATTCCACCCAGTTGCCCAGCGCGCCGTGCAAATTTCCCAGATGCAGAAGCCCGGTGGGTCTCATCCCGCTGAGAATTCTTTTTTGAATCAAAACAAAAACTCCTTGCTGCAGTTGAATAAATGCACCAGGGCCTCCGATTGTCAAATAAATAATGCGGAGGCCCTGGTTTTAATAAGAACTTAAAAAAACTATTTTACTTTGTCGGCCAAAGTCTTACCGGCCTTGAATTTGACAACTTTCTTCGCGGGAATCTTAATTGCTTTACCCGTTTGAGGATTCCTGCCTTCGCGTGCTTTTCTCTTTACGACGGAGAACGTTCCAAATCCAACCAAGCCCAGTTTTCCGGATTTTTTCAGTTCTTTGGTGACCGCCGTGACAAATGCATCCAGAGCCTCGGACGCCGCCGCTTTGGTAATCCCTGCCTCATCCGCCATGATTCCGACCAAATCTGCTTTCGTCATACTCTTACCCCCCTTTCATGAAAAGAAACATTTAATGAAATAATACGCCTTTTACGGCGACTCATAGGCTATCATGAACTTAAAAGATTTGCATGATTCTTGCGATTGTCCCGGGCTGTCTTTCAGAAACTGCACCCGACTCGCCATTGCATTTTCCGTAACTCTTTTTGTATACTCGTAAGACGAAGTGTATCATGCTTCAAACTGGCGCTACGCCTAACACATAAAAAAATAACAATCAAGAAAAAAGTGATGAAGCAGCCCCTTTACCATGTCATTTCAGAAACCGAAAAATAATTGCAGCGACCAAAGAAAAAAAGGGGAAAACGCACCGTCATGAAAGAGTGTCTTCTCTTTGACAGGAATTATTCAATGTGTTAGTAAGCCCAACCTTTAAGAGTGAACGGAAGGCCATGGAAAACAATCACAAATGGTCCGGGAACAATTATCATGCCCTCTAAGAAGAAAGTCCGGATATTGTTATGAAAAATATCTCCACACAAGCACTGAAAGGCTGGATTATCCTGTCCCGTCCACCTTTTCATACAGTGGGCATCCTGCCTTTTCTCCTCGGGACCTTTCTGGCCTATCGCCTGACCGGCGCTTTTTACCCGGAAGTGTTTGTGTTTGGAGTTGCCGGGGTTATTCTGATTTTGTTATCCACCTATCACGCAGGTGAATACTTTGACCGCAGGGAAAACGCCATTTCTGCGAGGATTCACGAAAATCCCTTTGCCGGCGGCACCCGGATGATCAACGAAGGAAAAATCTCCGCCCGCGTTGCCCTCTGGACAAGCATCATCTCCATTTTTATGGCTTTTATCATCGGGGTTGTCCTTCAGTTTGTCTATAAAACCGGTCCATATACGCTGCTGATCGGTTTCCTGGGTGCGGTTCCCGGCTTTTTCTATTCCACGGAACCCGTGAGGCTTGTCAAACGGGGTGTTGGTGAGCTATTCATCGGTTTTTGCTTCGGCTGGTTGCCCGTGGCTTCTTCCTATTACATTCAAACGGCGTCGATCGCTCCGGTGATTCACTGGTTATGGATGCCGATCGGTTTTTCCATTTTCAATGTGATTCTGCTCAATGAATTTCCGGATTACGAGGCGGATATCGTAACGGGGAAAAAGAATCTTCTGGTTCGGATCGGCAAACAGAAAGGGAAAATTGTTTATATCATTTTCAATCTGTTCACCTGCCTGACCATGCTGATATCGCCTTGCTTCGGAGTTCCTTTTCAAGTGATCTATTTTTATCTGCCGTTTGTTGCCGTTGCCCTTTTTATCGTTTATCAGGTATTGAAAAACCGTCATGAAGATGCCCGATGGCTGAAAATATTGTGCGGCCTGAACATCGCCGTGAATCTTGGAACGTCCCTGGCTTTTATACTGGCCTATGTATGAGATGACCATGAAAAAAAACAAGGTAAAGGCATTTTACAATCCCCCTTCGCTTTTATTCAGGCAGCTGGGAAGCATGCTGCTGATGGGATATCTGAACCGCTGGCGGAATTTCTTCGGGTGGCTTGTCCACCATGGAATTCCATCCATGCCCGTCGCCAACGGCGCCTGGGGAATGGGCTGCATCGGTTATCCCGGACATCCCGTCTGGGAAGTAACCGGCGCCTGTAACCTGCGCTGTATCCACTGTCATGCCACAAGCGGTCAGGCCGATGCCGATGAACTGACCACTGACGAGGGGAAAAAGCTGATTGATCAGCTTGCAGCGGAAAGGGAGTTCCGCACCCTGATCTACACCGGCGGTGAGCCGCTGGTGCGGCCGGACATTTTTGAACTCCTGAGGCATTCACAAAAGGCGGGACTCGCCAACATCATCGCCACGAACGGAACGCTGATTGATGAAGAAATGGCCTTTAAACTCAAAGACCACGGGGTGGTTTGCAATGCGATCAGTTTTGATGCGGCCAATCCCGATATTCACAATATGATCAGAAATAAGCCCGGTTCCTTTGATCTGGCCATGCGGGCGGTTGAAGCCACAAAAAAAGCCGGCATTATGCTGCAGATCAACACAACGGCGATGGAGTATAATATGCTTCATCTGCCGGAGCTGATTGATTTTGCCGATGCCAGCGGGGCAGGCATCATGCTGATGTATCAGCTGGTTGCTGTAGGGCGGGGCGAAAAAATCGAAAAAGCCACCCTCAAGAAAACTGCCAACAGGCATTTGAGTGAACTGATTGCCGAAAAACAGAAAAACGCCAAAACGATTATCGAGCCGGTGGCCGGGCCGCAGTATTGGCCGTATCTTCTGGAAAGAGGAGGCATCCGGGGCGGGTTGCCGCTTAAACTGGCCGGAAAAGTATTTCACGGTTGCGCCGCGGGACGCGGATTTGTTTATATCAAGGCCAACGGTGATATCTGGCCCTGTCCATTTGTCGAGGTAAGCGGAGGAAATATCCGTGAAAAGAGTTTTCATGACATTTATACAGCTTCCGCTTTATTTCAGGATTTGCGTCATCGTGAAGAAAAGCTCAAGGGACTTTGCGGTGATTGCCAGTACAAGACCGTCTGCGGCGGATGCCGCGGGCGGGCCCATGCATACAGTGGCGACTACCTGGCGGAAGATCCGCGCTGTTTCATAAGGGAGAGAGAAAAGAAGCAGTCGTCCTGATATTTCTATTTATTTGCTATGGCTTCCCCGACATGATTCTTTTTTTCCTGGAAGTTATCGTTGCTCGCTGAGCATTTACAGACAAACATTGGCGATTTACAAGAAGTTCTGTTGCATTTTCTCCACGACTGGATGTATAATCAATAACAGGCTACACCTTGAGCAGAACCGCTTTTGCGCCATGAAAGATCATGGCGGGAGATCCCTGAACTGATTACCTGATCGGGACAGACTTCATATGCTGAAAAAAAGATTTTTAAAGATGTGGCCATGTCTTGCATCCCTCTTCTTGATGATACTTCCAGGCTGCTCTCAAATCGTGAATGCGCACAACCTGGAGGCAAATCCTCCTGTTTCACAAAACGAAAGTACATCTTCAGTCAAAGACTACAGCCGGCTTCTTACCGTGGCGGAGACTGCAGGAAGTGTTCGAATTCTGGTAAAATTAAACATGCCGTTTGTCCCTGACGGTCAATTATCCCCGAAACAGTCGGAAGAACAACAAAGATACATATCAAAAATGCAGGATCAGCTGTGCACGGTATTGGTTCAGCATGAT
Organism: Deltaproteobacteria bacterium ADurb.Bin151; assembly: GCA_002070455.1. Taxonomy (GTDB): domain Bacteria; phylum Desulfobacterota; class Syntrophia; order Syntrophales; family Smithellaceae; genus UBA8904. The sequence continues at coordinate 60,675 of MWDG01000005.1, forward strand.
GTTCAAGGCATTAAAAGATTCAAGTATACACCCTACATGGCTATGAGAGTGAATGCAGCAGCCCTGAAGGTGCTGATTTCCAGCTCCTTTGTATCATCGATTGAAGCGGAAAGTGCCATGCCGCCAACAGAAAGATAGGCCGGGAAAAGTGATTTTATAAAACAGGCGTTGTCAGATAAATGAATGATAGGATTTTCAGGAGGGGTAGGATGGCAGACAAGGCATACAGAAATCTGGAATCAGAAGCCAATTGGGCACATCGGTTTTGCCGGCTGTTTGCATTCACATTTTTTGTTCTCTTGCTTTTTGGCGGTATCATGGCGGCTGAAGGGCAGGGCAGCCAGAAAGCATCCCCTGCGCTCCTTGCCAAGGTACAAAAGGCGGGCAGCGTGCGGGTCATCGTAAGATTGAATACGTCTTTTCAGCCGGAGGGGCAGTTGCCAGGACCGACAGCGGTTGCTGGCCAAAAGGCCCGAATAGCAAGTACGCAGGCCCGGCTGCAGCAAGAATTTTCCAAACACAATGTGAGGGGAATAAAAAAATTTAAACATATTCCGTACACTGCTATGGCCGTGGATTCCAATGCACTGGATGCTTTGATTGCCAATCCCCTTGTGGTTTCGATTGAAGAAGATAAGCTTGTTCCGGCGATATTGACGGAGAGTGTCCCTTTGATCAAGGCAGATCAAGCCTGGGGACTGGGTTATACAGGATCAGGATGGACGGTGGCTGTTCTTGATTCTGGAGTTGATAAAACTCACAGCTTCTTTCCTGCCGGTAAAGTGGTTGCAGAGGCTTGCTTTTCCACCACTGACGCCGGCCAGCACGCAGAAACGGTTTGTCCGGATGGCAATGAGTCTCAGACAGGAGCAGGCGCGGGGATCCAGTGCGGGGGAGCAAACGGTACAGAAATTGATGGATGTAAGCATGGAACCCATGTGGCTGGTATTGCCGCGGGCAAGTCGGCTTCCATAAATGGTGTGGCCAAAGAAGCGAACATCATTGCCATTCAGGTATTTTCAAAAATCACTGACGCAGCATCCTGCAGCAGTTACGGTCTTACTTCACCTTGTGCGCTTTCCTTCACGTCTGACCAGAATCTTGCCCTGGAACACGTTTACTCATTGAAAAATACCTATAACATTGCAGCCGTCAATATAAGCATCGGAGGTGGTCAATATTTTACCGCCTGCGATACTTCCGAATCTTCTACAAAGGCCGTCATTGACAACCTACGTTCGGCGGAAATTGCCACCGTCATATCATCGGGGAACGAAGGTTATAAAAACAGTGTGAGTTCACCTGCCTGTGTTTCTTCTGCAGTAAGTGTGGGGGCGACGACAAAAGCGGATGCCGAGGCGGACTATAGTAACTATCACCCTGTCATGCTGTCTCTCTTTGCGCCCGGAAGCGCCATCAATTCTTCGGTTCCGGGCGGAGGCTGGGACAGCTGGGATGGAACGTCCATGGCAGCCCCTCATGTGGCGGGCGCCTGGGCCATCATCAAGCAGAAATGGCCGACGGCTTCCGTTGCAAATGTATTAAAGGGACTTCAGGATACAGGTGTAGCCGTGACTTTAAAAGCGGGGGATATGGCGGGTGGTTCCATAAAGAGAATAAATGTTCTGGCTGCCCTGAAGGTTAATCTCGCGTTGAATATGCCGACGGGCCTTTCCGGTTCTTCAGTATCAACCAGCGGGATCGATCTGAGCTGGACGGACAACTCTACAGGCGAGACGGGGTTTAAGGTTGATAGAAAAACGGGTGCAAGCGGCACATACAGCCAGGTTGCCACTGTCGGCGCCGGAACGGTTACCTATTCGGATACCGGTCTCAGTGAGGGAAAGACCTATTACTACCGTGTGAGTGCATATAACGCTGAAGGGGACTCTCCGGATTCCAATGAGGCATCCGCAGTGACCATGCTTGGGGCACCCAGCGGTCTGACCGCATCGGCTGTTTCCTATACACAAATCAATTTGAGCTGGACGGATAATTCCGGCGCGGAGTCGGAGTTCATCATCAGCCGGTCAGGCGTTTCCGGTGGGCCTTATACGGAGATCGCTACTGTGAGTGCCAATTCGACGAGTTATAGCGACACGGGGCTGACGTTCGGCACAACTTATTATTACCGGGTGCAGGCAGTGAATGATGTAACGGCATCCGTTTATTCGAATGAAGCTTCCGCAACAGCTTTAATTATTGCGCCACTGGGAGGGGACGGAGGAGGTGGCTGTTTTATTGCCACGGCTGCTTTCGGCACTCCATGGGAAAAGCATGTTCGCATTTTGCGGTCATTCCGCGACCGTTGTCTCCTCACAACCTCTGCGGGGAGAACGTTTGTAAAATTTTACTATGAGTTCAGTCCGCTGCTTGCCGCCAGGATTTCGCAAAACGAGGGTTTACGTTTCCTCACGCGATGCACTTTAATGCCGCTGGTGGGGTTGGCTTATGGAATGGTTAATTATGGCGCAACGACCGTGTTTCTTTTTGCTTTATCCTTGATCTTTATGACGAGTGTTTTCATCCGTCTGGTTCGAAGGAAAATATCTGCTGCCAAAAGATAGGTTTCTCGTTGCGAATCGAAAAGAAGGGGGGATTTGTCTGGAATCCCCTTTTTTTTATTTTTTGTTATCCCGGATGCCCAGCGATTCACAGAGAATTTCCACCGGATCGAAAGCGTACATGCCGGAGAGGCCGGCAAGCTGCATGCGGCAGGAACCGCAGTCTGCCACAATCGCCTCTGCGCCGGTATTTTTGATCAGCGATACGGCACGATCTCCCAGCTGCATGGCCGTGGTTTCGTTGATTTTTTTAAATCCGTAGCTGCCGTTGAGCCCGCAGCAGGCATCGTCAAGAATCCTGCATTCCAGGCCGGGGATCATCTTCATTAAATCGGCTGCCGGATAACCGATTTTCAGTGCGCGCAGATGACAGGGGATATGATAGGCAAGCGTCCGGCTAACTTGCTGAAATTCGGGTTTAGCCCCACCGCGTTCAGCGATCAGTTTAAGAATATATTCATGCAGGTCATAGCTGTTTTCTGCAATTTTTTTCGCGCCGGGAATATCCATGATCCCCTGGTAATCATGCAGCAGGCAAAGACCGCAGGATGTACAGGAATAAACCACATCATAGCCCGCGTCGATATAATTGGACAGGGAGGCAACATTTTTTGCGGCAAATTTTTGTGCCAGCGCCAGGTTGCCGTTACCCAGCGCGGGCAGACCACAGCACCATTGCGGAGGCAGCACGACGTCAACCTGGAAAGACTGGAGAAGCCGGATAATTTTTCTCCCAATATCCGGGCGGTAAAAGTTGATGAAACATCCATAGAAAAAGGCGACTTTCCTTGCTTCGCGGCTGCGGGTCTTCTTTTGAGCCCTCATGGTTTTGAAACTGAATTTTGGGAAGGGGATGTACGTTGCGATTCCCATGCTCTGAAATATTCTTTTGCCGATCTTGGTTGAAACAATACGGTTGGCAAGAGGGGCCGTCATGGAGCCGAGCGTGGAGAGATAGTAATTGTTGGCAAAAAGCAGATGCGCGGCCGTGTGGGGATGCTCCAGTCCGTATTTCTGCTGAGCCCGGAGGATAATCTGCGCGGGTTCCACACCGCAGGGACAGGACATTTCACAACGCTTGCACTGGCTGCAAAGCAACACCCATTCATCAACGGATTTCTCCCGCTGGCTACGGAATCGCTGAGCGTCGGGTCCCGCCTGTTTGGGGCCCGGGAAAGCCGGGTTGACCCGGAACACGGGGCAGTTTTCCACGCAGATTGTGCAGCGTATGCAGTGCTCGAATTTCATCGGATACACTCCAGACACGATCTTGCAGCTGCCTGTCCCGTCGCCAGCGCAAAACCATGCCCACAGCCGTTTTTCAGCGTCTCTGTATGTGCGAGAATGGCCCCGCATGCGAAGACATTGTCCCACGGGCAGTCCACGGGCCGGAAATCTGAATCCACCGCGACGCCTGCCTGCCCGATGCCGTGGCTTAAGGAAAAATAATCATGATCAAACCAGGTTTCGCGTTTTCCGGGCAGGAAGACAGGCAGATGAAACACTTTTTCTACGATGCTGTCACGGTTCGCGTGAAGACCGCCGCCGACAAAAGACCCGGTAGCGAGAATGAACGCTTTGGCGTTCAGGCTGTTGGGCCTGCCCTGTGATTCGGCGATGACCGCTTCAATTTTCCTTCCGGACTTTTCCACACCGACAACAGGCCAGCCCCAGTAGATGACCCCTCCATGACGGCGGAAATGATCTTTCAGATGGTTAAACAGCCTTCTGCCGGGCATGGAAGGCGGAATGGTCGGGATTTCAAAGACGGGACACTCCATGCGGGATTCGATGGTTTTTACAATGGCCGATGCCGATTCCAAACCCAGAACTGCGGGAAAAGCGATTTTATCCTCCCGGATATTTTGTTTTTCCAGCCATAGCATGAAAGCTTCCAGGAAGGCCTCGTTTTCGAAATTGGCAGAGATACCCATGGTTGTTGCAACACCGGCATCGTAAATGGAGAAAGACGCGTTCTTGTGCCGGGAAATGATGTAGCCGGGATAAAAATCTTTCAGACCGGCAAAGGTAATGATGTGGATTTTTTCATCTTCGTTTTGCGGAGAGGCCTGCATGGTTACAGGAGTCAGACAGGTCGTTTTGAATGTGCCGATTGCGGAAAGAACCCGACGATTGTTTTCCGGCGATCCTTCGTAAGGCATCCCCACATCGGTCATGGCCTGTTGAAAATCGCGGAGTGACTGACGGATGTTTTTGATGGAAATCAGATGATAGGGGTGTCGCTGTGGCAGACTGACAATGGCCTGCAGGGGATTCTCGCTGACCGAGCAGACGTCAATGCATCCGGTGGACAGACAGGCTGTCGGTTCTCCGGTCGTGACCAGGGCGACATTCAAACCGTGCTTTGCCAGCAAGGTCCCCGCGGTCAGACCCGACACACCCGCGCCGATGACAATGACATCGTATTCAATTACGCTCACTTGTTTCGCTCCATGGCCAGAATCCCCAGATAAATATATTCAACAAGCTGCTCTTCCCGTAGTTGGTCTCCCCACAGGGCACCGCGGATGCCGCGAAAGCGCCTCTGGAGAAATTCTCTCAGGGATTGGACGGACTGCTCCGCAGTTAAAATATCCATGTCATGCATAATGCCGAGGGCGCGGAAGGTGCAGAAGCCGCCCTGGCAGGGTCCCATTCCCAGCCGTGTCCGATGCTGAATGTCGCCGACGTGCCGGGTGCCTGTCTGGCTGATGATCCGCTCCACTTCCCTGCGGGTGACCAGTTCGCATTCACAGACGATGTTTTTCATGTCCGACAGACGTTTGGACAGCGGGTAGCCGCTGAGTTCATCCTGACCGTCCAGCGGTCTTTCCGCTGTTTCGCAGGCACGCTTCAGATTGAAGGCGTTCATGATGGTGTCCACCATTTTCTCCGCCATAAGCCGGAAGGTGGTAAGCTTTCCGCCGACGATACTGTACATACCGTTCTGATGGTCAATAATCTGAAAACCCCGCGAGATTTCCCGGCTGTCGAGCTTTTGTGATTTAAGCAGGGGGCGGACACCGGAAAATGCGCGGATGATTCGCGTCTGGTTAAAATGCGGGACCATGCGTCCCGCTTCTCCGATGATAATGTCCACTTCCTCAGACCGGATGGATATTTTATCCGGGTCTTCTACCATCAGGGAAGTGGTACCGGCCAGACAGACAGCTTCGTTGGGGACAATGATATCCCCGTCGGAAGGAGGTCGCAGGCGGTTGATGACCATATCTGTCAGACGGTGATTCGTGATGACGAGAGATCCTTTCGACAAGGTCAGGGGTACTTCGCAGCCGGCAAGGCCGGCGACCAGGTTGGTCCAGGCTCCTGATGCATTGACGATAATGTTGCCGTGTATTTCCTTTTCCTCACCGGATACCATGTCGGTGGCTTTGACGCCGATGCATCGTCCGTGGGACTTGACGATTTCCGTTACCTTGTGACGAATGAAACTCAAGCCGCCCTTGATTTCCGATGTTCTCATGTTGAGCATGCATAAGCGGAAGGGATCAATCGAACAATCGGGAACCCTGATGGCTTCTTCCATTTCCGGGTTGAGATTGGGCACCAGCTCGAGCGCTTTGGTGGAGGACATGATTTCTGTCGGAATGCCGATTTCTTCACAGCTTCGCAGGAACCGTTCCCGGAAAATTTTGGAATCTCCTGTCAGGCGAACAAACAATCCGCCGGTGGGTTCAACGCATTTTTCACCGATCCGGCGCAGGATCATATTTTCGTCGTAGCATTCCTTGGCAGCAATGGCGTCGGAGACCACGTAACGGCCACCGCTGTGTAAAAGGCCATGGCAGGCGCCGGTCGCACCCGCGGCGTAGTCACCTTTTTCAATCAGGCAATGCGGAATACCGCGAAGCGCAAGGTCTCTGGCAATGCCGCATCCGGTCGCCCCTCCGCCAATAATGATAACATCCGTCTTGATCATCTAAATAACAGGCCTTCCCCCTATGCCTTTTATCTTTTCCCTTGTGCCTTGCGCCTTGTGTTATTCTTCCTCCCAACCTCGTGCGCGCTCCACCGCCTTTTTCCAACGGCTATAGAGTTTTTGCCTTTTTTCTTCGTTCATTGCAGGCTGGAAACGGCGGTCCACTTTCCTCTTTTCGGCAATCACGGTCTGGTCTTTCCAGAATCCCGTGGCCAGACCCGCCAGATAGGAGGCTCCCAGCGCGGTTGTTTCGATGATTTCCGGACGTTCCACCGGCACATCCAGAATATCGGCCTGGAATTGCATCAGGAAATTGTTGGCACAAGCGCCTCCATCGACGCGCAGTTCGCACAAATCAATGCCGCATTCATCACGCATCAGTTCCAGAACATCGCGGGTCTGATAGGCGATGGATTCCAGCGTGGCGCGAATGATATGATTACGGTTGGTTCCCCGTGTGAGTCCGATGATGGCGCCACGGGCGTACATGTCCCAGTATGGAGCGCCCAGCCCCACAAAGGCGGGCACCACGTAAACGCCCTGTGAGTCCGGGACTTTCGTTGCAAAATATTCGCTGTCGCGGGCGTCGTAGATGACGCGCAGGCTGTCCCGCAGCCATTGAATCGAGGCGCCGGCCACAAAGATGCTGCCTTCAAGGGCGTACTGCACTTTGCCGTTTACACCCCAGGCAATGGTGGTCAGCAGACCGTGCCGCGAATGGGCAATTGTCTCACCGGTCAGCATGAGCATGAAGCACCCCGTGCCGTAAGTGTTTTTGACCATGCCGGGAGTAAAACAGGCCTGTCCGAAGAGAGCGGCCTGCTGGTCTCCGGCAACCCCGGCAATGGGGATTTCCGCGCCCAGCACCCTTGCGTCGGTTACACCGTAGACGGTGGATGAAGGTTTGACCTCGGGCAGCATGCATGCGGGAATGTCAAGTTTTTTTAATATGGTTTCATCCCATTTTAAATCTTTGATGTTGTAGAGCATGGTGCGGGAAGCATTCGAATAATCGGTGACGTGAACTTTTCCCCTTGTGAGGTTCCAGATCAGCCAGGTGTCGACATTGCCGAAGAGCAGGTCGCCTTTTTGCGCCCGGGCGCGGGCCCCTTCAACATGATCGAGGATCCATTTCAGTTTTGTTCCTGAAAAATACGCGTCCAGCACCAGGCCTGTATTTTCACGGATGTATTCTTCCAGGCCTTCTGATTTTAATTCATCGCAGATTGAAGCGGTGCGGCGACACTGCCAGACAATGGCGTTATAAACCGGTTTGCCTGTGGCTTTTTCCCAGACAATGGTGGTTTCACGCTGATTGGTGATGCCGATTGCGGCGATTTCTTCGGGCGTAATGCCTGCGGTGGCAAGCACTTCGCTGGCGACGCCGCGCTGTGAACCCCAGATTTCCATGGGATCATGCTCCACCCAGCCGGCATGCGGATAAATCTGTGTAAATTCATTCTGTGCAATTTTAACGGCCTCTCCTTCGTGGTTGTAGATGACCGCCCGCGAACTGGTCGTGCCCTGATCCAGGGCCAAAAGATAGGATTTACTCATTGTCCGACTCCCGGGAATGAAAATTTAGTGTTTGATTTCCTTATGACATAAATTCATTTTTTTGCCAAAGAAAAAAGGAAAAAACAGGAATGCCGACAGGAAAAATACTCTGAATCGTTCCCGCTTGATGATTGATTTGTCCCATAGACAAAAAACGTTCAACTGCACAGGAGTCTGATCGTAAACCATGCTTTCCATGCAGTAAAAAGGGGATTGATTTTTCAAGACATTCCGGTTAAACTTTTTACGAAGAAGAAAAATCAGCAGGCAGTTATGGATTGCCGGACGAATGAAGCATTGCTTTAGCAATGTCATGAAAAATATCGGAGGCGCCAGCGGCGCTGAAGACGGAGGCTTATGATGAAAAAATACCTGTTTATTTTACTGACGCTGCTCCTGATGTTTTCAGGGACGGTGTACGCCGATTTTTATAGCTGGGAAGATGAATCCGGTGTGAAGCACATTACGGATTATCCACCTGCTGCGAAGAAAGGCAAGAACGTAAAAGTGCTCCAGAACGCTTCCGACATAAGCGACGAAAAACCGTTGCCTGATGCGGGGAAAGCGCCATCCATTAAGTTATTCACAAAGAACGACTGTTCGGACTGCGACAAAGCCAGGGAATACTTAAGTTCCCAGAAACTCGCCTTTACGGAATACAACACGGATTCCGATCCGAAGGCGGCTGCTGCAAGAAAAGAGATCGACGACGGCGATGATGTGCCGTTTGCCGTGATTGGCAGGAGTCACGTTTATGGATTTTCTGAAGCGGTCTATCAGAGGGCGCTCAAACAGTCACGCTGATGAAGACGGCTGTTTATTTTTATGAAACTTCCCCGCAGAATACCCCGCCATTAATGGCGGGGATGAATGCGG
>MWDG01000006.1 GCA_002070455.1 Deltaproteobacteria bacterium ADurb.Bin151
ATCATGATTGTGGCGATTGATGTTCACGCTTTCAGGTGCGGGAATGAAATTGTAACCACGGGCGACTCGGAAGCCGTTGTTCTTACGAGATGCGGACCTCCCACTTACAAAAAGGAAGTGAAGACAGAAACACGGGGTACCACTGGCGGCCGGTATTACAGGGGACACTATTATGGCGGGCAATACAGCGAAGAGACGGTTGTGGTCGAGGAATGGTACTATAACTGCGGTGAAAACGATTTTATTTACATTCTGACATTCAGGGCAGGAGTGCTGGAGAAGGAAACATCGGCAGGGTACGGTTCGGGAGCATCGGATTGTAAAGGACGCAGGTAGCAGATGGTGGTTAAAGTCTTTACGGTCTTATTCGCAGAATTTAAAATATATTTAGTCGATTCAGGTTTTAACGGCGTGTATTGAGTTCTTTGATACAATTTTAAGGAAATCAGACTTTCAAAGGAGGCTGCGATGTACGGACATATCGTAACCACAGGAATCTCTTTCGGTACGGCACTGGCCATCGCCATCAGTTACAGCACCAACCATTCTGTCTTGTGGGCGATTTTTCATGGGTTTCTTTCATGGATTTACGTGATTTACCATGTCATATTTCATTAATCTGAAATCATTTGAATTTTCGGAATGTCTTTGTAGATTGCCTGTTGAATTTTTTGTCCATATTGTTGGTTAAGGAATTGAAAACAATAAGATATTGTCCACAATGGACTCCATTTCATACAGATCATAAAGAACGTCAGGATAAATATTCTGTCAGACAAGATCATTCATTCCAGACCACATCCCAGGAGTCATTTTTACTAAAAAGTTAAAATTCATCAGAAGCTCATTGACAAAGCTTATTATGTGATGATAGTTCTTAAAAGTTAGGGATGAAAAGAGGATTCACCTAGTTTGGTGACCTTTTATGAAAATAGCCAAGAACACTAGTACGAAGGAGGATGTATGGATTTAAGAGATGCTTATTTTGTTGATGGAGTGCGGACATGGTTCGGAAAGTCCCGGCAGGACGGCCATTACTGGACCACACGCGCGGATGATTTGGTGACGAAAGTCATGAAAGAACTCATGAGAAGAAACCCGAATGTTCCATGGAACGAAGTTGACGACAACATCTGGGGAGCGACAACTCAGGTTGGGGACCAGGGGACTACAATGGGAAGAGTGACGGTTCTTACTTCCGGTCTCCCTGTGGAGGTTCCGGGATTTTCGGTGGACAGAATGTGCGCAGGCGGCATGACCTGCCAGGCCATTGGTTCGTCTTTCATCAAGACGGGCTGTGCGGACATTATTATCGCCGGCGGTGTGGAACACATGGCTCACCATCCCATGGGAGCGGGCGCAGACCCGAATCCGCGTGTTGTTACCGAAAAGATGGTGGAAGTGAAATATTTCAACATGGGGGTTACAGCAGAAAAACTCCATGACTGGCTCCCGGAAAATGGCGAACAGCCGGTGAGCAAGGAAGAAGCGGATGAATACGCCTTCCATTGCCTTGATAAATACTTCAAAGCACTGGATGAAGGCTACTATAACAGGCACTGCATTGATATGACTGTGTTTTCTCCCACGGGCTGGAAAGTTGCCAACTATGACGAGCAGGCCAAACGCGGTACTACGCTGGAGAGCATTAAAAACTTCAGGAAATTCCCGTTCAAGGCGGAAGGCCGCGTCACGGCGGCAAATGCTTCGGGATTGAATGACGGCGCCTGTGCATCGCTCCTGATGTCCGGTAAACGATGCAAAGAGCTGGGCATCAAACCCAAAATGAAGTTTGTCGGTGCCGCTTTTGCCGGTGTGGATCCTTCTATTATGGGATGGGGTCCTGTTCCTTCCACGGAAAAGGTTCTTAAGAACTTCGGCATGAAATTTGAGGACCTTGATATCATCGAACTCAATGAGGCCTTTGCCGTACAGGCTGTAGGATTCATGAAGCATTTCGGTATGAAATCCCCGGTAGACCCGAGACTCAACCCTTACGGCGGAACCATTGCCATGGGTCACCCGCTGGCCAGCTCCGGTGTGCGTTTGAGCATGCAGTTGGGGCAGGATTTTGAACTGAACCCGAAGGCCAAGTACGGGCTTACTACCATGTGCGTGGGCTTGGGCATGGGCGGTTCGATCATTTGGGAAAACGTAGTAGGAAAAAATATCTAGGAGGCTCACACAATGGCTAAATACATAACAGAATGCAAATTAAACTTTTTTCAGTCAAAGAAAGCAGGCAAGATAGCAATTGTCACGATGGACAACGGACAGTTCTATAATATTCCCAACACCTGGGGTGAAGAGGCCTTTGAATCGCTCAACAAGGTCATCGATACTGTGGAAAAAGACAAGGATGTAAAGGGATGGATTCTCACGGGAAAACCTTACATTTTTAACGTGGGCGCCGATATCATGAGTGTTGACCCGAATATGAAAAAAGAGACGGCTCTCCAGATCGGCGCGCTGGGACATACTACTTTCAAGAGGATCATGAACCTCAAGATTCCGACCCTTGCAGCCATCAACGGTGCTGCCATGGGCGGTGGTGTAGAAGTTGGCCTCTATCATAACTACCGCACGATCTCCAAAAGTCCGGGCGGGTGCGATCATTATGCGCTGCCTGAATGCTTCCTCGGCCTTGTGCCGGGTTGGGGTGGAACCCAGCTGGTTACCAAGCTGTGCGGTCCTGAAACAGCCATCGAGCTCATCATCACGAACCCGCTCAACATGAATAAAATGATTAATTCCAAAAAGGCCTTCGAGATGGGCCTTGCGGACAAACTGATTGCACCTGCGGAGTTCATGGATGATTCCATCGCTTTCTTCGAACGCATCATCACTGGCGAAGAGAAGATCGAACGCAAAAAAGTGGATCCGAAGATGAGCGATGATCTCTATAACAAGACAAAAGAATTTATCATCGGCAAGTCTCATTCAGGAGCAATAGGGCCGTTCCGGGCGCTTGATCTCATCAAGGGCGCAGGTGAATGGTCCCTGGATGAAGGGTTCCAGAAGGAGAACGAAACACTGGCTGACATGATCATCTCCGATCAGTTCAAGTGCGGTGTCTACTCATTTGATCTTACCCAGCGCCGGGCCAAGAAACTTCCCGGAAGGCCGCCGAAAGAAGTCAAGGGCAACAAGATTGCGAAAATCGGCGTCATCGGTGCCGGTCTCATGGCATCCCAGATGGCCCTGTTATTTGCACAGCGGTACCAGTGTCCCGTGGTGATGAAGGACATCAAGCAGGAATTTGTGGATAAAGGGTTGGCTTACTGCAGGGAACAGCTGGCCAAGACGGCTAAAAAAGGCAAACTGTCCGCAGCGGATGCCAAATGGATCGGTGAGGAGCTCATTACCGGTACCTTAACATACGAACCGTTCAAGGACTGCGATTTCGTCATCGAGGCCGTTTTCGAAGAAATGGGCATCAAGCAGAAAATTTTCGGCGATCTGGAAGCTGCCTGCAAGCCGGAGTGCCTGTTCCTCACCAATACATCCTCTCTGGATGTTGCCGAGATGGGCAAAAACCTGAAGGATCCTTCCCGCGTGGTGGGCTTCCATTTCTTTAATCCCATTGCCGTGCTGCCACTTGTCGAGATTATCAAAACAGAAAAGACCAGCGATGTTGTCCTGGCAACGGCATTCGACATTGCCAAGAAAATCAAGAAGACACCGGTTCTTGTGAAGAACGCGCCTGCTTTCCTCGTCAACAGGATTCTGCTGGCATGGATGGACGGCATCTTCCAGTGCATCGATGAAGGTGCGCCTTTCATGCAGGTGGATAATGCCGTAGTCGAGCTGGGTTACCCCATGTCGCCGTTTACCCTTGCTGCGCTGGTGGGACCTGCCATTGCTCTGCACGTGCAGGAGACCCTCAACAAGGCATGGCCTGACCGGTTCCCGGTGAGCACAGGACTCAAAAACCTTGTGGCGAAGGGCAAGAAGTCCATTCTGACCTTCACAGATAAGGGTATCGATGTTGATCCCGAAATCGCAGCCGGCTGGCCGCAGGGCAACAAAAAGTTCACCGACGACGAGATCAGGGAACGTGTTCTGAATCGCGTTGCGAAGGAGATCGATTTTATTCTCAAAGAGGGTGTCGTGGCGAGTCCCAAAGATGTGGATACCGGCGTGATCATGGGAGCTGGTTGGCCGTTCTTCATGGGCGGTATTACCGCATACCTGGATCAGAAAGGTATTTCCAAGAAGGTCGTGGGCAGAGACTTCCACGAGAATGGTTTCCTGGCAATAGAAAAATAACAGAAGGATAAATTACCAGATTCAGGAGCCGGACAGTCTTAAGACCTGTTCGGCTCCTTTTTTTTATGGAGTGTTTCCCGGAGATTAAAAAAGTTCAGCAAACCGATGGTGTTATTCTATGGTGAAACCTTACCACTTTTGACGGTTTCAGCCAGGCGCCGGCTCAACGAGTCATAATTAACCGCATCTTTTTTGCTTTCTGCGGGGGGAGGAGTGATCTCTCCTTTGTCACCGGTATCACGGGCTATTTCCTTTTCCGTCTTGAAAGCATCTTTTACCGTTTCATTCGTGGTGTCTTTGGCGGGTGCCCCTTTTACATAAGCTTGAGTTTGTCCCAGTTCCTTATCGGCGACTTTGTCCATATCTGCAAAGGCTGATGAGATGAGGATTGCGCCAAGCAGCAGGACAGCGCAAAAAATTGTTAATCCTTTGAATCCTTTCATTTTATGCTCCTTTCGTTGCATTGCCCGCGGTTTGTCTGCAATGTTTCTAAAAAACTCCCGGGCAGCAACCTTTTGCCGTCCGCCGATTTTCCGATATTTAAGTTTAATTATAATGCCGATTTTAGAAAAATCAAGCTTTAGTCGTCTTTAATTATATGGTAATAAAATCATTGGGTTGGCATTTTAATTTGCAGCTCGCTAAAAAACTTGTTATCGGGGGAAAAGACACAGCTGAAAATCTAAAAAATCTGCAGGAGGGTAAATCATGCGTAAATGGATAGCGGGGGTTTTATTCTTACTGGCAGCGGCAGCGGGTATCTTCTGGTTCGGGATTGACACAGACATGCGCCAGTTGATTTTACACGTGCCGAAAGACAGGAATGTTCTCTTCTGGTCCATCCCGCAGCGTGATGCTGCTTTTCGCGCGATGGACAGGGTGCCTCTTGTTGTTAAATCCCGGATCATTTCTGCCGGTAAAGATGTTTATCCCCTGCCGAAGGGACAGCCGCTTGATATTGGAGTCGATGTAGATGCCTACATGAAGGACCAGCGCACCGCCGGATTGCTGATCATTCAGGACGGCAAAATCCGTCTTGAAAAATATGGACTGGATTTCAGCGCCGACAAACGATGGACCAGTTTTTCGGTTGCCAAATCATTTACATCGACATTGGTCGGTGCGGCAATCAAGGACGGCTATATCAAAAGCGTCGACGATAAAGTGTCTGACTACATTCCCGACCTAAAAGGTTCTGTTTATGATGATGTTACGATCAGGCAGCTTTTGACCATGACATCCGGTGTAAAGTGGAATGAGGATTATGCTGATCCCAAATCAGATGTGGCCTTGTTTGATGTGCACAAGGCCGAACCGGGTGTTGATGTCACGGTCAGCTATATGCGTAAACTGGAGCGTGAAGCGCCTCCGGGTGCGAAATGGGTTTATAAAACAGGTGAAACCAACCTGGTTGGCGTGCTGGTCAGTTCGGCGACCAGGAAGACACTGGCTGACTATCTGTCTGAGAAAATCTGGCAGCCCTTTGGCATGGAGCAGGACGCGAGTTGGTTATTGGGTACCACCGGGCATGAAATCAGCGGGTGCTGCGTGCAGGCATCAACCCGCGACTTTGCCCGCTTTGGTCTGTTTATCCTTGGCGGCGGCATGGCAGACGGAAAGTCGGTGTTGCCTGACGGCTGGATTAAAGCGGCAACGATGAAGCATGCCGATACCGATCGGGCGGATTATGGCTACGGCTATCAGTGGTGGGTGCTGAAAGATGGCAGCTATGCGGCGAGAGGGATTTTCGGTCAGGGCATCTTCATCGATCCCGGGCGGAAACTGATTATCGCGTCAAACAGCAACTGGCCGCATGCGACGGATCTTCAAGGTGGAGACCAGGGCAGCAAGCGTCTTTCTTTTTACAGGCAGGTGCAGAGGGCGATTGACAACGAGGCGAAAGCCAAAAAATAGATCCGGACGATTCGGTGAATTATCCTGAACCGCAGTTGGCTAAAGGTATCTTCCATGAGTTTCAGAAAATAATCCCGATCTTCCAGTTAGGCTTGCTTCCGGCCATAAGCGAATATCGGTTCCTTCCAGTTTCGTCAACAACATCGGGACAGATGCCTTTACTGGATTTACTCCTTTCTGTAGATTAGCAACGGCTGCTCGTCTGCAGATGAATTCACGGGGGGCAATTTGTTGTTTCCCCTTTAAATGTTTCTTTAAGAAGTCTCAAGGTTGCTTTATATATGGCTGGGTCTTTGCGGGCCCTTGGGCCTGCGACATTGAGAACCCTTATTCCATGGTTTTTCTGCCAGATGGCAAGGTTATGTGCAGCTTCTTTGATGGTTAATTCTTTCAAGTCGATATGGATCCAATGCTTTTTGTGCTGCATGGCAAATTCTCTGGTCAGAGCCGAACCATCCGTGAGAAACCCGTAGGATACGATTACAGTGCCGTCAGCGTCAAGGACGTTTTGCTCCGTCCGCCTGGAATAGTCGGTGGTCGGCATTTCCTGAAGGTGATATTTCGGATCAAGTGTTCCGTCCTCCGTTTTCCTGCCTTTGGGAAGCCAGCCGCCATAAGAGATGTTGTTGGCGATGGCAAAGTCAAGGACCGCGCGATCCGCTCCGGTTTGTCCTCCGGATATGATTTTATCGATTTTCACCATCGGCCTCCGTCTGTTATTCTGAAAAACAAACCTCTCTCAAAGTCTTTCCCCAAAACAGGGCTGTATATGGTGATGGCCACCACAGGATCGAAAGAGCTGTTGGTGTCGC
This sequence comes from Deltaproteobacteria bacterium ADurb.Bin151, assembly GCA_002070455.1. Lineage (GTDB taxonomy): Bacteria > Desulfobacterota > Syntrophia > Syntrophales > Smithellaceae > UBA8904. The sequence continues at coordinate 6,996 of MWDG01000006.1, forward strand.
CAACGTTTGATGTCGATGCAAAACAGACAATAAACAGGGTCAATTTGCATTGACAACGCCCGGAGCAAAGATTTTTTTGCCAGAATGCCTGCGTGTTATTTAATCAGAGTTTTATACATTGCTTTCAGGGCACTGTCAGCATAATAATTCTGAAAACCAAAATGAAAACTTATTTGTGCCGGCCCCTGGTTGATGATATCGATATTAATGTTTTGTTCCTTGAGAGCCGTTGCCGCTTCCGCGATGACGCCGGGATGATTTTTCATGCCGATACCTACGGGAGAAAGAATGGAAATATTGTAACTGAATTCCAGCGTATCGGGATTAAATTCTTTTTCAATCGTTTCTTTGATATCCTTCGCAAACCCGACCATATCATCCTGATTCAAGAGAATGGCTATGTCGTCCCTGTCTGTCGGATAGTGATAAGTTTCGATGCCGTAATCCTTGATTACGCTCAAAAGGTCATGAACAAAGCTGATAGACTCCCCTGCACCGTCGCGTTCAATATAGAGGTAGGCGATGTTATCTTTGCGCGCTATACCGACCACAACTTCCTCGGGAACACGTTCAGATACAATCAGCGTTCCTTCCGAAGCAAGATTGTTCGTATTTCGGATTTTTATCGGAATGTTTCTTTTCTTGCAGTTAACCATTGCGTCATAGTGAAAAACATCAAAACCTTTTGACGAAAGCAGGCGTATCTCTTTATAAGTCAGACGGGGAATAACTTTTGCTTCAGGAATAAGACGCGGATCCACCTGGTAAATCCCATCCGTGTCTGTCCAGTTTTCATAAAGAGCCGCCTCGATGGCATAGGCTATTTCTCCACCCGTTAAATCAGAACCGCCGCGGGAAAAAACAGCCACATCTCCCTTGGCAGTCATACCGTAAAACCCCGGGATTACGGAAACACCTTCCACCGTGCTGAGTTTTTCCCTTATATTTCGGTAACTAACCGGGATAACGCTGGCATTGGAAAAAATCTCGGATACGACCAATCCCATATCTTCAGGCAAAACAAGCTCAGAAAGTATGCCCTGCTTGTTGAAATAACGGCAGACAATTTCAGCATTATATCTCTCGCCACGTGAGGCAAGAAAATCCTTTTTCTTTCCTTCAGGAATGGGTTTTTTGATGTCTTTTTCCAGGTTTTTAATAATGTCTTTTCCCTCGATACCCAGATCAGCAATCAGTCTTTGAAATTTTTCGATAACATGCTTGTAACTTTTTTGCGCGTCTATTTCCTTGCTTTGTGAACGAAAGTGCCTGCCATCCGTGGCGATGTTTATCAAGTGATCGGTCAACTTTTCTGTGTCAGAAGAATCCTTTCCCGGAGCAGAGACAACCACATACTGCCTTTCCTTATTTTGTAAGATGATGTCCTTAACTTTATTTATCTGTGCTGCATTGGCTACGGAAGTTCCGCCGAACTTGCATACAATCTGACTTTTCATAAAAAATACTCCCGACATAATATGGATAAGAAATTCCTTATTGTAGGAATCAGTATAGGAAACTCAAACATGTATGTCAATTAAAGCCTTGGGCATTAAAATCTTGGCAATAGAACGAATATCTCCATTGTATCTTCTCGTGATAATGATCATCTGGGCGTGCCCTGTTTTCACCATCGACAGACTGATATTCAATGCGAATACGGAATCCAATACCTTGAATACAGTTCACAGGTGCTGATGCTGATTCCTTATAAAATTCCGCGTAACACAACTGTTTGATGGAAAATTATATCCTTGCTATTGACCGGGAGACTGATTAAAAGTCCATCCACTCCCACCGTGATCGGTCCTTTGTAATATTTAGCCGCATCGCCGAGGAACATGTGATTGAAAACCGGCGGTATCGGTGGCAATATGTGATAGAGGACCAATTGTTTAACGTTTGTCTCATTGGCTATTTTGGCGGCATTTTCAGGGGAGGTGTGGTAGCCGGGAATGTCTGCCGTTATTTTAGCCAGGGATGGGGATGATGACAATCCCGCCTGGTCGTGTATCATCTTGATCAAGGCAGGCTGCTGTGCTTCGTGAAACAGCACATCCACTCCCTGTGCCTGTTTCTTTAATGACTGGCAGGGCACCGTGTCGCCACTGATAACCAATGATCTTCCTTTATAGTCAACTCGATAACCAACAGCCGGATATGCCGGATAATGATTCACTTTGAATGCTGTGATTTTGACCCCTTCTTTATAGACAACAACAATCGACGCGTCTTCTTCAGATGATAAGCCAAACGGTCGGGCTCTACCGCCTGCCCCTGACGGTGGAACGGCAGCTGCTCCATGAAATGCCACCCGGTATCCCGCATCAAGGCTGTAAGCATGATTGAATCCTTCAACTACGGTTTCAACTCCCTTCGGGCCGATAACATCCACTGGTTTTGCATTGGAACCACCTGCCCAGCGCTGAAGCATCATCTCACCCAGATCAGCAATATGATCGGAATGAAAATGGGTAAGCAAAATCGCATTCACCTTGCCTATGTCAAAACCCATCAGCCCAATATTCCGGGCAGAACCCGGCCCTCCATCTATGATATATAGATTATTGCCAGCCTCCACGACTATACAGGGGCCGACGCGGTTTATATCGGCAAAGGGTGCCCCCGTGCCGGCCAATCCCGCGTAAAGCCCGTCGTCTTTCTTATAGGTTTGACTCAGAAGCCGCTGCTGAATTATCTTCGTTGCCATGAATGTGAATATCTGCTTCTGGAAAACAAAAGCGGCCAGTACGACGACGACAATTATAGAAACCACCCAAATGGCAACTTTCGGTAAACGCCCCATAGGTTTTTTACATGAGTTAGCGTTTTGCATGATCATTTTCCAATCGCAGGACCTGTCTGCTTTTTATTCAACAGATCCATTCATTTAAGTTGATGCCTTTTTTTATATTCTTCAATTTTTTCCTGCATGAATTTGAAGCCGGGTGTGATATTCTCCGTAAGGCTCTGGGGTAGCAGCGTCTTGACGGGCTGACCTATATTCAACGGTCCTCCGGTTAAAAACAGGTTAGCCGATACATCAAAGACCAGTTTCCCCGGCACTCCGATGGCTATTTCATAATCATAAATGCCTGAAAAGGCGCGGTCTCCCATGCCTGGTATCACAATCTGGGGGACTCCGGTGATAAAAGGGATCAGGCCGCCTTTCAGGCATGATTCGGCGAACCCCTCGAAAGAGGAGGTTGGGAAGTTCTCTCCTTCGTATGTTAAGGCATGAATGATATGCGTTATGTTCTCACTGTTCCCAAATATCAGCACGGTGTCCGGCTCGAATCGGGCATCAGACAAGGGGCAGCATATAAACCCGGCATACTGAGACAGCCCGGACAGGTTGGCTTCACCGATCATCTTTTTCCCATGATCCAGGCGTTTTCTTTCTGCCTCTGCATTTCGGTGCCATTTCTGGTGCAACTGGCTTTCCATCAGAACCTCGAAAGGGATATCCACCCACCTGTGCATGACCGTGGCCGGGGTACAGAAATTATCATCGGCCGTCATGGCTATTGACAAGGCCATTCTCCGCGCGTAGGTAAAGGCCTGGCACAGGCTGGCCTTCTGACCGAGCGAAGCAGGCCTCAGGAAACCATCCGGAATCTCTCCGATGTCTCGTATGTATTTGATGGCTACCGGGTAGCTCGACAAATGTAACCGATCATAGATGTCCTGACCGGCTTTGCGGTAATCGTCAATCAGCGCCATTGTATCTCCTCCTGTCTAAGTTTGATGGTTTTTCTGCTGAATATGCGAAATCGTCTTACTCTTCTTCAACCTGGAAAACGTATTTTGCATCGGCTCTCCTTAACCGGCAAACAGCACGAATCATGATGAGGGTGTTTCCTGTATCTGATTTCTCTTCCAATGCTTTGGTATTTCTGATGCGCAGGGAACGCCCGTGGCGCAAAGACCGCATCCATAGATGAAGATGTGATAATGCTTGTTGCAGTGCTTCAGGGAGTCGGCCACTTTTTGATAACAGATTTCTTTATCGTGATAGTGTTGCGCTGTTATGGCAGTCACCGGGCATCGTTTTGCGCATTTCAAGCATGGATGGCCTTGATAATGGAGACAATCGGCGTGGATGTCCTCTGGCCTTTTACCATTGGGCTCAAGTTTCAAATTAACTACAAAGCTGCCAAGCCGGTGTGATACCCCCTTTTTTGTAATCAGAAAGTCATGCATTCCGAAGGTGCCAAGCCCGGCGGCATACGCCACATGACGATGAGACCACGGAGATGCCCACCCTACCTGCGGATATCGCTTTTTATTGAACAGGGGGGTTACATCCGGAGCAACGGCAAGGATTCCCCTGCCCATCAGAACGGTCACGATCTCCCGCACAAACGTCTGGCTGAAGATTTCACCCAACAGGCGCGTCTGGGCCCACCGCTCTGATGCCCATTCGACAGCTGCGGCATTGTCCCGGATAGTTTTTTGAGTGAATGGCATGACAAAAGAGACTACACTGAGCTCATCCGGATCCGGTGGTTTGACTCTGTTTTTTTCCGCTTGCCAGCGCATGATCTCCCAGGGGGAGAAATGGTGAGGTCCGATGACTTTCTTGAGCTGATCGAAAATCGGATCATTCCCCCGGACAAACCCGACCAGTGGTTCTTCAAAAATCGGTTCACCCCAAAATGGATATTCCATTTGGTTGTCCGGGTGGTTAGCGATTTTTTCTTTGATGGTCCGAATAAACCATTCTTCGTCAGGCAAAGGATTATTATCACTCAAGTGGGCGTCGCGCTTCAGGACCGGTTGAGGGGGGAAACCCATCCCCCGCATTTCGCCGATGGCATTTTTAATTCCTTCAATGTCGGACAGGAATGAAAAATGACGATATCGATCCTGCATTCTCCTGCGTTGACTCATCCCGCATCATTCCTTTTAAGCTTATTCACATAATAAATGAACTCGATATATATTTCAACAAAAGCGCGCCCCTGCGCGACACTTTCATCCTTGTGCCTGTATGCAGCCTCAACAATCTTATAACGTTTCCTGATGCCGTGCGCGATATCCTCAGTGAAATGTTTGAGCAGTGCGTCAGGGGAGCCGCTTTCCAGGGCTTGATCAATTACAGCAATGACTGGATCTGACTGGCCTTCCAGCTTCAGGCCGGTAAAAGGAACCTCTCGTTCAGCCAGATGGACTTTGATAATCTTCGCATAAAACCATTTTTCTGCTGCTTCGGCATTTTTCTTGTTTCTTGCGTGGAGCGCCCTGACAAATGCTTCACGGACCGTGGTTTCATCCTCCTGCTTCACCCATTTGAGAATGGGTGTGGCATCCTTGGTGTCCAGTGCTTTCCGGACATCCTGAACAATAGGTCCATCCAGGGCATCGAAGTGTGCGGAGGCAATGCCACAAACCCCGAGAGTTGTTATGGCTGATAGTAAAAGCATCCTGATTAAGAAGGTTTTTCTTTTCATGGTAATCTAACCCCTGTCTTATGAAGTGACATCATGATCGGAAAATGATGATTAAAAATGCTCTAGTGTGAATCGAAAGTCAAGATTGAAAATTTTCATTAAAATAGGGATTAGCATTGTCTTATCAAAAGAAAAATGATAATTTATCCGTATGATTTGGAGATATAATTAAAAGTGCCGACGGTTCCGTAAACTCATCATCCAACAAGTGAATAACCGGCAAAGAAAATCAAACTTTGCGCTGGTCTTATAAAACAGGAATAGGTAGAAATATTTTTCTAATAAATACGATTATCAAAATGGAATCATTGATGGCGTGAAGTCTTTCATATCATTTTATTAAATACTCAGAGAAACGATATGTTCACCTTGAAAACATTTTTGCTTGAAAAGAAAAAAGCAGTATGGACAGTCACACCCCGCGCAACACTTCATGAAACCTTAAAAATCATGGATGAAAAAAATATTGGTGCGCTGCCCGTGGCCGAAGAAGGAAAGCTGATTGGAATCTTTTCTGAAAGGGATTTCGCAAGAAGAGCCACTTCCGTAAAGCAGCTTTCCATGAAACTTCCTATAAGCAAATTTATGACGAAAAAAGTCCGTTTTGTAACCCCCGAAAACACGATGGAAGACTGTATGGCTATTATGACGACTTATCGTGTAAGGCATCTTCCAATTCTTGAGAAAAATAAAATTATCGGGATCATCACCATTGGAGATGTTGTAAAAAATATGATTCAGGAGCAGAAGTTTATTCTGAGAAAAGTTCTCGACTCTATTGAGGAAGGCAAAAATCATCTGCGAATGAACATCCGGTTTAATGTGGAACAAAATATCCTGCCCCTTGTTCAGGCACAGGCAAAAAAATATCCCGGCGACTCTTCTTTTCGCATGCTTGAAGAGCACCTCAATCAAATCTCATCCGAATATTACCGGAAGCTGGTCACTTCAAAATTTAATTTTACCCCAACGGAAATCTCCATTATCAAGCTCATTAAAGCAAATTACAGGGAAAAAGAGATTTCAGAAGCCCTGAATATTTCCCTGTCAACGGTGAAAAAGCACAAATACGCAATCCGTGGGAAACTGGGTATCCGGAATAAATCGGGGAACATTACAACGCATCTTGACTTCATGGACTAGGTTCTATTCCTTGTAGAACTAAACCCCCTCCTTTATTCACCTTATCATTCGGGAATATTCGTCTATAGTAAAATCAACGATACGGTTCACGAGGAAGCTGGATATGCCGTTTTCACAGGTTTGGACTAAAAAGAAGAAGGCTGTTCCTTTTAAGCGAACTGACCTATAAAACGTAAATTGAAGGTTCCGGATCAATACGTATGATAAACAAAGGAGGTGCTTACTATGGTTTATGTCAGTGATATTCTTAAAGCGAAGGACCACCGAATTCATTTCATCTCCCCCAAGGCTACGGTGTATGAAGCACTGGAGAAGATGAGCCAGTATGAAATTGGTGCCCTGGTGATCATGGAGAACAAAAAGGTTGTGGGTATACTTTCGGAAAGAGATTATGCCAGAAAAATCATTCTCCAGGGAAAAACCTCTAAAGAGACCCTGGTGAGAGAAATCATGTCTTCCGATTTGTTTTCAGTTACCCCGGATACAACCGTAGAAGACGCAATGGTTTTGATGACCGGGAAACATGTAAGACACCTGCCTGTTTTTGACAAAACGAAGTTTGTCGGCATCATTTCGATTGGTGACGTGGTAAAGACGATTATTTCCAATAAAGATTTTCTTATTGACCAGTTAAGTGATTATATTACAGGTAAACACTACTAGGAATGAAAAGTCAGCAGGGGTTGTAGTTCAAGATACCAATTGGTATCTTGAACTACAACCATCAATACGCACGTCCCACCCGATACACTCAAACAATCAAAGGAGCCTACCGGTCAATTCGTAAGGCCGGTGTAGTCGTGTTTGTCGGATTGCCTGGCAGCGCATCAACCGTTTTAAGCCACGCTCCTAAACGCGGAAATAACACGGTCGGTGCTTTCTTTCCCATGACAATGTCAACATGAGCAGTGCCACTGATGACATACCACTGGTCGTAAGCTGTGGGAGCCTTCTTCGATATGATGAATTCATCCGTTGCCTGCGGGCTTACCAGGGCGCCCGTGATCGATGAGAAAACAATCATTGGCACGGTCATACGCGACATATTTTCGCTGTAGTAATAATAACCGTCATTGCCGGGATGGGGAGCGGGGCCGCCTTTCATCCATTTTGCCGGTATAAAATTTTCTTCTCCATTTAAATAATGTTCACGAATTACATTCTTCAAGCCCAGATCCATGTATTGGCCGAGGCTGCGCACTGAAGCGCCGCTGACGCCGTAGCGCACAAACCAATCTCTCATGAGTGGATCCATGTTCTCAGCCAACCAGAAATTCATATAATTAAAGAGGTTGGGATCATCGACATCATCGGAAGCCAAGGCGTTGATGAATCCAAAGAACATGTCTGTTGACGTGCAGACCAACGTGCTCGGCAATGGCCGGATAAATTTATCGGAGATGAAATCGAGAGGCAAAAAGAATTGGGAGCCTGCCATCATCCGGAAGATTGTTGAGTCCAGAAAACCTGGAAGCCATGGAACGCCCGCCGGGTCAATGCCAATAAAGCCCTTGATGTCGGCATTTCTTGTTTTGGCCAGATCGGCGCTGCTTTTGACATGTGGATGGTATCCCAGGGCAAAACGTGATTTGAAACTTGCTCTCTTTAACCATGCCGTGGCAACGTTCCCGCAGTCTAGATAGGCGCCCTGCAAATAGGCATAGGCAACCAGGCCCCCTGTGCTGTGGCCGCCGATGAACATTCTTTTCCCGGTTATTTCCTTTACCATGGCGATCGCCGCAGGAGCATCCAGAGCGGCCCAGGTATCCAGCGTATTGAGACTCCTGTCGTTGTTTCCCGCACTGTGTATGGGGGTACGGCCGGTGTCCCGGTAGTTCACGAGCCATGGGTCATATCCCTGGAGCCAGAGGTAGTGTGCCAGACTGTAATAGCGCATCTTGTCGGCTTTGATGCTGGCTTCATAGTCTGTCTTTCCCGTGTTCAAGGTCCAGGCCGGAGCGCTGGATACAGGCGGGATATTCACGTTTTCATATGCTTCTTTCATGTCGGCCGGGGTACAGGAGAGGAACTGGTTCATATTTACCATGATACCCGTAAAGATTACAACCGGCGTGCCCCGGGTGCGGAATTCCGGAGTTTTATTTGTGTGAGGTGCATAGCGATACAGATAGATCGTTCCGCCGTCATCGGCTGTGGCACTGTAGATCCCCGGGGTGTTCAAGGGAACAGGGCTTGAGGCCTGGCTCACCGTTGATGCTATGGTGATCCAAAAAGCCGCAACCATCATGATGATCAGCAGGTTCTTGTAATGATCGGATTTTACCCATAGAGGTATCTTTGCAAGCCGGGTCAAATTCTCCTCCGCTTCTGTTCCAAATTAATAAATTAACGAGCACCTTCGGAATCTTTTATCACAGCGCCCCTGTTTTTTAATAGAATTGCCAGTTCATGATTCTTTGCTTTTTTAGCCAACGAATAAGGGGTGTTGTTGTCATTGCCTCTGACGTTGACATCCGCGCCCTTGTCGATAAGCATTCCGGCGACATTCAGATATCCGTAACCTGATGCAAATAAAAGAGCCGTATACCCATGGCTGTCTTTTGCATTTACATCAGCCCCCCTGTCGATAAGAATTTTGACAATATCTGAATATCCATAACTCGATGCCCACATAAGAGGTGTAATGCCATCTTCGTCTTTGGCGTTTAACTCTGCGCCGTTATTGATTAAGATTTGCACTGTATCCAAATTTCCTGTCCAGATGGCGTACATTAAAGGAGTATATCCTCTGCAATCAGGTTCGTTAATATAAGTGCCTTCATTGATTATTTTCTGGATAGCCAGAGAATCACCAGCCGCGGAGGCATGGATCAGTGGAGACTTTGCGTTACATCCGGAGAAAATACAAATTGCCGCGATGACGAAAGCAAAATAAAGGCTTCGATGCTTCATGGACGCACTTCTTTGTTTTTTTTTATTTCTTAAATGACATGGAATTGTGAATACTGCAAACAGTAATTTGCCCGGGGGAACCGGTTAATCCCGGCGACATTTTGAACAAAAAGGGGATGCCAACGACAGCCGCTCTCCTTTTATCCCTCTTTGCACGAAGGGGAAATTTATACATCCTGCTGGATCAGTGGACTGCACCCCTTTCTCAATCCGGGGCAGCTTGCCGCTTTAAGAGCCCCTGTTCCCTGTCCTGAAACCCGGATTACCTATCACGTACCACTTTCAACTACAGATTCTCTCCTGCAGGTGAAAGTGGTTGTGAAAGAATCTTGTTCGTTGAATCTTATGGTCCAATATCTATACCCCTGGGCCCGTCTAATCCTGTGATTGTGCGCAGCGGCGGGTCGGCATCATTAGCAGTACGATCGAATGCGTAGATCAAGCCGCGGCCAACATCGGTCACCAACAGCTCGTTATTGATCGTATTGACAGCGACGACTCCCAAATAGCCGCCAGCCACCGTGACTCTGCGAAGCTCATGCGCAGCGGCAGCACCATTGGCAGTGCGAGAGAATACGCTGAAATAATCATTTGTAGTTCCTGCGATCAGTTCATTGTTAACCAGATCTAAGGCCAATCCCTGTACTCCGTTTACTCCGGTGATTGTGCGTAGCGGTGTAGGTATCCCGTCTGCAGTACGCTCATATACATAGATTTCAGAGGTGGTATTGTCGGCTACAAACAACTCGTTATTTGTTGTGTCCAGTGCAACTCCTCGTGCTTTATCAGAACCTGTTGCAATTGTGCGAAGGGCCGCGGCAGGACCATCGAGATCCCGCGCAATTACGATAACTGTGGTGTTATTTGCCACAAACAGTTCATTGTTAACCGGATCAACCACCATTCCGACTATGTCACCGGTACTGTTTACTCCATCGATTGTACGCAGCGGCGGGTCGGCACCATTAGCAGTCCGCGAGAATACCTTTATGGTGTCGTCGCCTTTGCACATTACGAAGAGTTCGTTGTTAACACGGTCAACAGCGACATTATTGGGCATGTTTAATCCTGTGATTGTGCGAAGCGGCCCGGCCAAACCATCAGCGGTTCGATTTAAAACATAAACGTTACCTGTGCCTTCATCCGCAACGAAGAGCTCGCTGAACACCTCGATTACCGTCAGTGTAAAATTCTGAGTCGCATTGGGGAAAATGCCGTTACTGGCAGTAAAGGTCAATGGGTAGGTGCCCGCAGTTCCGGTTTCCGGTGTTCCTGCCAGGATGCCGCTTGTGGTATTGAAAGTCACACCTGTTGGCAACGTTCCGCTCAGGGAAAATGTTGGATCGGGATGGCCGCTTGCAATAACCGTGAAGGTTCCGCCTGTTCCTTCAGTAAATGTCGCTTTATTAACACTTGTGATGCTTGGTGCAACTACCATGCTCCATACATCAGGTGTGGGAGTGCCGTCGCCGGTACAACCTGTAAGACTCATGATCAACGCAACCGCCAGTAACATCAATCTTTTTTTCATTGTATTCTCCTAACATGAACTACAAGTAGTAAAGATGTATTACAATCTGGCCAGCCTTTTCATAGCTGGAACGATGGAATTAACGGTTTTCATGTTGTCCATATCTTCTATAGCGCCATCAAATCATTGTTCTGCATCGGCCGGATTGCAGGATGGATCTTTAGAAACTGCCCGGCAGTTCTGCCATCGTATCCTTTACACGGACTTAAGTCAAGAACGTTGTGCCGCACCTTTTCAGGTAGTTTGCATAATTTAATAGTAAACACTTTTAAGTAATTTTTTAAAACAAATCAATAGATATTAATTGTTTCATAATAATATCAGAATATCATCCCGTCCCTCATCACAAAAGAAAGGCTCCGCCATAAGAAAATTAATCCTGCTATTATGGGATGAGCTTAAATTCACCGCAGCTTACGGTGATATAGTTGATTAGAACATCTATTGGCTTTATGTGCAATGAGGTTGTGCAATCTAGGAAAGGTTCGATTCTTTCAGATGTTGATTACGTGTGCTGTCTGTGAGATTACAATTACAGAAATCTGACACATTGATCAACATAGAAATATGAACAACTATAAAAATGTAATACAAAACAGCGATGGATATTTTTGTATTACATTCTATTATGGTCACTCATTATGTCCTGTCCCGCAAAAGTCTTCAATAAAAAATTTTTTTACTGAAATTACTACTATATGAGTATTCATATAGTAGTGGAACTTGTATAAGTAAGCAAACATCTGCTTGAATAAATAATTAGCTACCCCTTCAAATAGCAGATGTAAAAAAATTCAAACTAACAAAAGGTGAATTAGTCGTCATTTTTTCATCAACAAATGTCGATTATAAAATAACCCCAAAATGCCTAATTAAGCCAAATAGCGAGGTGATATGAAAAAGAGACTGTTTGTTTTATCTGTTATATTTATTTTGTTTGCTATTGCTTTATTTACCGGATGCACAGGACTTAACGAATCTATAGCACAAAGCGACCTGTATATCCAAGCGATGCAGGACAATACGGTTGTTGCGTTAAAAGAAGATATAGATCCTAGAAGTATTAAGGTATCTTTCGATCATAATACTTCATCATACTGGCAGCAGTCAAGCTGGTGGTTTGCGGAACTCCCTGATGGCAGAAAGTACAAATGTAGCAAGATGCAACAGACACCTTCCGTGTGCATTAAAATGTCTTCTAAATCGACAGCCCCTATAGCAGCCGAAAAAAAACAGCCGAAAAAAAAGCGTCGTTAATTATTACATGATGGGCTGTTAAAGCAGTAACTGGTTGACCATAGGATGGATTTGGTGGACATCATGATGAGAAATGTCAAGAGGAAAATGGAGTTTTCCTCTGCTTTCCAGGATGTCACCCGTGGTTAGATTGAATCCCTTTTTTCTGTCTAATCTTTTTTATTTTTTCCAATGGACCAACCTGATGATCAGACCCGAAATTGGGGCCGTACTTTAAAATATCGATGGATCTGTTTTAGACAATTATCATTTGAGAAGGAGGATTCTATGAAGGTTTTTGTTTGCAGCATTATGTTTATGTTTGTTTTATTTCTTTTAATGTCTTGTTCGCCAGTCACTATCCAGAAATGTGTTAAAGACTATAAATACGATGGTGATAAATTGAAATCTGAATACACAGAATGTGTAGTCCAGACACCTGATAAATTGCCGCCTTTACATTTGAAACACCAAGAATTATTTGAATAATATTTGATTTGTTCTATTGTCACAAAAGCATTTATTTGAACATACCAGTCTCTGCTGAAAGGAGCATGTCATGATTTTTAGGAGAAAAAATATCTGTTTATTTACTACAGTGTTAGTTTTATCTATTTTTCTTATGTCGTGTGCAACGCATGGAAGAAAATGCGAAATTGATGTTCTTAAAAATCATATCAAAATGGAATCATCAAAAAAAGAAGATATACTGAAAATATGCGGAGAGCCTTTGACTAAAGATGATAATATAAAACAAGGCACGGAAGTATGGCACTACGCCTATGTTGAAAAGAATATTACCGGTCTCGGCGTTGTAGCGCATGTGGCGGGTGTAGGATCCGAATGGGAGTCTAACAAAACCGTGCTGGATGTCTATTTCAAAAATGATTTGGTGGTTGACATCAAAACAGAATCAAGCAATCAGACCAACATGCATTGGCAAAATTAAGACATCTTTTTCAATCTTGAAATGGGTTTGAAGCAGCTTGAATAAGCTGCATCAGGTCGATAAATCAGTTGTGCTTACCTGGTTTCTTCGTTGTTGATGCCCAGTTTTGCCATTTTATCGGTAAAGGTGTTGCGGTTGATTCCCAGGTAGGCTGCTGCCGCGCTTTTGACGTTGCTGGATCGCCTCAAGGCGATTCTGAAAAGTCCTTTTTCCACCATCGCCATGATTTCTTCATGCAGTCGACTTTTGCCATTGTCGGATCCATACAGAACCGTTGTTAGATCTTCCAGTTTTTTTTCCAGCATTTCTTCCACTGCCGTGTGGCACTTTTCCTGAAGGCCACTTCCTGCTGCCGGTTTATTTTTTGTTTTTTTCACACTCATGATCACACTACCCCTGTGTTTGAAACTGTCTTTTCAATTCATTTGTTTCTCTGTAAGCACGATATTTAAAACAGCCGCCAGATTTTACAGTTTGAGAAGCCCGGTTACGATAATGGCTGCAATAATCAACACGACAACCCAGGTCAGCACGATCAGGGATGTCCGCTTGACGGGATGCTCCAGGTAATTTTTTACTTCCACCTCTACCTTTTCATCCCCCAGCTTTCCCGCCAGAAACTGGATCAGTTTTGCATGATCCTCCAGGAGATTGGACAAGATGTAAAACCCTCTGGTTGTCGTAAGAAGAAAATACGCTTTGCTACGAATGATAACAACGCCCAGATGTGTGATTTCCGCCCAAGTGAATTTTTTTGTGCGGAAAAATTTTCTTATGCTCAATCCGTTTTCGGATACGGCAACCTCTCTTTCCAGAGCTTCAATGGCAATCATCATGGTGATGATGAACAGGCAGGCCAGAAGTATTTTTTCCCAGGACTCGCCGCCAAACAGGCTTAAAACCAGAAGAACAAACAGAAGAACAACTGCTGTAAGAAAAGGGATAATAAATGCTTTCTGAATTTTATAAACCTGTTCCAAGGATTGTCCCCTGATTATTTTGCCTGTTTCCTGATGAAAGAGCCGCTTTTGCCGCCACTTTTTGCCATAAGTAAGATATCGCTGATAACCATTTCCTTGTCCACGGCCTTGCACATGTCATAGATGGTCAGTGCGGCAACACTAACTGCTGTCAGCGCTTCCATTTCTACACCGGTTTGCCCGACTGTCTTAACGTTTGACTCGATGATGACCTGTGATTTTTCGCGATGAAATTCAAACTCAATATCGATGCCCGTCAGCCTGAGCGGATGACATAGAGGAATGAACTCGCCGGTTTTTTTGGCTGCCATGATGCCCGCGATTTTTGCGGTTGTCAACACGTTACCTTTGGCCATCTTTCCTTCTTCAAGAAGCGCGAACGTACCGCTCTTCATTTTTACTGTGCCGCGTGCCCTGGCTTCGCGCGCCGTTTCGTTCTTTGCCGTTACATCCACCATATGAACATGGCCGGCGTCGTTAATGTGGGATAGTTTTTTCATGGCGACTGCTGACGTACGTTTGGTTTTTTTGAACACTTAACTGGTTAACTCATTTGGACAGAACCTAGCACAGCGATCCCGATCAGTCAAGGAAGTGGAAAAGAAATTTTTTTCAATTAAAAACTTGATATATATGAGTGAATTAGCTATTAGTTTCCCATCGCAAATTCTTTCCTGGAGAAAAAAGTGTTTATCAAGGTGCTCAGCATGAGCGTAATTGGCATGGACTCGTTCCCTGTGTCGGTTGAGGTGGATGTGTCTCAGGGGCTGCCTCAGTTTTCCACGGTTGGCCTGCCGGATGCGTCTGTGAAAGAAAGTCGGGACAGGATCAGGGCCGCCATCAAGAACTCCGGTTACTCCTTTCCGCGGTCTCATGTGACCATTAATCTGGCGCCAGCCGATATCCGCAAGGAAGGAACGGGATTTGACTTGCCGATTGCCGTAGGGATTCTGGCTGCAGAAAACATGATTGAAGAAGAGGCTCTTCTGAAATCCATTTTTCTGGGAGAACTGTCGCTGGATGGCAGTATTAAGGGTGTACGGGGTGTTTTGACCGCTACTTT
This sequence comes from Deltaproteobacteria bacterium ADurb.Bin151, assembly GCA_002070455.1. Taxonomy (GTDB): domain Bacteria; phylum Desulfobacterota; class Syntrophia; order Syntrophales; family Smithellaceae; genus UBA8904. Next base: position 22,264 of record MWDG01000006.1, read on the forward strand.
TAAAGCAAGGGAGCTGGGCGCCCGATCGGTTTTTGTGCCTTATGAGAATGCCGCGGAGGCGGCAATGGTTGAAGGCATCGATGTTTACGGGCTCAAAACACTACCTGATGTTGTCGAGTTTCTGGCGGGCAGACAGATAGTGGCGCCGCATCAAACGGACACAAAAAGACTTTTTCAGCAGAATCATCGTTACGATGTCGATTTTTCAGAGATCAAAGGACAAAAGCTGGCGCTCAGGGCGCTGGAGATTGCCGCGGCTGGCGCGCACAATGTGCTCATGATCGGCCCGCCGGGTTCCGGCAAAAGCATGCTGGCCAGACGGATACCGACGATACTGCCCGATCTGCATTTTGAGGAGGCCATCGAAGTCACCAATGTTTTTTCTGTGGCGGGGCTTCTGAATTCAGGGGAAACGTTGATTGCTGCGCGGCCTTTTCGATCGCCGCATCACACGATTTCCGACGTAGGCCTGGTTGGTGGAGGACAGATGCCGCATCCCGGGGAAATTAGCCTCGCTCATCTTGGCGTCCTTTTTCTTGACGAACTGCCTGAATTCAAGAGAAACGCGCTGGAAGCGCTTCGCCAGCCGCTGGAGGATGGAACCATCACGGTTACCCGATCGGCGGTTACTGTAGGTTTCCCGGCCAGGTTCATGCTGGTGGCAGCCATGAATCCGTGTCCCTGCGGATATTTCGGAGATTGTGTCCGAAGCTGCTGCTGTTCCGCCCAGCAAATCAGCCGGTATCAGGGAAAGATATCCGGTCCGCTGCTCGATCGCATTGATTTGCATATCGCCGTACCTTCAGTGAAATATCGGGATCTGACGGGAAAAGAAGAGGGGGAATCATCCGCCGCAATAAAAAAACGGGTGGATAGGGCGCGTGAACGGCAAAAACAGCGCTTCAACGGCGCCGGCATTCTCTCCAATGCGCGCATGAAAGAAAAACAAATCCGGTCTTTTTGCACTATTGATGAAGAATCTCATCAATTGATGGAAATGGCCATCGAAAAGATGGGTTTTTCCGCGCGGGCCATGAACCGCATCCTCAAGGTGTCCCGCACCATTGCCGATCTGGAAGGCACTGATCAAATCAGCCCCGCACATATTGCCGAAGCAATTCAATATCGAAGTCTTGATCGAAGGATCGTTTAGTGGTATAAAAATTCACTGTTACAATATTCCGTAAAATGTCTTGTTGAAGAGGAAATTATGAAAATTAAAATTGTGAAGGTTCTGCCCAAATACCTGAAACCGAAACCGGATCAAAGCAAACTGGGTTTTGGAAAACATTTTACCGACCACATGTTTACCATGAAATATAAAGAAGGAGAAGGCTGGTACAACCCTGTCATTGAGCCATACCAGCTCTTGCAGCTTGATCCAACCTCCATGTGTCTTCATTACGGCCAGGAAATATTTGAAGGATTGAAGGCCTATCGGGGACCAAAAGACGAAATATATCTTTTCCGGCCGATGGAGAATATCAGAAGAATGAATGTTTCCGCCGCAAGGCTTTGCATGGCCCAGATGGACGAAACAGTTTTTTTTGATGCCCTGAAACAATTTGTGGTGCTGGAGCACGAATGGATTCCCCGGGAGCCGGGATCCTCCCTTTATATCCGTCCAACAATGATTGCCACGGAACCCGCCCTTGGCGTGCATCCTTCCAGTGAATACCTGTTCTTTATCATCGCGGGGCCGGTGGGGGCATATTACGCGCACGGGTTCGGCCCGACAAAAATTTATGTCTCCCAGGAGTATGTGCGCGCGGCTCCGGGCGGTACGGGGAACATCAAAGCTGCGGGCAATTATGCCGCCAGTCTTTATGCCAGTCGTATTGCCAGCGACATGGGTTACACGCAGGTGTTGTGGCTGGACGCAAAGGAAAACAAGTATGTGGAAGAGGTGGGCACCAGCAACATCTTTTTCGTGATCGGTGATGAGCTGATCACGCCGCCCCTGGGGGGAACTATTCTGCCGGGTGTGACGCGGGATTCCGTGTTGAAACTGGCCGTTCATCTGGGTGTGAAGGTAACGGAAAGACGGCTGGCCATAGATGAAGTGATCGAGAAGATCGAAAATGGAACCCTCAAGGAAGCTTTTGCATCGGGAACGGCCGCAATCATTTCTCCGGTCGGACAGATCTTTTTCCGCAACAGAGAGTATATTATCAACGAAGGAAGAACCGGTGCCCTTGCTGACAGGTTATATAGCGAAATTCTTCATATTCAATATGGAATCGCGGAAGATCCTTTTGGCTGGCGTGTGCAGATCGCCTGATGGCACATCAGGAAAACCAGCGAAGTTTCCGGTGATTTTCTCCTTGACACAGGCATTTGAAATTGTATTCCACAACGTTGTGGAAAGGCCTGTTGATAACCATGTTTACAAATGCGGTAAGTCCGCAACGGCCACGCTTTTAGACCTAATTGCTTAAGGATTAGGCAACGATAATAATCAATAATATCAAGCATATAAAAATATGTTCTTTCATCATGGCTACTTATGGTTTCTCAAGGAAAAAGATATAAACGCCGTCTGAAAAATTGTGCCATATACGATGAGTTTTTAAATTTTTTTGAAGAAAAAATGACAAAAAAGAATCGCGATAAAAATGAATCATTTATAAACCGTAAATTTCTTCCGGTTCTTTCGGCTGTCTTTTTTGTGATTTTTGGGTTTTCGGGTTCCCTGGCTGCCGAAGAGCCTCCTATCCATGAAACCGTCAGAAAACTTCAGCAACTTTATGAAAAGACGAGGGACTTTCGAGCTACTTTTGTTCAGGAAACCACGGTAAAGTCTATCGGAAAAACAGAGGTGGAAGAGGGGATGGTCTACTTTAAAAATCCCAGGCAGATGTTCTGGGATTATAAAAAGCCGAAAGCGAAAAAACTTGTTGTGAATGCCCGGAAAGCCTGGCTTTATCTTCCACATGAAAAGGCCGTTTACACGCAGGACCCTGAAAAGATTTTTAAATCGGAGGCTTTGATCAAGTTTCTTTCCGGTCTGGGAAAATTGAAAGAGGATTTTACAATTCAGTATAATCCTTCCGGTGCGACGGATGAAAACGGGAACTACCTGCTTCTTTTATATCCCCGTGAAAAGGGGGCATCTTATCAATACCTGCAGATGACGGTTGATAAAAACAATTTTCACATTCTTCGCGTCAGTTTTGATGACATGATGGGGAATTCAACAGTATTGAAATTTTCTGGCATTAAAATGAATAGGGGGCTTTCCTCCGGTTTATTTCAATTCCAGCCGCCATCCGGAGTCAGTATTTTTAAAATGCCCTGATACGCTTCAATTCATGCCTTTTGAAAAAATGGGTATATATTCCCTATAGGTTATTTTTTATCGGGATCCACCGATTTTTCAAAAGGGGTTTTAGAGTCAAAATCAGGATTCATGGCATTGTCGCTGACTTGTTGAATAAAAAGATTTTCAAAACCTAAATTTATAGCATAATCTAAAATATGTTTGTATTCCTTACGGGTAATTCTGCGCCCCAGTAACGGGTGCGATTTTACCGCACTGATCGGTGTGTATTGAGACATGAGACTAACCGGAACATTTGTGGACAATTGCTCTTTAAGAAGTTTCAGAACGGCCATGGAATTTTCAAGCCTTCCGGGTAAAACCAGATGACGGATGATGATGCCGCTAACAGCGACACCATTTTCCAATTTGAGGTCGTCCCCGACCTGCCTGACCATTTCCTGTATGGATGCCATGGCGTACTTCGGGTATTGGGCCGCGTCGGAAAATAACCGGCCGTCTTCTTCCAGCCCGTATTTAAAATCAGGCAGATAGATATCCACCATGCCGTCCAGAAGGCGGATAACGTCCGGATTTTCATAACCGCCGCAATTATAGACAAACGGGACGGTAAGCCCTTGCGCGCGCGCCATGCACAGTGCCTCCATGATCAGAGGGGCCTGATGGGTCGGGGTAACGGGTTCGACGTTGTGGCAGCCGCGTTTCTGCAGATCGAGCATGACTTTTGCCAGCTCCAGTACGGTCTTGCTCTGTCCCCGGAGACTGTGGGATATCTGATAGTTCTGGCAATAGATGCACCTCAGGTTGCACGAAGACAGGAAAATGGTTCCGGCCCCGTGTGTTCCGGAAAGGGGTGGCTCTTCCCCTTGATGGGCCAGTGCGCAGTCCATGACGATGTCGGCTGGCAGGCGACAATAGCCCAGTTCGCCTTTTGTCCGGTCCACACGGCAGGCTCGGGGACAAAGCGTGCAGGACGTATAAATATCGAGAAGGGATTGAATAATCATTTTACCTCACGTCAGGAGTGAGGCGTGAGGAGTAAAAAATATGTATTTCACGCTTCACGCCTAACACTTGACTTTTCGCACCTCATATTTTTTCGACCATCTCCCGGATCCGGCCGCTTGCGACCAGTTCCAGGAAATCTTCACCCAGCGGTGCGGATAATTCAACCGCCCTGTTCCAGTTTTCAATCCGCCGGCTGCTGTTGTCAATATAATTCACGAAGTCATCACGATCCGGGACTTTCCCGTCCGGTAACCTTTCCACAAAACTCTGGGAAGGGAAAACCATGACGACATTGCTCAATGTTTGCGCATCCGGTGCGCGCCGGACAATTTTTTTATCGAGCCAACCGGGAATAATCCGTTCCTGATGATGGAAAAAAAGCACCAGTTCATTTTCCCCCGCGGCAAATTGGTGGGACAGGTGATAATCGATCAGGCCTCCGTCGCGGTATACCCCGCGGGGTGCCCCGAAAATATTTCTTACGCCGGCAACAACCAGCGGGATCGCACCGGAGGCCATCACGGCGTATTTGAAATTTACTTCGTTGATCTGTACATATCTTCCGCGGAATTGGGGCTGCAGACAAAAAGAAGGTGGTTTGGAGCCATTGTAAAAAACAACCCTGTCGGCAAAATGATAAAGATGGTCTCTGTTGAAAAAGTTCATGATATAGCAGGCCGCCAGTGCGCTTTTCTGTAGCAGGCGTTTTTCCGAGGCAACCAGTCCCCGTGACCGGGCTGTGATGACCGACAAGCGGTAGTGTTTGTTGTTCAGGGCAAAAGGGAGCGCGTCGTTTTCGATGTATTCATTGATGATCCGGTTAAACTTTTCCAGAATCGTTGAGGGTGTGTCTTGCCGGGTATAATTTACTGTAATGTAGGTAGAAATTAATTTTCGGTAGGATTCGACGGCCTGCGGCTGGATCCATGCGGCAAAACGCCAGGCTCCTGCGGACGAGCCGATTAAATTCACAGGTTTGCGTTTTCCCAGGAGGCCTTGCGAAAGAAGGGCAAGGTCAAATCCGCTGGCGACGAGCCAACGCGGTCCTACCGCCGCGCCGAAGTAAGCGGAAACCGCGTTAAAATCAAATCCTCCATCTTTAATGATTTTATAAGCTTTCTCTCCTGCTTTAATATGCAAACGGCTCATAGAATTTTTATCCGGGCAAAGACCTTGACACTTATCATTTTGTCTTGTAAATATAATACAAACCGTTTGACGAATAAAGTTCATATTGTCCAAACAGTTCTTCTTGTTCAGAGTCGAAGCGGCTTTAATCAATAATCCCGGAAATTGCAAGCAATTTCATAAAATCAAGGAGATGAAGAATGATAGATATTCACAAGTCTGTAAAAAAAATGGCTGAAGATGCTCTCGACGCCTCTCATCGACTTTCCCGTGTTTCTACCAATGCAAAAAATGCAGCTCTCTTACGGATGGCCGATGAGATCGGTTGGCATCGTGATTTTATTCTCTCCGAAAACAAACGGGATTTGACCAGTGCGAAAGAAAAAGGGCTTTCCGCGCCCATGATCGACCGGCTGACGATTAAAGATGACAGCCTCAAGGTTATGATGCAGGGGCTGCGTGAAATTGCGGCGCTTCCTGATCCGGTGGGCAAAGTGACATCCATGTGGCGACGTCCCAATGGTCTTTTAGTCGGGCGGATGCGCATCCCTCTTGGAGTGATTGGTATTATCTACGAATCGCGTCCCAATGTTACCGTGGACGCCTCTGCCCTGTGCATCAAATCAGGCAATGCGGTAATCTTACGCGGCGGTTCGGAATCCATTCATTCCAATCTGGCCATCGCCTCCATCCTGCAGGACGTTCTTAGAGAAAGTCCTCTTCCCGACAAGGCCATTCAGGTGATTCCCTTTACCGACCGTGAAGCGGTCACAACACTTTTGCAGCTGGATGAGCAAATTGATCTGATTATTCCGCGGGGCGGCGAAGAACTGATCCGGGCCGTGGTGGCACAGTCCAAGATTCCTGTGATCAAACATTACAAAGGGGTATGTCATATTTTTGTGGATGCCACTGCGGACATCAACATGGCCATAAACATTTGCACCAATGCCAAAGTTCAGCGTCCCGGCGTTTGTAACGCAATGGAAACCCTGCTGGTGCATGCGGACATTGCCCCCGCTTTTTTACCGAAAATCGCGGAAAAACTCCAGAAAGCCGGCGTTCTGATCAAGGGTTGCGAGAAGACGAGAAAGAATCTGAAAAATATTGATGCGGCAACCGAAGAAGACTGGTACTCGGAATACCTGGACCTGATTCTGTCCGTGCGCATTGTTCCGTCCATCGACGTGGCGGTGGAGCATATCGAAAAGTACGGGTCCATGCATACCGAATCCATTATCACCAAAGATTACGCCAATTCACAGCGTTTTCTCAACGAAGTGAATTCTTCAACGGTTCTGGTCAACGCCTCCACACGCTTCAGTGACGGGTTTGAACTGGGACTGGGAGCAGAAATAGGCATTTCAACCACCAAGCTGCACGCGTTCGGCCCCATGGGACTTGAAGAACTGACCACGTCCAAGTTTATCATTTACGGCGACGGCCAGGTCCGCAAATGAAATGGGGGCTCTTCGGCGGCACATTTGACCCGATCCACTTCGGCCATCTGCGTGCCGCTCAGGAGCTGCTTGAAATGCTGGGCCTTGAGCGTGTTGTTTTTATTCCCGCTTTTCTGCCTCCTCATAAAACGGAACGGGTAATCAGTACTTTTGAACATCGTTTGCAGATGGTCAGCCTGGCTGTTTCAGACAATGAACGATTTGATGTTTCGGACGTGGAGCACCAGCGGCCCGGAAAATCCTATTCCATCGATACCGTCCGGTATTTTTTAAATTCCCATGATGAGAAGATCGATTTGTATTTTATTACAGGTCAAGACGCCTTTGACGCCATTACTACCTGGCATCAATGGGAAAAACTTTTGTCGCTTTGTCATTTCGTAGTCATGACCCGGCTGGGTTATGAAACCCGGGGGCTCGGGAGTATTCTGCCAAACGACATTGCCGTAAACTATGTTTACCATGATTTGGAAGACTTTTTTCAGGGGCCGCAGGGGAGCAGAATCTATTTTCGCAAAACGACATTTCTGGATATTTCTTCATCTGCAATCCGGCAAGATGTTCAACAGGGATTGTCCGTTCAATATCTGGTTCCCGAACAGGTGATCCGCTTCATGAATGAAAAAAACCTTTACCGCTAAAGAGATATAAAGGGCCGCGTGAGTTACATTTGCAGCAAGCCCTTCGGGCCCTGGTCCTGATAAATGCGGCTGCACACGTCAACAACATCCGCATCGTAAAGAATGCCCCGGTTTCTGGTAATTTCAGCCATGGCTGATTCGATGCCGAGCGTGGGTCGGTAAGGCCGGTGTGAAGACATGGCCTCAATCACATCGGCAACTCCGATGATTCGGGCTTCCAGCAGGATTTCCTCTCCTTTGAGGCCCTGCGGATAACCCGAGCCGTCGATTCTTTCATGATGCTGCAGGATGATCTTTGCGATCGGGTAGGGAAACTCGATGGTCTTGAGAATGTCATAAGCATTTTGCGCGTGAGTCTTTACCATTTCCATTTCCAGTTTGTTCAGACGACCCGGTTTTGTCAAAATTTCAGAAGGGACGGCAATTTTGCCGATATCATGCAGAGATCCGGCAATCCGAATTGCTTCGATTTGTATGTTTGGCAGAGACATATTTCTTGCAATGGTGCAGGCGATTTTGGCGACATGCTGTTCGTGCCCCGCTGTGTATGGATCGCGGCTTTCCACAATCTTGGACATGGCCAGCTCCGCGCCCTCCAAAATCAACTGAATTCTTTCGTAACTGGTTTTCAGCTCCCGGGTGCTCTGTTCCAAATGAAGGGTTTTCATCCTGACTTTTTCTTCCAGATTCTTGTTGAGCTCCATCAGGGCCTCATTCTGTTTTTTGACCAATTCCGTCAGCTGCTGGTTTTCGATCAATAGCTCCGCCCTGGAAAGGATCTGGTTGATGGAATAGAGCAACTCGTCCTTGCGCCATGGTTTGGTGATATACAGGTGAATACCTCCGCTGTTGACCGCCTCGATGATTGCATCCATATCGGCATAACCGGTTAAAAGCACGCGCATGGCGTTAGGACAGATTTCCCGGGCCTGCGCGAAAAACTGCACTCCAAGCATTCCCGGCATGATCTGGTCGGAGATGATCAGGGAAAAGTTCGGCGATTCTTTCAGAATTTTCAGGCCTTCTTCAGCGGAATTTGCCGTGTGCAGATCGTAGCCCTGGTTCGCCAGCGTTATTTTCATGATGTCTAAAATGGCTTCCTCGTCATCGATGACAAGGATGGAGTGCTTATATTTTAATGGAGATAATGGCAATGAATTCATACGGTTCAGCTCACACATCGGATAAAAGGTTATCGGTTTCGGTCTGTCAGGATTTTTTCATTGGACCACATAAAAAGAATAACAGAATCAATAAAAGAAAAAAAGCAGAAAAACATCATTAGCGGTTTTCAAATCAGGCAATACCAATTTTTTTATCATCCAGAATTTTTCTTAAAAACTGACCGGTTGACGATTTCTCATTTTCGGCAACCTCCTCCACTGTGCCCGACGTGATGATCCATCCTCCGCCGGGACCACCTTCAGGACCCAGATCAATAATATGGTCAGCGGATTTGATGATATCCAGGTTGTGCTCGATGACGACCATGGTATTGCCCATGTCCACGAGACGCATCAGCACGTCAAGCAGTTTTTGAATGTCTGCGAAATGCAGACCGATGGTCGGCTCATCCAGAATGTAAAGGGTGTTGCTGTTGACGCGCTTGCCCAGCTCACGCGCCAGTTTAATGCGCTGCGCTTCACCGCCGGAGAGGGTCGTGGCTGACTGACCCAGCCGGATATACCCCAGTCCAACGTCCACAAGGAGCTGCAGATGTGATTTCAGTGCAGGAATATTGGAAAAAAAGTCCAGGGCCTGATCGACGGTCATATCGAGCACTTCGGCAATATTCCGGTCTTTGTACCTGATGTCCAGTGTGTCCGAATTGAAGCGTTTGCCGTGGCAGGCTTCACAGGTTACATAAACATCCGGCAGAAAATGCATTTCGATTTTAATCAATCCGTTTCCTTCGCAGGCTTCGCAGCGACCCCCTTTCACATTGAAACTGAATCGTCCCGGTTTGTAGCCGCGCATGCGGGATTCCGGCAGACCTGTGAAAAGATCACGGATATAAGAAAAGATTCCGGTGTATGTGACGGGATTGGAACGGGGTGTCCTGCCGATCGGCTGCTGGTTAATCATAATGACCCGTTCGATATCTCCCATATCCCTGACCCGCTTGATTTTTCCCATTGAGCCGCTATGCTGGTTTAATCTTCGCGCCATGACTTTGTAGAGTGTTTCAATCACCATCGTGCTTTTTCCGGAACCGGAAACGCCGGTCACTGCAGTCAGCAATCCGCAGGGGATCTTAATGTCGATGTCTTTGAGGTTGTTTTGCGATGCGCCCTCCAGGATGATTTGACGTCCTTTGCCGGATCGCCTGTTGGCGGGACGGGCAATAAATTCTTTGCCGGACAAAAATTTTCCGGTCAGCGATGTTTCGCTTTGCAGCACTTCGGCGGGAGTTCCCTGAAAAATGATTTCACCGCCCTGGGTGCCTGCACCCGGTCCCATATCGATAATATGATCGCAGGACATCATCATGTCAGCGTCATGCTCCACCACCAAGATGGTGTTCCCCATATCACGCAGTCTTTTGAGCGTGTCGATCAGCCGCAGGTTATCTTTCTGATGAAGCCCGACGGTCGGTTCGTCCAATACGTACAAAACTCCCATCAGACCGGAGCCGATTTGCGTGGCCAGGCGGATACGCTGACTTTCTCCGCCTGACAGGGTGGACGTTGAGCGGGCCAGATTCAAATAGTCCATTCCGACGTTCAGCAGAAAAGAAAGTCTGCTCTTGATTTCCTTGAGAACGCGTTCGGCAATCAGCGTTTCCTGTTCAGACAGATGCAGGGTTTCAAAAAAATGAAAACAATCTCGAATGGACATCAGGCACAGGTCGTAAATATTCTTGCCGCCCACCGTTACGGCGAGGCTTTCTTTTTTCAGTCGCGCTCCGCCGCAGGATTCACATGCCCTCAAATCGATGTAGCGCGCCAGATCGTTGCGCACAGCATTAGACGATGTTTCTCTCCATCGGCGTTCCAATTGCCTGATCGCCCCTTCGAAGGGTCGATGGGCGAAGAAGCGCTTGCCGGGATGGTCATGATAGAACTTGATGGCTTCCGTTCCCGATCCGTAAAGAAGAATATTTTTTATGGTATCGGGAAGTTTGTTGAAGGGTGTGTTGATGTTGAATTTGTAATGTGAAGACAGAGCATCCAGCATGTTATAATAGTGCAGGGAGTTCCGGTTGGCCCACGGAGCAATGGCGCCCTCGCGAAGCGAAAGTCCGGGGTCGGGGACGACCAGATCAACCGTGAAGTGCATGCGTGTTCCCAGCCCGTTGCACTCCGGACAGGCCCCGTAGGGATTATTGAACGAAAAAACGCGGGGCACGGGTGTGGCCATGCTGATTCCGCAATCCGGGCAGGAATATTTTTCGGAATAGAGCGTTTCAACTCCATCCGCTGAGAGAATCCTGACAAGTCCGTCGCCTTTGGCCGCGGCTATTTCCACGGAGTCCCGAAGTCTTTTTCGGATCCCGTCCTTCAGCACCAGGCGATCGACAATCAAATCGATGTCATGACGCTTCGTTTTGGCAAGAACAATATCTTCCGACAGATCGTAGATTTCCTTGTCGATGCGGACACGGGCAAAGCCTTCCTTCTGCAGCTTCTTCAATTCTTTTACAAATTCGCCTTTTTTCCCCCTCACCAGCGGCGCCAGAACGCTGAATCGTGTGTTTTCCGGCAACGCCAGGACATTTTGTACAATGCTGTCGATCGTTTGTGACTGGATGACACGGCCGCAGCTGTAACAATGGCAGATTCCTATTCCTGCGTAGAGAAGGCGGAAATAATCGTAAATTTCGGTTACGGTGCCGACGGTGGAACGGGGATTGTGGCTGGCCGCGCGTTGTTCGATGGCAATCGCAGGTGAAAGCCCTTCGATGGATTCTACATCCGGCTTGTCCATCTGACCGATGAACTGGCGCGCGTAAGTGGAAAGCGACTCGACATACCGGCGCTGGCCTTCGGCGTAAATGGTGTCAAACGCCAGAGAAGATTTGCCGGAGCCGGAGACGCCCGTGATCACCACCAGTTTGTCCCGGGGAATGTCCAGATGAATATTTTTAAGGTTATGCTGCGATGCACCCTTAATTTTTATAAAATCCATATATTGATTTGCTGTCTGCTAATACCTGATATCGATGAATGATTTTTTACGGATGCCTTCAATCCATTCATCATATTTTTGGGATGCCTTTTCATTTTCGATTTTTGCTTTAATTTCATTGCGCACTTCGGATGTGGATTTCAGCCCCTCTCCACGCTTGTCGACAACCATCACGATGTGAAAACCCATTTCTGTTTCGATGACGTCGCTGACCTGTCCGACGGGCATCTCAAAAGCGGCTTTTTCCACATTTGGCATCATAGCGCCTCTTTCCACAAAACCGATATCTCCGCCCTGTGCCGCAGCCGGTTCTTTGGAATATTGGGATGCCAGCATTTCAAAGGATTCTCCTTTTAGAATGCGCTCATACAGTTGTCTGGCCTGTGCCCTGACGTTTTCACGGGATTTTTGTCCCTGGCTGACCGGTGCCGGAAGAAAAATCTGCCGGATGTGGACCGCTTCCTTCCCTTCGTAGTTACTGCGGTGTTTGTCGTAGTATTCGCCGATTTCTTCATCCGTAACTACGATTTTGGATTGTACTTCGCTTCTGAGCACCCTCATGCGCAGCATTTGTTCGGAGATGTCCTTCTTGACGGCCCGAAGCGTTTTCCCCTCTGAGGCCAGTTTTTTTAAATAGGCGTCCATAGACATGTTATTTTTGGTTAGCATGTCCATGATCACGGCCATCACTTCCTCATCTTTAATGGTGGTGAAGTTTTTGCCTGCTTTTTTTGCTTCATTTTCAATCAGGATCTGATCGATCATACGCTGCAGAAAAATTTTCTTATTATACTCCAGGACCCCCTCCAGATCGTTGCCTTTGTATGTTGTTTGAATTCCTTTCGCGTAGGGTTCAAATGACTGATTCAGTTCACGCATCGTGATGATCTCGCTGTTCACCACGGCCACGATTCTGTCCTCCAATTCGGCGGCAACACTTCCGCATGCCAGCAATACAGCCAGCATGGTCATAAAATATATTTTAATTCCTTTCACAGATTCCTCCCTGAAAATTTATTTATTCTGCAATTTTTCCTTGAATATTTTGGTGTCTTTTTTAATTACAGCTTTGCGTTTCAATTTTTCCAGCCACGCTGTAAATGCTGCATCTTCCTTATGAATCCGGATGTCGGCAAGAATATCTTCCTTGCATTCTTCAAAAGTCCGGGTTCGGGCCGGATATTTCTCTCTTACTTTGAAGATATGGTATCCATAAAGGCTTTTCACAATCGGGCTGATGATGCCCACGGGTAAATGAAAAATCGTATCATCCAGCGGTTCCGGCATAGTCTGTTTTGTGATCAAACCCAGATCACCGCCGCGTGAAGCCTCAGGGCCGATGGATTCCTGGACCGCAACGCTGGAAAAATCGTCGCCTTTTTCCAATCGGGCTTTTATTGCACGGGCCTTTTCCGGATTCCTGACAACAACTTGTGACACACGGACCCGCTCTTCAGCTTTGCATCGGTCGGGATTTTTATGAAAGTAATCTTTTGCTTCGTCCTCCGAAACAAGGACGGACGCGTTTACATCCGCGGCCACCACTTTGTCCATCAGCATTTCTTTTTGAATTTCTTCACGCCACTCATTGTATTGCACATTTTGTGCAATGAGAAAATCAAAAAAATGATCGCCGTAATCTTTCCGGAGATCGAGCACCTTCTGCTCCAGTTCCGTGTTGCTTACCGCCAGGTTCAATTGGCCTGCCCTCTGAAGAATAATTTTCTCCGTGATCATGGATTCCAGGATTTCTTCTTCGAGCATTCTCCGCTTACTCAAAGAATCAGGCAGGGCTCCCGGCGGCAGAATGCTTTTCCGGGTGTTCAGCCGCTTTTGATATTCATCATAATAGATTTTTTCATCGTTTACCGTGGCGATGTATTCCCGATCGGACAAATCATCCCTGCTGCAGGAAACAACGAGGCACACGATCCCCAGAAGAACCAGGGACATGGAAGGTTTTTGCATATTCTTTGTAATAATCGAAGGTTTCATGTTATTCTTAACTTTGTATAGCTCGATAATGATTATTGGGCAAGCATCTTTAAAAGCTCTTCAGCCTGATCCAGTATTTCAGGTGCAGTTGCCGCCTGGGCCGGCATAAACAGCCTGAAATCGGGCGTAAAACGTAAGCCTTTGATTTTCTTGCGGGTTAAAGTGATGATCCTGGCTGGATCAATCGATGATGTTTCCCGGAAATGCAGATAAAAATATTTGCCGTCATATCCCATTTTTTTTGCGGATAACGGCTTCAGCCTGTTTCGGATACTGATCACACGCAAAAGATTGTCCGCTTCCTGCGGCAATGGTCCATAGCATTCGGCAAGTTCACCCCGGATTTCGTCGAGCTCTTCCGGGTTTTCCGCGAGAGATATTCTTTTGTATAAAATCAGCCTCTGGTGAACATCTTCGACATAATTTTCAGGAAGAAAAGCGGAAATCCCCATTTGAATTTCCGGAAGGGGTTCTTCAACCGGCGGAGTTTTCCCCTGGATTTCCCGTACGGTCTTTTCCATCAGTTCGGTATAAAGTTCATAACCGATGGCGGAAATGTGTCCTGCCTGGGACAGGCCCAGAAGGTTACCGCCTCCGCGGATTTCCAGGTCATTATAAGCGATGCGGAAACCGGAACCCGGTTCGGAAAATTCTTTGATCGATTGAAGGCGCTTCATCGCGTCGCGCGAAAGGAGGGCCCCTTTTGGCAGGAGCAGGTAAGCACAGGCTTCCTGATTGCCCCGTCCCACACGGCCGCGGATCTGGTAAAGTTGGGACAGGCCGAATCGGTCGGCACGGTTAATCAGGATGGTATTTGCCGAGGGAATATCCAGGCCCGATCCGATAATCGTCGTGCAGACCAGTACATCAAATTCATGCCGGATAAACTGTGCCATGGTTTTTTCAATTTCTGCCGGTTTCATCTGGCCGTGTACCACGCCGACCCTGGCCTTGCCGACCAGTCGCTGTACCAGATGGGCGATGGAATAGATCGATCTCACCCGGTCGTGGACAAAAAACACCTGGCCGCCCCTTGCCATTTCTGCTTCGATGGCCGCCCCGATCGTATCTTCATCAAATTCCAGAACATAAGTTTTAATCGGCTGACGCTCCCGGGGCGGGGTGTTGATAATGGACAAATCCCGGATGCCGACCAGCGAAAGATGCAGCGTGCGCGGGATCGGCGTGGCCGAAAGTGTCAGGACATCCACCAGGGTCCGCATCTTTTTGAGCTTCTCCTTGTGCTGCACACCGAATCGCTGTTCTTCATCAATAATGACCAGCCCCAGATTCTTAAAATCCACGTCTTTTTGCAGCAGGCGATGCGTTCCGATGACGATATCCAGTTTCCCGAGGCGCAGTTCTGTCAGGGTTTTTTTGGTTTGGGTGGAACTCTTAAAACGGTTCAGCACGTCGACGCGGATCGGGAAATCGGCCAGACGCTCCGAGAAGGTCGCATAGTGCTGCTCGGCGAGAATGGTTGTCGGCGCCAGAAGAGCCGCCTGTCTGCCGTCCATGACTGCGCGGAACGCGGCACGCAGGGCGACTTCCGTTTTGCCGAAGCCCGCGTCCCCGCAGATCAGCCGGTCCATAGGTTTGACATTATCCATGTCTTCATGGATATCTTCAATGGCCCTGGCCTGATCGGGGGTTTCTTCAAACGGAAAGGTCGAACAGAATTCCTCGTAGATGCGGTCCGGCGGAGCAAAAGATTTTCGTTCCATCGCCTCTCTTGCCGCGTAGATGGCCGTCAGCTCCTCGGCTACATCACGCATGGATTTTTTAACCCGTTCCTTGACGGCGTCCCATGATGTTCCACCCATCTTTTCAATTTTCGGTTGATAGCCGTCCGGTCCAAGATAGCGCTGGATTTTTTCAAGGGAGTTCACCGGCAGGTAGAGTTTGTCTCCCTCTGCATACTCGATCACCAGAAAATCGTTTTCAATAATGCCCACAGTGATTTTCCGCAGGCCGCGATAAATTCCGATCCCGAAATCCGTATGGACAACAAAGTCTCCCTCTTTGAGATCGCCAAAGGACTTTAAAAAATAGCCTTCCCGGACCGGCCGGATCCTGCCGCGGGAAGTCTTTTTGACAAAAATTTCCTCTCCGCTGATAAAAGCAAATCTCATGGCTTCCAGCACAAAACTGCCCGATATTTTCCCTTCCAGCAGAAAGAGCCCCGAATCGTCGCCCAGGTTACGGATGGTTTCCAGAAGAGGCGTTCCGGAAGGCAGAATCTGCACATGCAGATCATAGCCCGCGAACAGATGTGCGATCCGGAGATTGTCTTCCGGTGTTGGAGAAAAAAGGAAAACTGTCATTTGTCCGGACAACCACTGCTTGATTTTATTCGCTGTATTGCGAAGAAGCGCCTCTTCCTTCACTTCACCGGCCAGCGGTTCGGTGGCCATCATCTCCCGGGGGGCCTGAATCGTTACGGATGGATTCTGCTGATCGTTGCTGTCCAGCATCAGACCGGAAAGGCGGACCTGCCTGAATCCGGCCAGTTTGGCCCAAAGCGTTTCTGAATCCAGGTAAACGCCATCACTTTCCAAATAAAATTTCCCGCCAGTCTTTGCCTTGTAAAGCAACCTGTCCATACTGGCTTCGGTGGCTTGTGCGGCCTGTCTTATCGCCAGTACATCGTTGAGAATGAACCGGGTGTTGTTTGGCAGGTAGTCAAAAATACTGGAGAGTTTTTGTGGTTCAGGAATGTTCGGTTCACCCTGGTCTTCGTAGAACAGGGGCAGAAAAATCGGGTTGACGGATGAAGCGGATTGTTGTCTGAGCGTCTCTGTAAGTCTGCTGCGAAGATCCCGCGAAAGATCCAGATCATCGGCCCGCCGTTTGATATTGCCAATGGCAAGGTTTCGTCTTGTTTCGTCGATCAGAATTTCACTTGCCGGTCCGAGCATAAAGGCGTCAATTTTCCCTCCCGAACGCTGTGTTGTGCAGTCAAAACGGCGGATTGATTCGATTTCGTCACCGGCCATTTCCAGACGCAGCGGTTCGGGCTCACTGGGCGGGAATACATCGAGAATATTGCCTCGCAGGCTGTATTCTCCCCGTTCTTCCACCAGAGAAACTCTCTGATATCCGCCGGCCGAGAGCCTGGCGGGAAACTCTTCCATCAGCAGGATATCCCCTGTCGAAATGATTTTCAGATAATGCTGAAATTCCGAAAAGGGCATCACTTTCTGCATGCAGGCGGCAAAGCAGGTGACAATGATTTTACGGCTGTCCACCTGCAGCCTTGTCAGCACGTTGAGCCTGGCGAGTTCTTCTTCACGCTGAAGGGCGAACATGTCAATGGAAAGAAAATCCAGCGGGGGGTAATGTAGAACGGGCTCTTCACCCAGAAAGAGTGTGAGGTTACGTGCGAAATCGGTAGCCTCTTTGGCTGTGGGGCAAACGATGGTGATGGGGTCGGCCAGATGGTCAAAGATAACGGCTGTCAGAAAAGCACGGGCGGCATCCGTAAGACCGTGAACATCGATGATACGTGTTTCTTTTTCGAGCAGTTCCAGAAGCTCGCGCACGGGAGGGGCCGTACGAAGCATTTTCTTATCAATGATTTTTCTCAATGAAGTCAATCCAAACGGCTAAAACGGCCGATTAAGATGCCGTAAGCATTCTGTCCAAAGCATTTTTCGCGGCCTTACCGATGTCGCGGGGAACGGTGATCACCGGCTGCATGGTTTCCAATGACCGTTCAATGTCGTCCAGGGTTATTTTTTTCATATCGATGCAAACCAGAGAGGGAGATGCGGGGATGAAGATTTTTCCAGGATTTTGTTTTTGCAGTTCGGTCAGAATGCCTTCCTCTGTTCCGATGATGATTTGGTTTGCGTTCGTTTCACGGGCAAAACGGATAATTGCTGATGTGCTGCCGACAAAATCGGCGAGGGCCAGCACTTCCTGACGGCATTCCGGGTGTGCCGCAAAAGGTGCCTGCGGGTATTTCTGTTTGCATTCCCTGACTTCCTCGACGGTCAGCGCCTGATGAATCGGGCAGCAGCCTTTCCAGGCAATGATCTGTCTGCCGGTGACGGATGCCACATGCCTCGCCAGGTTGCCGTCAGGCAGCATGACGACCTTTTTTGCCGGTGGCAATGTCTTGATAATTTTAAGCGCGTTGGACGATGTGCAGCAGATGTCGCTTTCGGCTTTCACTTCCGCGGTGGAATTGACGTAGGCCATAAAAACAGCATCGGGTTCTTCCATTTTCATTTTTTTGACCGAAGCAGCGTCGGCCATATCAGCCAGGGGGCATCCGGCGTCTACGCGCGGCAAAAGAATGGTTTTTTGAGGTGAGAGCATGGCTGCGCTTTGCGCCATAAAATGAACGCCCGCGAAGACGATGACTTTCGCATCCGAGCTTGCTGCCGACTGGGCAAGCAAAAGCGAATCGCCAAGGACATCGGCTATTTCCTGAATTTCCGGCCTGGCATAGAAGTGAACCAGTAAAATCCCCTCTTTATCGGCCAGCATTTTACGAATTTTTCTCTGTTGGGAAGTCATCAATCGTTTCCTTTTATTCATTTGCATTCTCCCTATCGCAAAAGTCCGCTTAATTCAAGGGGAAGAAAGGATCGAGGATCAAGGGGCCTTGCCCCTTTTTTTAATTGACAAGCAAAAAGTCTTTGATAAGGTGCACAAGTTAAAATGGATGGAGAAAATATCATGATTTCCGTGGAAAAGGCGCTTGAAACCATTCTTGCAGATTGTCGCCCGCTGGGATTCGAAAAAGTCAATATTCTGGAAGCTTCAGGCAGGGTGATGGGAGAAGATGTTATTGCGCAGCGTGATATTCCCCCTGCGCCGAATTCAGCGAAGGACGGCTATGCTGTTCGCTCAAGTGATACAAAAGGAGCGAACAGCCGAAACCCTTTGGAACTAAAGGTGATTGAAACCATTGCAGCGGGCAGTCTTCCCCGTAAAACAGTGAACAAAGGCCAGGCAGCCCGCATAATGACCGGTGCCATGATTCCCAAAGGCGCGGACGCAGTGGTTCTTAGGGAAGAAGCGGAAGAAAAAGACAAAACCGTCATGATCAAGACCCCGGTGCTTCAGGGCGTTGAAGTCCGTTTTGCCGGTGAAGATGTTAAAAAAGGTGAACTTGTTATTCAAAAGGGCAGCGTTTTGCGTCCTGGGCACATCGGTATGCTTGCCGCGTTGGGAAAGGCGTTTGTCACGGTTTATCAGAAACCCCGGGTAGCGATTCTTTGCACCGGCGATGAACTGGTCGAACTGGAGACGGACCCACCTCCGGGGAAAATTGTCAATTCCAACAGCTATTCTCTTGCCGCCCAGGTTCGGGAATGCGGTGGTGTCCCGATTCTGTTGGGTATCGGTCGTGACAGCAGGTCTGATCTGGCGGAAAAATTTCAGGTTGCGGGTCGGGCCGACGTGGTTCTCTCTTCCGGCGGCGTCTCGGTCGGCGATTACGATTTCGTGAAAGACGTGATGGCGGATTTGGGCAATGCCATGCATTTTTGGAAGGTGGCCATGCGTCCGGGTAAACCAATGGCCTTTGGATCCGTAAACGGTGTTCCGCTTTTCGGTTTGCCCGGCAATCCTGTTGCCGTCATGGTTTCGTTTGAACAGCTGGTCCGTCCCTACCTTTTGAAGATGCAGGGACACACACAAATTTTCCGTCAGATCTTCAAGGCGGTGAGCGCTCAGAGCATCCGGAAGGAAACCGGTTTCAAACATTTTATGCGCGGGGTGGTTAAAAAAGAAAAGGATCGTTATGTCGTTTACCTGACCGGTGAGCAGGGGTCCGGTATTCTGAAGTCCATGGTGGAGGCCAATGCTTTTATGGTTCTGGATGAAAATGTTTCCTCCGTAAAAAAAGGGGATGAAGTGGTTGTGCAGATGCTCGATGAAACGATTCTTAGAACAGATCTTCCCGGTTTCGGTTAGAAAATTAGCTTTGCCGTGCCTGCATTTGTGGGGGTCACGCGAAAAAATCATAAAGCAAGTGAACAGGATCAGGCTTTTTGCTGAAAGATAGAAAGCACTTTAAAATAAACAGGAAAAGAAAGG
Source organism: Deltaproteobacteria bacterium ADurb.Bin151 (assembly GCA_002070455.1). Lineage (GTDB taxonomy): Bacteria > Desulfobacterota > Syntrophia > Syntrophales > Smithellaceae > UBA8904. The sequence continues at coordinate 41,955 of MWDG01000006.1, forward strand.
AATATTTTATGCGTAAATCAATGATATTTATTTTTGTTGTTCTTATCGGTCTTTGGGGTTGCTCTCCAGAGCCGCCGAAAACAGAGGAGCAGAAAGCATTCTATGCACTGGGTGCCCATCTCAATAAACAGTTGTCGGTTTTTGACATGTCTCCCGAGGAAATGAAATATGTTCAGATGGGGATGTCCGATGCATCTGCCGGCAAGAAGCTGGTTGCGGAGCCGGAAGATAACATGCAGAAACTTGCGGAAATGATAGAGTCGCGCATGAAAAAAGCCACGGAAAAACAAAAAGCGAAGTCCAAGGCATTTCTGGAAAAAGCCGCCGCCGAGAAAGGCGCGAAAAAAACCACGACCGGTCTGATTTACACCGAGATAAAAGCTGGAACAGGCGCACAGCCGAAAGCCACGGATGTCGTAAAAGTCCATTATGTGGGCAAGCTGATTGACGGGAAAGAATTTGACAGTTCCATCAAACGGGGCCAACCCGCGGAATTACCGCTGGGACAGGTATTCCCCTGCTGGGTGGAAGGGGTTGCCATGATGAAAGTGGGAGGCAAATCGAAGCTGGTGTGTCCTGCTGAAATTGCCTATGGCGATAAAGGGCGTCCGCCCGTAATTCCCGGAGGCGCAGCACTGGTGTTTGAAATTGAACTGCTGGATGTGAAACCGTCCGGGGAGGCATCCGCGCCAAAACCGGCAGGAAAAAAATAAATTAACCCTCAAAATCGATTCAATGATCATGATGCAGGGGGGGGCGAAGCGCACCCCCCCTGCATTTTTATCACAAGGAAGGTCAAATGATTCATTCGATTCAGGAAAGCCCGCTTTATTCCATTGTCAATCCAAGAAGTATTGCTTTTTTCGGTGCGTCCAATAATTTTTTGCGAATGGGTTCCATGATGCTTTCATCGGTGCAGGCCCTTGGTTACGAAGGGGAAATATACCCAATCCACAGGGAAGAAAAAGAGGTTCGCGGTTTAAAGGCTTATTCCAGCGTGATGGATCTTCCGGAAGTTCCGGACCTGGCGATCATCGTTTTGCCCACGGACATTGTCTGCCCGACCATGGAGGATTGCGGGAAGAAGGGCATCCGTCATGCCATTGTGGTGTCGGGGGGGTTCCGGGAAGCCGGCCCCGAAGGCATCGCCATCCAACAGGAACTGGAAACGATTGCCAATCGTTATGGCATCCGTTTTCTCGGACCGAACTGCCTCGGCGTTGCCAACATGCACCAAAAACTGAATCCTACGACCATCACTGCGGAGGGTCCTCCCGGTTTTGTGGGGCTGGCGTCCCAAAGCGGCAGCTTTGTTACACAGATGTTTGATTATCTTCATCGCCACGGGATGGGGTTCAGTTCGGCATTGAGTGTCGGGAATGAGGCCAATATTGACATTGTCGATTGCCTGGAATATCTGGGTGCATGTCCCAACACGAAGGTGATTACACTATACATTGAAGGAATAACCCGTGGCAGGAAGTTTGTAGAAGTAGCGAAAGCGATTACACCCCACAAGCCTGTTGTGGCTCTTTATGTAGGCGGTTCTGAAACAGGCAGGCAGGCGGGTCTTTCTCATACAGGCTCCATGTCAGGACCCAATGAAATCTATGACGGTGTCTTCCGCCAATGTGGTATCATTCGGGCGACGACGATCACGGAGCTCTTTGATTATGCTCTTGCTCTGGGTACGCTTCCACGGCCCGGGGGAAATCGTGTCATTATTCTAACGCACTCCGGAGGTCCGGGGGCCACGGCTGCCGATTCCTGCGGACGAGCGGGCCTTGCCCTGCCGCAGCTTTCCCCGGAAACATTAGATAAGTTGAAGCCCATGATTCCCAGAACAGCCAGTACAGCAAATCCGGTTGATCTGACGTACAACAGAGATTTTGCAGAAAGTTTCTTTGATATTCCCGACGTTCTGTTGTCGGAAAAAGATGCTGATATGCTTCTGGCTTATATACTGTCTCCCGGAAGTTTCGCAGACCGGATTTTAAAGGAAATGGGGGTTCCAGAGGAATCAATCCCACTGGAACGGGAGAAACTTCTTAAGGAGCATTCCAGGGCTTTTGTCAGTTTGACCAAACGCCACCCCGGAAAACCGATCGTTGGTTTTACCTACCGCAGCCTGCAGGAAACCATGGTTCGATACCTGATCGATCGGGGTGTTCCTGTTTATCAGGATCCGGAACGAGCCGCCCGATCCATGGCGGCGGTGCTGCAATATTATCATAAACGCGATAGAATGGTCCGGGAAGACAAAACAGGAGGGGTTTGATGCCACTTTTTGTTTTGTATTGATCAGAAAATGGATCACGCGGGGAAAATGCCTGGCCGGGCGTATGAGTGTTCAGGTAAAGTCCCGGACAGGATTTTGGCGGGTTGAATCGGATTCGCGGCTGACGGTTTTGTTTCGTTCTTCCACGGCATCTTCGATGGCAAGGCAAAACTGTTTTTGATCAAATGGTTTTCTCACCAGCAGGTGAACGTCTTTTGTGTCTTTGCGGGTCAGGGTCAATTGACCATGTCCTGTCATGATGATAAATGTCTTATCCTGGTTGCACTGCTTCATGTTGGATATCAGCTGGCAGCCGTTCATATCCGGCATGCACTGATCGGAAATGATGATGTCCACTTCATCGCTGTGGTTCGTATACCACTGAAGGGCGTCCTTCGGATCATTGAATAAGACCGTAGTGTGCCCGAGGTTTTCCGCGTATTTTTCCATAATATCAAGCATGTATTTCTCATCATCCACGACAAGGAGCTTTCGCGGATCCGGCGGATCTTTCGGGAGCCTGAAAGTTTCCTCCTTTGCATCCGACACGAGCAGGTCCATTTCAAAAGTTGTCCAGGTCTTTTCTCTGTTGATTTTCGAGGCCGGATCGCCGTTCTTTTGCGGGGGGGTGAAATCGTTGGTGTAGCGGATGCGTGCTCCGAAACGGTCCAGGGTGCTCTTGACGGCCAGCAGGCCGATCCCGCTTCCACCATGGGTGGATCACACTTTTTCATTGAACAGATGAGTCAGGATGTGGTCCGGCACCGGCGGACCGTCGTTTGAGACGCGCAGGCGGATAACATCCTCGGAGTTCACGTTTTTCTCTTTTTCCCAGGATATGCAGATAAGGTTTGTGCAGCCCCGGGGAAATTCGGCAACTGCGTTGTTGATCAGATTCACAACAATTCCCATGAATTCTCCTGCATTGCCAAAAACCGTGGCTGATGGTGAAGCATCGCATATTTCCACAGAGACGGTTTTACCCTGATCCTGTGCCATGGGTTTGTATTGTCCCTTGGAGAGAGACACGGCCCCGCGGATGGCCGGCCGGATTTCAAAACTGTTCAGGGAATGGTCCTGTTTCACGTAATCCCGGATTCCCGATGTTACATCGCGGATGATCAGTCCTCCATTATTGACATAGGTAAGATATTTACGTGAGGCCTGTATGTTTGTTTTCAGATCTACGAGATGATCCGGAAGTTTTTCATGGAGGAATTCCTCCAGATGGCGGGAAATGCCCTTACTCCCAGTCTTGCAGGAGCGGATCGTATCGATCAGTTTCATTCGCCCGGTATCGATCTTATCGATGGTTCTTTCGCTCTTGCCCAGGTACATTTTCGTAAGATCCTGTCCGCCGGTTACTCCTCCCAGCGCATTATTGATGTCGTGGCTCAGACCGGCAACCAGTGCGGAAATGGCCTTTTCGGTTGATGCCTGGGCCAGTGCCGCATCTTTGGTGATAATTTCTTCCTCCATCTGCTTCAGATCAGATATGTCTTCTGATATTCCCAGCAAATATTCCAGCTGACCACGTTGATCGTATAGCGGGATCAGGTTGGACTTCATTGTTTTCATCCGGCCGTCTTTTTCGGGTACCGTGTGTTCAAATATGACAGCGGATCCTGTGCTGAGGGCCGCGTCTTCAAACTCGGAGAGGACGCTGGAGAGCATGGGTGAATTTTTATGCAGATCATCCCACATTTTGTTTCCAATCACATACATCCCCTCTTTCTTGTAGTCTTTCATGTAAACCGCCAGAGGGAAGTTCTCGAACACCTTGGACATCAAATCACGGCTTTTAATGAGTTCAAGCTCGGCTTCTTTATGTTCGGTAATGTTCCTGGAGGAACAAATGACAGAGGCCACCCTGCCATTTTGCGCTTTTATAGGTTCGATGCTGGTCATGTAATACCGCACACTGTCTGATCTCGGCAATTGCATTTCGATGACATTGTGATTGCCGCTCTCGAAGACTTCATTGACCATGACGCTTATTTTATCAGCTTCATACCGGGTGAATATGTGCCAGACAGATTTTCCCATGATATCTTCAGAAGTCGTGTTCACGGCACGGGCAAATGCACGGTTGACGTATTTGAATATACACTGGAGATCAAGGGTGAATATCGGGTCGTTGGATTCTTCGAGCAGGACGAGATATTTCTGTTCACTTTCTCGTAGCTTTTCTTCCATCAGTCCCTGCCGGGTTATGTCTTTTTGCATGATAATAATTCGAACAGGGTTGCCTTCGTTCGTGATCGCTTTGGCCACATTTAAAACGCGCCGGTAAGTGCCGTCGCTGTGCAGGATGCGGTACTCACATTTGCTTATTTTGCTCCGCTTTTTTCGAAGAGAGGATAAAGAGTTGAATGCGTCCTCTCGGTCATCGGGGTGCAGCATCCTTTTCCAATCATAGATGTCATTCCCTAATCGGGTCGTTTCATAGCCCAGCATGATTTTCCACATTTTAGAAAAACGGACTTTGTTGTTTTTTAAATTCCACTCCCAGAGACCATTGCCTGCATCTTCGAAAGCAGTCTTAATAATATCCCTGCATTCCATGATGGCTCGCTCTTCCCACCCGCGGGATAATGCGTTAGTTAAGCCGTCACGTATTTTGTCAAGATTGGAAATCGGCATTGCTTTGTTTTCCTCAAAGTCCCCCGGTAATGAACCTTCATTATGATCGTGGTGCTTGTCATTATTATGTGTAGAGTTGTATTAAAAATTGTGCACTTTCTTATCATAACACCTAAGGTGCTGTAAACAATAAAATTTATTGTCTCTTTGGAATGTGAAAAAAGATTGCCGGAAAAATGATTCGCAGATTCGTTTCTCCGGCAGGAATTTTCTGACGTTTGTTTTCATGATGATAAAAATCTTCAAACCATAATCAAAAAGATGATCTTCGAGGTGAATTCTTCAAAGCACGCTTGAACTTGATAATTTTAGGCAAAAAGATTAGAGTGATCACAAATGAGATGACTTGCCGCGGATAAAGATTGTTTTCAGACTGGAAATGAAGGTTATTTGCAATGTCGAACAGTTCTGCTAAAAATCTCAAAAACACCTTAAGCAATCTGACTCTTGCCGCCAAGGCACTCGAAGTCAAAATTGAACAGGCCGATTCCTCCACCCGGGCCAATCTGAAAAATGCTTTAGACGGTTTAAACGCTACTATCAAAAGACTGGAATTCGAAATTAAGCAGGCTGAAGCTCCACCTGATAAAATTGGACAGATCCTTGTTTCGAGAAACATTATCACGGCAAATGATTTGAACGAAGCCATGAAAAGAAAAAGGAAAGAGCCGACCAAGTATTTGGGACAAATCCTGTGTGAGATGGGGCTTCCGCAATCCAAAATCATGCACTGGATTTACTACAGCAACAAAAGGAAGCAAATCGGTCAAATTCTTGTGGAACTGAACATCATAACGGAGGCGCAATTAAGAGAGTGTCTCCTGCAACAAAAGGACATGAAGCAGCAAGGCATATTTGCCCCCCTGGGTTCTGTGCTGATTAAAAACAGGATGATCAGTGAAGAGAGCTTTATGATCGCGCTTTCCGCTCATTTCAGTATGCCGATTATATCTCTGAAGGGCCATACGCTATCCCCTGCAATGCAAAAGGTGGTAGGGGAGAAATATGCTTTCAGGCATCGAATTGTCGTTTTGAGTGATGATTCCGATCATGTGAAAGTGGCTCTCGCGGAGCCCCATCTTGAGATTATTGGTTATCTTGAGAAGGCGATGCCTAGAGGTAAACATATCATGTTTTACCTAGCCAGAGAATCGGAAATAGAAGACTGTTTTCACTGAAGCACGGATAAATGGGCAGAGGAGTGCGTGTCTTAAAGGCATGATGCGCAGAAAACATTCATCAATAAAAAATGACCATGCGGTTATACTTTGTTACTCTGTCGCTTATTGAAAGGAATTTTTTATGACGAAGAGAAATTTTATCGTTGCCATCATTCTTATGCTGTTTATGGTTTCTTCAACAGGTTTTGCCGCCGAAAGGTATCAATGGAAGCATGCAGGGACGGAAGACGGATGCCAGATCTATACAAGCAATGTTGCCGGCAAAGATTATATCGCTGCAAAAGCCACGTGTGTATTTCCCGCCAGAATTGAGGTCATCGGCGTAATTCTCAGGGACATACCGAATTACCCGGAATGGATGGATGATTGCGAATCAACAAAAGTTCTGAAAACTGTGGATGATGAAAAAGATGTTTTCATCTTCTGGCTGCGTCAGCATGTTACGATGTTCCCGGACAGGGATATGGTGCTGAAAAGCAAAACGATCATTGATATGAAAAACGGCCGCAGCCTTGTTTATGCCGATTCGACCAACGAAATTCCTTACGACGCGGGCAAAGGCTATGTCCGTATGCCCTCGTTTCATTCATTGTTTACCATGGAATGGATTGACCGGGAAAACACACGCGTAACATTCATGGTGGACCCGGACCTCGGCAAGGGAATTCCATCGTCCATTGCCAACCGGTTGATCAAAACCAATCCGTATAAAACGTTAAAGAAAATGATGAAGATGGCAAAAAAGAGCCAATATATTGATGCGGCTGCAACATCCAAATATCGCAGGTATGTTGAGGAAGCCCTCAAGAAGAATTATCTGAAGTAATGTTCCTGATACATTTTCTCGAGGCCCGATATCATTTGATTACGAAGAGTATCCCTCTATCTTGCGCTGGGCGGAGATAACCGGGTGCAGGCGGACCGCCAGCCACATCAATTTAGAGAAAAATCCCGGACATATATGCAGCCTGCCGTTCTTCGCACCCTTCAGTGCACAGGTGACGACATGGGCAGGTGAGGTCGCGCAGAAGCCCGGCAGGGTGGATATTTGCGGGTCGCCGAACCTCTGCGATTTCAGGATAGGAGTTTTTGAAAAAAACGGGTACACAATGGATGTCCGAATGCCGTGCTTCCTGATTTCTCCATGCAGAGCCATGGCAAACGATCGAACAGCAAATTTTGATGTTGAATAGGAAACGGCCAGCGGCGTGGCCACGAATCCGGCAACGGAAGACATGTAGATCAGATGACCGGATCTCTGTCTGATCATGTCGGGAAGAAAAAGAGCGTTCAGCCTCATGATGGACAAAAGATTGACCTGGATGATTTTTTCATTGAGCTCCGGCGGAATATCGGCATATTCCCCTCCAAAAGCGATGCCCGCATTGTGGATGATCATATCCACCCTTTTGCCGAGCTTCCTGTATTCTTCATGCAGCGTTTTGCACCCCTCGGTGTTCGAGAGATCAGCAGGGATGATGGACAGGATTTGTTTTTCCCTTCCGGCAACAGGAACAGGCAGGCTTTTTTCCCTGTCGCGTATCGGTATAGTACTTTGCGGCGTATCACAAAGGATCAAAGAGGCCCCGCCGTCCAGCAGCTGAGAAATAAAACAAAGTCCGAAGCCGCCAAACGCGCCGGTAATGAGGATATTTTTACCCCGGTAATATTCCATTTTACCTCTTAATCATCGATCAGGTTTCTGGCACCGAAAAGGATTGCCTCCATGACGGGCATATACTGGTAGAACAGCGGTTTCTCGCTGAGTTTGATTTCCCTTAGTTGCCCTGCAATGTCATGATTTCCCAAAGTGAGTTTGGCTGCCTTGCCGCTCATGGATTTTCCGAATTCGACGGGGTTCATATAAACATTTGCTGCCAGAGGCACCCCGTTTTTCAGGGAGTAGGTTTTGAAGCGGTTTACCTTTTCCGCGGCTGTCTTGAGTTGTTGACCCTTCAACGTGAGAATGCTTTTTCCGCCTTCGGAAAGCCTGCAGACAAGCATACCGTTTTCTTTTGCAAACGTAATGTCGGCGCAGAACTTGGGATATCCGTACATTTCGACACCGCCCCGGCGGGCTCGCTCTGTCGTGACCGGGAGCTGCCAGACATATGCCGTGAAGTATCTGCGGGCCATCATTCCCAGAACGGTGATGCCTGGAATGCCCTTTTTCCGGAAGGTGATGGGAAACGAGATAGAAAATTCGTTGTAGGGATCAATATCGGTTTTGCGGTATTCAAAAGCGGTAAAGGCAACCAGGGCCCTTCCGACCATGGCTTCCACGGGGTGCATATCCGGGAGGGGAAGAAGCTTTCGTACCCTGTCGGTGGCGGCGGTGTAGATCGCTGTCATGGATGTGTTATCATAGTAGAATACCGGCAGCTTGCCCTGAAGAGACATGTCCGGTGTCATGATGTCCCACTGAACAACCCCTTTGAAAAAATCACCTCTGTTCATAAAACCTCCTTTCCTGTGAATGTTTACCGGGCTTTTACAATATCCCGACCGGTTATTTGTCTGCATATTCCTGTGCGATCTTTCTGCTGAACACGGTGCTCAGCGTCACGGAGGTGCACGGGAAAAATCGTGTCAACCAGTCCAGGATCTTTGCATCCGTGCCAATTAAAATTCGCCTTCTGTTGCGCCTGATGCCGGCAATGATGATCTTTGCCGCATCGTCAGCTGTCGTCTTGAAGAGTTTTTCTTCGTAGAGACTGGCGGCTTTTTCCTGGGTCAGTCCAAACATGGCCCGGTTCACCCGTGCATTGCGGGCGATGTTGGTTTTGATGCCGCCGGGATGGACGCAGCTGACATGAATGTTTGTGCCGTGCATTTCCTGGGCGAGCGTTTCTGTGTAACCCTTGACTGCAAATTTGGCACAGCAGTAGGGGCCGTTATTGGGGTTCGGCAGGATACCGTTGATGCTGGATATGTTTACGATGTGCCCTTCCGGACGCTTTTTCAAGTGGGGAAGAAAGGCCATGGTGCCATATACGACTCCCCAGAAATCGATGCCCATGAGCCATTCAAAGTCTTCGAGGGGAATGGTTTCAAGAAAATCGCCGACAGAGACACCGGCATTGTTGATGATAAGGTCCACACCGCCGTGGCTTTCGGCCGCCTCATCGGCATACCGGAAGACCTGTTCACGCTGCGACACGTCCAAAACATGGGTTGTTACTTTCACACGGTTGCCGATGAGTTTTGCGGTTTCCTGCAGGGCCGGGGCATTGATGTCAGAAAGTGCCAGGCCGCATCCTTCTTTTGCCAGGTTGACGGCAAGCATCCTGCCAATACCCGAGGCCGCGCCGGTAATGGCTGCAGTCTTGTTTTTGAGAATCTTCATTTCTGCTCTTTCCCTGGTTGCATATACGTTTTACAGCCATGAAAAGATCAGGCTGTGTTTGTGCCGACCTCCGGAATGCACCGGATTCTGGCAAGTTTCTTCATGGGAACCGAACCGAGAAGCGCCTGCACCATGCGCGCGTCCCGATAGCGTTTCTCCTGGCCGTAGTCCTTCATGTAGCCGTACCCGCCGAGAATTTGAATGCCGTCGGTTGTTGCTTCACAGGCCAGTTCTGCGATATGTAATGTGGCTGCGGAAATGCGCGACTCGTATCCATTTTGTTTTTGCCTCAGCTCCCGGCATGACTGGCAAACACACATGGCGGCAACATCGGCCTTGATGGACAGATTGGCGAGCATCATGGTGACTTCGCTCCACTGGACAATCGGTCTTCCACCCTGCTCGCGTTTTTGGGCATAGGCCAGTGCTTCGCAATAAGTGCCGCGCAAAATTCCTGAGATGATCGCCGTTGCGACGGCACTCATCTGGGGCAGGACTTGTGCAAAGTAAGCCGCTCCAGCATTTTCCTCGCCGACCAGTTGCGCTCCGGCGCCCCCAAAAGTGACATCCACCGCCGGACAGGCATGAAGACCCAGCGAAAAGACCGGGTCGCTTATTTCCACACCCTTTCCGTCAAGATCCACCAGAAAAAAGCTGTAGTCCGGTCCGCGGCCCGTACGTGCGGGAATGACGGCATGGGGAGTAAGATTGCCCGGAACCAGAAGTTCAATTCTTCCTGCAAGGGTATAACCGCCACCGGTAATTTGCGCTGTGGGAAGCGTATCCGTTGAAGCGGGATCAATATAAACGGGGAAGGCAATCAGGATTGTTTTCATGGCAGTACCTGCCTGAGACAAGCTTGCGGCCAGTTTCCCCGCTCCCGCAGCCATCAGAATTTTCTGGGAGAGTGCCTGTGTATAAATGATTCCGGCGGGGGATGCATCGACCTCGCTGATATTCTCGAGGATTGCACAAAGGGCCTCGATGCCGAAGTCCGTTCCGCCCAGTTCTATGGGGAGCACAGCGTTCAGAAATCCAACGTCATGAAGTTTTGCCAAAACCTCCTCATAAAACCGGCCGAAAGGATAGCGGTCGTGTTCGGCAACCTTTCCGGCCAGCTCCCTGGCGGCAAAAGAACGCGCCAGATCTGCAAAGGGTTTCAGGTCGTCTGAATTCAAAATAGACATAGCGTCTCCTTATTCTTCAAATACTTTTACCTGCGGCACCGCAGGGGCGATCAGGCACTTAAATGCGTTGAGGCGATTGAGCTGGTTGGTTCCCTCATAAATCTGCAGAAGCTTGATGTCGCGCAGCAGTTTTTCCGCACCCGCATCCTGCCGCAACCCTCTGTGTCCCATCAGTTCGATGGCCATCTGGCAGTTTTTAACGCCAAGGTCCGTTCCCGCGTATTTCGCAACGGAAGCCCAACCCGAACAGCAGCGCTGATCTGCCGGTTTTGCGTGATCGAAATAGAGTTTGCCCATGACTCTGGATGTCAGTCCCAAATCAAGGAAGGGAGAAATGACCTTGTCAAACCAGATACGGGGCATGAAACGGAGGTATTGATAGACGGGTTTTATCTGGAGGATACGGTACAGGCCCCGCAGGCTGTTGGCATTGTTCGCCTCCGTGTAGGCGAGCCTTCCCAGAAGAACGTTTTTATACATTTCGGCAAGCAGGCATTGTGCCCATTCCTGATTGATCAGCAGGCTGCCGTTCACTTCGGTGCTGGCTGCATATTGCAGGGCTGTTTCAAATGCGCCGCGCGCGACGCCTGTACCGAAGGCGCAGACGCCCGGACGTGTGGCGGAGACCACATAATCAATATAGCGTTGAGAAACATCTCTGTTGGGCTGACCGGAATATTTCTTCACGAGAGCCGCGCTCATGATCACCTGGTCGTCAGGGATGAAACAGTCCTCGAAGATAAGAACGCTTGCCGGGCAGGCCCGTTGCCCCATTTTGTTTTCATGCCCGCCGAAGGAAAACCCCTTGGCGCCGGTTTTGACGGCGAAGCCGATGTTTGTTTCGGAGGGCCGCCGGACATCTTCATACGCGGAAAGAACTGTCCATGTGGAAACGTGCCCCATCGAAATGAATACCTTGGTCCCATTGACGATGTAACCGCCTTCGACACGCCTGGCGGTGCAGGTTACGCGTCCCTTGTCCAGGAGTTCGACTTCTTCGACATCCGTTCCGGCCCCCGGCTCCGTGGTGGCCAGCGCCAGCAAACAGGGTTTTCCCGACTTCTCGCCGTCAATCACCTCCCGCAGAACCCTTTTGGAGATTCTGGCGTTGCCCGATGCGACAAGGCCGGCCACAGCCAGGTAATGCACACCGATGACGTTTGCAATACCGGCACAGGCCGAGGCAACCTCTTCCAGGAAAAAGGAACTCGAAGGCATATTGTATCCCTGTCCACCGAAAATTTTCGGAATCCACATGGTATAGAAGCCCCACCGGTTTGCCTCGTCAATCAGATCCCAGGGGAGGAAATCAGGGTCTTCATGCGTGCGACGATCCAGTTTCAGGGCGAGGGGCCTTGCCACTTTTTCATTGAATTTGCGGGCAATGGCAATGGCCTTTCGGGTTTCCTTTACCATGTGCCCGGGCATGCGGGGGCCATAGGGCAGACCGATACAGGAATCCTCAAATTTTGGGAAACCAGACAGCACGGATGCGACTTCTGACCTGCTTAACATGAAAACCTCCTGTTTTGTCCCGTATAGGCTGGACTGGCTGTGATCCCCCGTAGCTTGCTGCGAAATGGTTGATTCCCGCTGGTATCTGGTTACAACACCCGATGAGACGCTCCGTTCATATGTTTTTTCAGAAACCGGATCTGATCTCCGACAGTTTGCTGAAAAAGCGGTGGAACATACACATCGAAATGTCCGCAGGGATAAACCAGGAGTTCGCCTTTCGGTGCGTTCTTCGCTGCCTTTACTGCCGGCTTCACGGGGGTTGTGAGATCATTGGCGGCAACTTGTACCAGCCAGGGGATGTTCAAAAGTTTTGCCAGTCGCCCGGGTGAATAAAGACCCACAGACAGGAAAATCCTTGCTGCAACCCTTTCGTCTGCTTCGAATCCCGGTGGATAAAGCTTCTTCACCCCTTCCACCACGCCGGGGGCGGTCATGGCGGCCAGGTCCCCGGGAAAACCAAATGCAGGGACATAGCAGGGTTTGCGGCCCATTATCCTGTTTGCCAGATCAAGCAGGGCGGCTGTTCCCAGCCGGATGCTCTGTGCGGGACCGCTTGCCGCCGCTGTGGCGAAACCGCTGATGTGCGGTGCCTGTGAGATGACTGCGGTGATGTCGGGGTCCTGATCCTTCGCGGCTATTTCAAGAACATGGCCTCCGCTGAACGATGTGCCCCAGAGAACCATCCGGTGCGAATCCACAGCCGGTAATCCTTTGGCAAACCGGATCGCGGCGCGCCAGTCCTGATGCTGTTTTTTGATGTCGAGGATCTGCCGGGGATCGCCTTCGCTGTCGCCAAAATGTCGGTAGTCAAAAACCAGGGCGTGGTATCCGGCCTCGGCAAAGGCTTCGGCATACGCGTCAAGGCGCAGTTCCTTGACTCCGCAGAAGCCATGGGCAAGAACAACGCATGGCGCATTGGCCTTGCCGGGGGCTTTGAAAAACCAGCCCCGGCATTTTAATCCTTCTGATATGAAATGAATGTCTTTTCTGTTCCCCATGGGATATCCCTTGCCTGAACAAAAAATCTGACATTAAAGATTGTCAGTTTCGTATCAGATCTCCTTGACTTTGACAAGAGATATTGTCAGAATTATGTCCATGAAAACGAAAAAAACAAGGAGCCGGGTATACGGGGGTATCAAAGCGAACCTGAGACAGGCCGAACGACGGAAAAAGCTGATCGAAGCGGGCCTTGAAGCTTTCGGAACGAAGGGCTACGCGAAGACAAACATCAAAATGATCTGTGGTATTGCGGGTCTGACGGAACGGTATTTTTATGAATCGTTTCGACATAAGGAGGATCTGCTGCGCGTCGTATACAGGGAGCTGATCGACGAGGGTCAGCGCGATGCCATGGCAGCCCTGGAAGATAACGAGGGTACCCCCGTGGATGCAGCTGCACGGGTGTTACGAATGTTTTATCAGCGTTTTTATCAGGATCCCCGACGGGCGCAGATCCAGCTTTTTGAAATTCTGGGGGTCAGTAAAAATATAGACAGGGAATACCAGAACGCCATGCGTCTGCTGGCCGACCTGGTCAGACTTTTCTTATACAAGGTATTTCCCAGGATCCATGAAGAAAAGCTCAGCAGGAGCATTATTCCGACCGGTCTGGCGGGATCGATCATCATGATTGCTCATGAATGGGTTCTCAATGGTTTTGTAACCCCGCTGGATGACATTATTTCCGAATGCATGGATCTTTTTATGGCCATGGGGAAACACCTGAATAAAAAGTCGGGATCGCGAAGCGAGCGGGCATGATGCCGCTTTTTGCAATGAATATAAATGAAATGTGAAAGAGATGGCTGCGTATGAAAGAGCTTTTTGAATGGATCATCAATCTTGTCTATAAGGCGGCAACAGGTACTAAAAGAATTCGAATCATCCTTACTCCACTGTTTGGCTTTATTTTTTTCTGCATTGTACTGTTTCTGATCTTGATTTCCTTCCGCCTCGATCATTTCTGGAGATTGCCTGAATTCATTTCAAAGCCTTTGAGCATTGCCGTTTCGGCGCCCTTTTTGATTTTGGGTTCCTTATTGTGGTTATGGTGTGCGGTGAAATTCCTGAAAACGAAAGGGACTCCCGTACCCGTGAACCCGCCGCCAAAATTGGTGACTGACGGACCCTACGCTTATTCACGCAATCCGATGATGACCGGTCTTTTTATGGTATTGGCCGGGATCGGTATTTTGTCCGGTTCAATAACGCTCACTTTTGTCATGACGCCGCTGTTTGTTTTGATGAGCATCCTGGAATTCAAGTATATTGAGGAACCGGAACTGGAGAAGCGTTTTGGACAGGAATACCATGAATATAAAGAAAGAACCCCGATCATTATTCCAAAGATCCGCTGACAGATTGAATATCAGATTTGTCTTACACTGATTATCCTCAAGATCAATTCATCGTTACCAGTGTCGTATTTCTTTTCAAGTCCAGACAATTAAAAATAATATCTATATACATGCAGTTAAGTGGTTTTTTTCAAAAAACATGTGTTTGATTTGTCTGAAAGTGTCGGGTCTCTTGACAGTTCTTTATTTTGTTTTCGGGTTTGTATACACGATATCATCGAATAAAAGATATTTTTAATTTTTGTAAACCCTTACTTATAAAGACATAGTTTGAATTGTAATGCATTGTCTTAATTATTTAAGCAACTTGGAGCACAGTTTGTGCATAGAAACTTGTGTAGATAACATAAGGATCGGATTTTCAAATTTGATTTTTAGATCGCCAAAAAGAGCATTTAGTGGAAGAGGGGCAACTAAATTTCAAGGAGGGTCACCATGTTATATGTCAACCGCACAGACAAAAAGGATTTCCATAAGGCTTTAATCAGAGATCAGGAAGAAAATGTCCGTTTTAGTGAAAAACTCATTGAGTGTTACCAGGAGATGGAAAAGAGGTATTCCTGTTCAGCTGACCAGTCACAGGAAGACAGGGACAAAACCGAAAAATACAGGAAGATGATCAGGGAATGGGAAGATAGCCTGCAGTTGGCCAGGAGCAGGTTAGTGAAAACGAAAAGAGAGTATGAAGAGATTTTCGGGGGGAATGGAGGCCTGACGCTTGCCCAGGATGAATTATGCAATGAACCTTGAAACGATTAGGGAAAAAGGTTCAGGTAGTGAAGATCTTCAATCAAAAAATATTCACTTGACTCCGCAACTTATTAAGATAAAAATTTAATCAATTAAATGAAAAAAGGTGAATGATTGAAGCATTCGTCCGAATCCGTTTACAAGAATCATCATAGAAAGAAATGATTAAATCCCCGTTTCTCATCAAGAGTTCGGGGATTTTATTTTTAGTGTGATTAATTAAAAGGGATGAAATCGTTTGTAGCCGGTAGGCAGCAACCGTTCATAAAAATCGTATCACAAGCACATGCGGGATTTCCCGAATAATGATTTATAAAGAGAGCGTTTTTTTATGAAAACCTTTTACGCTATTTTTCTTTGTCTGGCACTTCCGGGAATGATTGCCGGCTGCGTCGTTAAACATTCCGGAATCGGCGGTGTTGCGGGCGATGCAACAACTGCAACGCTGATGGCAAATGAGAATTTCTCTCACTTAAAGAAACTCGACAACCCGAAAGATTACGATGATGCTAAACGGGGGCTGATTGCCAGGCCGCATGGAAAGATCACCAATTCGGAAGGAGTGGTGCTGATCGATTTCGACGCATTTATGTTTGTGGAAGGCAAGGCGCCCGGGACAGTCAACCCGAGTCTCTGGAGACATGCCCTTCTCAATGCCCAAATCGGTTTGTTTAAGGTGTCGGAAGGCATCTATCAACTGCGTGGTTTTGATATTGCCAACATGACCTTGATTGAAGGAAAGACCGGTTGGATTGTCATAGATGCATTGACCTGCCGGGAAAGTGCAGAAGCAGCCATCCGCTTCGCAAGGATGCATCTGGGATACAAACCAGTCTCCGCGGTGATTTTCACACACAGTCATATCGACCATTTCGGCGGTGCTTTGGGAGTGATCTCTCCCGGGGAGGTGTCCCGGCGTAAAATTCAGGTCATCGCGCCTGAGGGATTTATGGAAGAGGCTGTCAGTGAAAATATTTTAGTCGGGACCGCCATGGCGCGACGGGCGGGCTATCAGTTTGGTATGGCTCTCAAGCGCTCCGCCAAAGGAATGGTTGACACGGGATTAGGCAAGGCCGTTGCGTCGGGCACTTGTGGCATTCTGGCTCCCAATATCGTCATCAGGCAGTCCCGGGAGGCTATGGTCGTTGACGGCATACGCTTCGTCTTCTATAATGTGCCGGGGGCTGAAGCTCCCGCAGAGCTGACCTTTCTTCTTCCTGATAAGAAAGCTTATTGCGGGGCTGAAATTCTGAGTCATACCATGCACAACCTCCTGCCGGTGCGGGGTGCAAAGGTGCGCGATGCTTTACGCTGGGCGGGCTATCTGCAACAGGCGTTGGAGCATGCCGGCGATGCCGAAGTCTGTTTCAACACACACCACCACCCGATCTGGGGCCGGACGCACATTGCCAGGTTCATCACCATGCATCGCGACGTTTACAAATACACGCATGACCAGACAGTGCGTCTCATCAATGCCGGCTATACGGCGCGCGAAATTGCCGACAGGATCAAACTGCCCGACTCTCTTGAAAACTATGTTTCCAGCCGCGGCTATTATGGCGACCTGCGACACAACGTCAAGGCGGTCTATCAATTCTATATGGGCTTCTACGACGGAAATCCGGCAAATTTGAACCCGCTGCCGCCTGAAGAGTCGGCCAGGCGATACCTCGATCTTGCCGGTGGCGCAGGCAGGATGATTGAAGCCGCGCAGGACGCATTCGACAAGGGAGATTATCGCTGGAGCGCCGAACTGTTGAACCATGTTGTATTTGCTGAGCCTGGAAACGAAAAAGCCATCGAACTGCTGGCCTGCACCTATGAGCAGATGGGCTACATGGCCGAAGC
Organism: Deltaproteobacteria bacterium ADurb.Bin151; assembly: GCA_002070455.1. GTDB lineage: Bacteria > Desulfobacterota > Syntrophia > Syntrophales > Smithellaceae > UBA8904. The sequence goes on from MWDG01000006.1 coordinate 59,069, forward strand.
AGCCACCTGGCGAAACAGCTATCTGACAGCGGCCTTCGAATTGCGGAAGGGTCCCCCGAAAAAGGGCATTGATAGAAGCTCTGTCATCGACATGCTCATGCAGACACCGACAGAGCATTTCCTTGATGCCATGGCGGCAAGCCTCGATGGTCCGTCTGCGGAGGGGAAAGATCTCTCCATCAATCTTGTCTTTTCCGATACGGGGGAATCTTATGTGCTCTGGATAGAAAATGCGGTGTTGCATCACAGAAAAGCAGCTCCCGCAGCCAATGTCAATGCAACCGTTACACTGACCAGGAATCTTTTTATTAAAATGATAACCGGTACTGCCGGCGTGAAGGACACACTGATGAACAGCAAACTGAAAATTGACGGCAGCAGAATAGATCTGGTCCGCTTCTTCGCGCTGATCGACAGAGCAACAGGCACGTTTGCCATTGTGACGCCATAGACTTATCTTGAGATACAGGATCGTGCTTTCTATAATTTGCCAACAAAAAGGATGTCTTTGTCAATCTTATGAATGAACAAAATAAACGGGTAAGCGCCTTTTGCAGTGACGCCTTGGGAACTCTCGATGGCGTCGGAATCGCGGAAAGAATATCTTCGGGAGAAATCAGCGCCGCTGAAGCGGTTGACGCCGCAATAGCGCGCGCGAAGTCGGTTAATCCGGCACTCAACGCCATTGTCACAGAGACCTTTGACACCGCCCGCGCGCAGGTTAAAGATCCTGTCACCGGCTCTTTTGCGGGAGTACCTTCTTTTATCAAAGACAATGAAGATGTGCAGGGTGCTCCGACGCTATGGGGCACCAGGGCTGTGCCAAATAAACCCGCCGGAAAATCGAGCAGATTTGTGAAACAGTTTTTTTCGACAGGCCTTGTCTGTTTAGGAAAAACCGCTTTGCCGGAATTCGGCTTAACGGCAACAACGGAATCTCTTGCTTTCGGCACAACTCGTAACCCTTGGCATACGGATTATTCTACCGGTGGATCTTCGGGCGGGTCGGCGGCGCTCGTGGCTTCCGGTGTCGTTCCCCTCGCACATGGCAATGATGGCGGTGGCTCTATTCGCATTCCGGCGTCGTGCTGTGGACTGGTTGGTCTCAAGCCTTCACGGGGGAGGCTTGAACGTGTAGAAGGATCGCGGCTCATGCCGGTCGACATCGTTTACGAGGGTATTTTAACACGGACGGTTCGGGATACGGCCACCTTTTATCATGGGGCGGAGAAATATCGCCGTGCTCCCCGAATGCCTGAAATCGGAGACGTAAAGCACCCGGGGAAGAAACGCCTGCGCATCGCTCTTTTCACAGATTTACCTTACGCTACGCCTGCACACTCCGAGTCAGCCGATCTGGTATACCGCACCGGAGATCTCTGCGAAGAACTCGGCCATACGGTGAGGGAAATCCCCTGTCCCTGTGATGCGCAGATGGCAGACGACTTTATCATCTACTGGGGGATGCTGGCCTTTTCCTTCAGATTTTATGGGAGGTTAATCATCAGCCGGGGCTTCGATCGAAGCAGGCTGGAAGACTGGACGATCAATCTCAGCCGCCTGTTTTTGAAAAAATCATTTAAAGCACCGGGCGTGATAAAAAGGTTACGCAGATTTGCCACCCTGTATAATGATATCTTCAGCACCTGCGATATACTGATCAATCCGTCGCTGGCCCACCCCGTTCCAAAAGTTGGTTATTTGGGACCGGAGGTTCCCTTTGATGAAGCTTTTGAACGGATCAGGAATTATGTTGCTTTTACTCCGCTGCAGAATGTCAGCGGCGCCCCGGCCATATCGCTTCCGCTGGGATTCAGCAATAACGGCCTTCCCCTGGGGGTCCAGTTTGGTGCCGCCTTCGGCCGTGAAAGGGAACTCCTCGAACTTGCCTTTGAGCTGGAGGAAGCCAGGCCGTGGCCGATGATCGGACAATGATATGAAACGTGAAACCTTAATGGAACTCTAGCCTAATCCGTTTTTATAAACGATTTTTCCCGGTGGCGTTGAAGGGCCAGTTCAACTAGGCGATCGAGAAGCCTGTGGTATTCCAGGCCGGTGGCCGCCCATAGCTTGGGGTACATGCTGATGCTGGTAAAACCGGGCAGGGTGTTGATCTCGTTTAAATAAAAACGGTTTGTCTTTTTCTCCAGAAAAAAATCAACGCGTGCCATAGAATTGCAATTAAGCGCTTTGAAGCCCATGACAGCGGATTTGCGGATCTCCGCTGAGAGTCTGGTGGGAATCTTTGCCGGAATATTCATCTTCGCACCGTCGGGATCAAGATATTTGGCTTCATAGGAATAAAATTCATGCAGGGGCAGGATTTCACCCGTTATGGATGCTTCCGGTTTTTCATTGCCAAGTACGGCGCACTCAATTTCGCGGCAGTCAATGCCTGTTTCAATCATGATCCTTGTGTCGTACTGAAAGGCGAAATCAATCGCCTGTGCCAGGTCTTTTTTCACTTTCACCTTTTTGATTCCGACAGAAGAACCGGTGCACAAGGGCTTGACAAAAACCGGCAGACTAAGTTTTTTTACTGCTCTGCGCAGGATTTTTTCAGGTGCTTCCCGCCACTCATGCCTGCTGATCGTGATCCACGGGACCACCGGGATACCGGCTTCCTTCAGCAGCCGCTTGGCGATGTCCTTGTCCATGCCGACGGCGGAACCGGCCACATCCACCCCCACATAGGGCACCATAGCCAGCTCCAGCAGCCCTTGCAAAGTTCCATCTTCGCCATATGTGCCGTGCAGAACGGGAAAGACCAGATCAACCGCAACTTTTTCACCCTTCTTTTCGAGATTGTAAATATGCAGTTTACCTTGCTGTTCGAAATGATTGACCAGCCAACATCCCCGTTTTTTCAAAGACAGGACTTTCCCGAATGCTTGATCATTTATAATTTCCGGTTGATCCTGAACGTACCAACGCCCGTCGCGGTCAATCCCGATGGCGATGATATCGTACTTTGATTTGTCCAGTGCCGCGACAACGGATGCCGCGGAACAAAGCGAGACATCATGTTCTCCTGAACGGCCTCCGTATAAAACACCGATTTTCAATTTAGATAAGAGGCTGGTTTTTTTTGGGGGGCGCATATTTTTATATCCTTATATTTTAGTAGGTGTATGTGATTGCCGATCCGATAGAAAAACGGTCTGTGTATTGCCCTTCGATGTTCAGACGAAATCCTTTGGCCAGCGGTATGTCTACCCCGAAATATCCGCCGATGATTGATTTGTTCTTCCAGGCGATCCTTTGATCTCCCGATTGAATTCCCGGAATGCCACAGGCAAGCTGTGCGTCAGCCTCGGCATAATAGATGAAGGGGCCGGCATACAATTTTATGCCATAGGGGACTGTTGCCTGTGCACCGATGCCGAAGTTGACATTCCAGAGATTCTTGACTTTCAAATCGTCCGTAAAAGGCGTCGAATGATAAATTCCGACGAGGTTGTCGGTATAGTTGCTGAAGTTGTAGCTTGCCTGAACAAAGGCACCGATCCCGAAGATGCTGTTGAAAGCGACAAAGCCTTTTGCTCCCAGGGTCCCGACAAATTTCCAGTTTTCTTCAAAGTGATCTTTTATCGTCGTGGTATAGATATGGGTGGATTTTGAAGCGTCAAAAATCTTCAGATCCGACACTCCAATGCGCCCGTATATTTCCCAGATATTCTTTGATCCGTAGGAAACCTGCGAGTAAACATGATGCTGCCGGATCGGATGGCTTGTGTCATTCTTGTAAGTATCTTCATAATACCAGTAGCCGATGGTTGTATTCAGGCCACCGGATTCCCTGGAAACCGTTTGCGGCGGACCGAACATTCCACCCACGGCAGACGGGGCCATGGACAGGATCAAAAATACCGGTATGATGAACAATCTAAATATTTTCGTAACGATTCTCCCTTTTCGTTGCATTTATTTTTTTACACTCGGACCGGCCGGGGAATCGTCCGCGCCGACGTCTTTAAAAATCAGGGACCTTGCCTTGCGTGCCTTGATTGCTTTCGCGCGATACTGGGCATAGGCATCACGAATGGCCACATAGGGATCAAGCGCAGCTTCCTGAAGGGATTCATATTCGCCGATGACCAGCGACGCGTTATTGATGATTTTGAAAGGCCGGATGCCGATGCCGGTGTACCAGGGCCCGAAATAGGAAAGCGGATCCAGTAAATATTCACCGGCGATATCCACGCTGTCGCGGGGGCTGGAAGGGCCGAGGACAGGCCAGAGAATGTAAAAACCGTGTCCCACCCCGTACATGCCCAGGGTCTGTCCGAAATCCGTGTCCTGCTTTGCCAGTTTGATTTCTCCACCTGCCGCAGGGTCAAGAAGTCCCCCGATGCCCCAGATGGTATTGATCGTGAAGCGGCCAAATTCAATGCCTGCACCGCTGAAATCGGCCTGTAAAAGGCAATTGATGAAACGGATAGGGAATTTTGCGTTGAAATAAAATTGTTTTACGCTGATCCGTGCTGGTTCGGGAACAATCCATTTGTAAACGGTTGCGACCGGCTTGACTGCCCAGTAATACAACTTGTCATTGAACTGGTATGAGATTCTGTTGAACGGTTCCAGCGGATCGGCAATGGTCACTTTTGGTTCTGCGAACGGATCATCGTCGTAATCAAGATTCTGCTCATCGGAGTATGGATCTTTATCGGTGATGCCCGGTTTTCCTGTATTGTGTGCCGGAACACTTCTCGCTTTTGCCCGCGTCGGTTGTTGAACGGACAAAGAATTTTCCAGTGACTGTTGGGGGTCGGAAGCAAGACCGTAACCAGGAGTGAGCCCAGCGGCAATTAACAGGATCAGTGTCATAAGTGAAATGCAGTGTCTCATGAAAGGGCGCCCGTCATTTTATCCTGAAATGTATTGTCTTTCGTCTTTCCTGTTTCATGCCGGTCTGGAAAAGCGGTTGCCGCCATCCGTAAAAAGAGCGGCAGAAAATCTTACTGTGTGTTCACCTTTTTTCGCAGGCTTTCCAAAAGTTTATCCGGCGTGCCGCTGGCAAGAATGTCATTAAACTGGGTTCGGTAGTTCTGAACCAGGCTGACATTTTCCACCACCACATCATAAACCTTCCACTTGCCGTCTTTGAGAATCATCCTGTAAAAAATGGGGATTTCTTTTGAGGATGTCACAATCTTCGATTGGACTTCCGCTTTGTCATTTGAGGCCATCGTTTCTTTGTGGAAAACAACTTTTTCGTTGGTATATTCTAGAATTTTGTCCAGATAAGCTTTTTCCAGAACCTGTTCAAACAGATCAACAAATTCCTTGCGCTGATCGGGGGTAAACTTGGCCCAGTTGCGCTGGAGCGTGCGTCTTGAAAATTCCATTTCATCAAACATGTCCTTGTAAATCACGCGGAGTTTACCCGCCTTTGCTTGCTTGGCACTTGGGCCCTTCAGCTTGGGATCACGCAGCACGTCAAACACTCTGTTGACAGTAGCTTCTACAGCGGACATTGGCTCTCCGGCGTAGACCGGAACACATAATATGAGAATCATCAATAAACTGAATATCGTAATCTTTTTTATCATTGTTTGAGCCTCCTGTAGCCTATTTCTTTTCCTTTTCCTGTTCCGTTTCCTTATTTTTAGAAGAAACCTTTTTCAATTCTCCGAATGCGTATTTGCTGATGAGCTGTTCGACATCTACCGCGGCCTGTGTGTCTGTGATCACCCCGTTGGGCTTGAGAAGGTCCCCTCCTCCCCCCGGGTCGATGCTGAGGTACTTGTCCCCGATCAGACCCTCTGTTTTAATTGAGGCGATAGCGTCATCGTATATTTTAATATCGTTTTTGATCCTCATTTCCACAACCGCGCGCAGGTTTTCCTGATCCATCGTGATTTTTTCCACGCGTCCGACGTCAATACCCAGGATATTTACAGGACTTCCTTTTCTCAGCCCGGCAACCGTTGTGAACTTGGCCATCAGAGAGTAGGAATTATCACCGAAAAGATTGACCTTGCCCAGCTTTACGGTCATATATCCGACGCAGAGCAGTCCAAAGACAACAAAGATGCCGACGATTGTTTCCATGGTGTATTTTTTCATTTGTTCACTCCCCTGCAGCGCAATTAAAACGCCCGATTTCTTTTTGTTGAGATTTTGCTAAAGCGATCACCGAGTCCAGATCAGTTGTTGACTGCCCCTCGGCAATTCCGGCCACAATATTGAATTCGACCGATTCTCCCGCGGCCATTTTGCAGGCTCCTGTTCCTATGGCAGGAAGCACCTGTCTTTGAAAATCCGAGACAAAATCATCGATAATACTTTCTGTTTCGGCAAGATTTGAATACGGAAGCATGGTTATAATTTCGTTTGAACTGCGGCGCGTGGAAAAGCCGCCAATATCGCCAAAATGCTTATCAATGTAGAGTCCCATGTTTCGAAGCGCTTCCTGGGCGGCATCGTGTCCGACTTTTGTGTAAATCGCAGTCAGCTCGTTGAGACTGAATACCACAACACAATAAGATTCTCCAACCTTTCTCCTTTTCAGCTGAAGATGATTCAGCATCACGAACTGCCGTTTGGAGAAGAGACCGGTTAATTCTTTCTGCAGGGCTTCCAGGCTGCTGATAACTTCGTCCATGAACGGGTGTTCAAAATTTTCCAGTTCTTCCGGTGTTCCCTGAAAAACAATCTGCCGGTCATAAAGAGCCAGAATGCGGTTCGAGATAAAATACACATCCGGTATTTCATGGCTGACGAGTACGGCGGTAAAGTTAAATTTTCTCTGATACTGGGCAATCATACTCAGGATTGCGTTTTTCCGGACGGGGTCCTGGCCGGTTGTGGGTTCATCAAAAAGAACGATTTGCGGGTCCGTGATCAATGCACGGGCTAAAGCCGCGCGCTTTTGCATTCCCCCGGAAAGTTCCGCCGGATATTTGTGAATAGCCTCAGTCAGTTCCGTTTGCTCGACTCTTGCCATGACCCTGCGATCAATTTCCGTTTTTTTTAAATTGGTTGTTTCCCTCAGGGGAAGCGCGATATTGTCGTAAACGGTCAGGGAATCGAGTAGAGCATTGCCTTGAAACATATAGCTGATTTGTCCAAAGGCCTCGTTGATTTCCGACTTTTTCATTTCGGTAATCGGTTTGCCCTGAAAAAAAATAGTGCCCTCATCAGGCTGGATCAACCCGATGATGTGTTTGAGCATGACGCTTTTACCCGAACCCGACAGGCCGATGATGGTTGTGATCTGCCCTTCATATATCTGCAAATTAACGTTTTCCAGCACAGTTTTCGTGCCGAATCGTTTGGTTACGTTTCTGAATTCGATAAGAGGTGTATTCATTAAACTTTTCTATACCATGAGTGAAGTTACGACATAGTCGGAAACCAGAATCAGCACACAGGAAGTCACCACCGCCGAAGTGGTCGCCAGACCCACCGCCTGTGCGCCGTGACTGTCTCTGCGCATGTGCGCGAAATATCCCTGGTAGCAGCATACCGTGGCAACGATAACCGCGAAAACAATCGATTTTGTGAATCCATTTATAATATCACTCATTTCCACATAGGTTTTGATGCTGTGAAGGTAGACGCCGCCATTCAAACCCAGAAGCACAACGGCGGAAACGTAGCCACCCAGAATTCCGACCAGGTCGAAAACAGCCGTCAGCAGCGGGAAACTGATGATGGATGCTGAAATTTTAGGGCTGATCAGATACCGGATGGGGTTGATCCGCATGGTGCTGAGGGCATCAATCTGCTCGCTGATGCGCTGGACACCGATTTCCGCTGTGATTGCTGATCCCGCCCGCGCTGTGATCATGATGGCTGTCAGTACCGGACCTAATTCCATAATCAGGGAGAGGGAGACCAGTGAGCCAACCGCGCCTGCCGCGCCAAATTTAAGGAGGGCATGATAAGACTGCAACCCGAGAACCATGCCGGTGAACAGACTGACCAGCATGATGATCGTGATGGACCTGGCCCCGATGAAATAAGTCTGCTGGACCGTTTTAAAAAGCTGCTTGCGCCCGAGGGTTCTAAGAAGTGCCAGGCACAGAAAAATAGTAGCCGCTCCCATACTGTTGATCCAATCCATGATTGTCCGGCCGACGAAAGTAAAAGGACGAAGGACAGGTAAGACTTGTTGTCCGTTTGTCGATTCGGTCATGTTGTTCTCAAAAGCAGCCACGGATTAATTTCCTTTGACGTTAATATACAAAATATCAATATCTCATAGCATCGGCAACTTCATTTGACAAGAAATTCCTTACGTCGTAAACAGCCTGAAAACAATACGTTTTTTCTTTATGGGGCATCTCGTGAGGTTGTCATTCAGGATATTGACAGCACATCTCAAAATGAATATATTACCGCGTAAAAGATTCTTGGAATTATGGTGTTATTATGCTTCGTTGTTTTGATCAAGCGCAGATGCCGGTTGCATCTGGGGCATTTAATGATGCGGAAAGATTGGTATCTCTCCATTTTCGCATGAGAGGGGATGATTTCCGCAAAAACAGGTATGATGTAAAAACACTTGCGTTTTTAGAGCAGCATGAAGTAAAAGACGGTGCGTTTGCGCATCTTTGCAAATATTCTTATGATGCGCCTTCCGATTTGAAGCCGGAAAGCCGGAAGGGTTTTGATTTTTACAGAATCTGTCTGCAGGACAACAGCATCCTGGACGCGGTGGACAGGGCTAATTCATTCGTAAAGTTAAAGCCTTTGATGCTTTATATTGCGGTTCATGAGTTAATCCACGTGATCCGTTTTAGTACCGGTACTATTGATTTTGACGCGCCACAGAAAGAAAAAGAGCAGGAAGAAAAAATTGTTCACCGCCTGACCAGAAGTGCTCTGCAGCCGGTAAAACAAAATGATCTCGAAATCATTATGGACTGTTTTGATGACGCATTCACGATTAATGATTTATATAATTAATTTCAGGAGGTTTTACTATGCCTATCTATGAATATCGTTGTAAAAAGTGTGGAAAGCAATTCGAGGCGTTTCAGGGGATTACCGAGCCTGATCTGAAAACCTGCAAATTCTGCAAGGGGAAAGTTCAGAAAATGATGTCCCTGTCATCCTTCACCCTTAAGGGGACCGGCTGGTATGCAACTGATTATGCGGGGAAAAAGCCCGGTTCGGCCAAAACCGCCAAAAAAGAAGAAACGTCAGCCGACAGCGCTTCGACTACTTCCGATGCACCATCGGTCACAGGCAGCAAGGAAGAATAGAAAAGACAACGATTTCTGTTATCAAAGAACAGAAAATTCACCAATTGAATGATCGCAAACAGAGCGAGGTGAGAAAACCCTGTAATAAAAAAGCGGCATAAACATGCCGCTTTTTTATTGGGGGGTGCCTCACTTTTATTACTGCTCTTTCCTTTTTTTGAGCGCCAAAGCCGCTTTCAGGCCTTTTTCGCGGATGACCTTGATCTTGAGGCCGGTTTCCGTCAGTTTGAAGAATCGCTTTCCGTATTTTCTCAGCAATCTTTCGTTGATGGTGAAACCCAAACCCGGCGTGGTAAAAGGCTGCAGCATCGCGTTTTTGTCCGGGAGGATCGGATCGATGATGCCTTCACGGTACTGCGGGATCCAGGACGGCGGCTCGTAAGGATACTCCAGCGGCAAAGCATTTTCCCGGTCAGCCAGCACCATGTTCCAGTTGACATAAAATCCTATCCCGTTGGTCCAGGTGTGCGGCGTGTAGAACCGTTTTTTCTCATGACACATGTCGATAACCTTCTTCACCTGGGCTATGCCGCCTGCAAAGGTCGCATCGGGCTGGTAAATGTGGAAGCAGTCTTTTTCGAACATGATCTTGATCTCATCCCATCCGTAATTCAGCTCGGCACCCGATATTTTGACTTTTGAATATTGCTTCAGTTCAGCATTGTCGTCGTAGTTCCTTGAATCCAGTGGCTCCTCCAGCCATTCAATGCCGTTTTGGTAACAGGCGTCCGCGAACGTTTTGGCGCGCGCAAGATCCCAGGCCGGGATCTTGTCTACGATCGTGACAAGCCAGCCCTGATTTGCGTCTACACCCAGCATGAAATCG
>MWDG01000007.1 GCA_002070455.1 Deltaproteobacteria bacterium ADurb.Bin151
CTCAGCTGGATAGAGTCGCAGACTTCGAATCTGTTGGTCGTAGGTTCGAATCCTACCGGGCGTACCAGAATAGAAATAGAATGTTCTTTCAATAAGGGCTGTTCAAAAATGGCCAGATGCAAGGCGCTGAAAATGTGAGGAGTGAGGCGTACATAATGTACACTGCAGCGATGAACATTGAAAGCAACGTCACCTGAAGGTGATAAACAGCAGGTGGGCATTTTTCAACAGCACTTTAGGGGCCCTTAGCTCAGCTGGTAGAGCAACTGACTCTTAATCAGTAGGTTGTCGGTTCGATCCCGACAGGGCTCACCAAAACACAAGGCAATTCGGATATTTAGCGAGTTGCCTTTTTTTATCATCAATGTTTTGTCTCTATGTAGTCACGATATAGCCAGGACGGATAAAAAGCAGTTTTCCTATCATATCCATCTACAGGCCAATCATCAGCTCCATTGGTTGTCATCCAAAGCGTATATGTGCTATGCATATGCATGCGCATCAGAAAAATGTTTATTTACATAGCATGGGTCGCGATGGTGACAGTCATGGGATTTTCCGTTACGGTGTTTGCCAACGGGAAAGAAGCGCCCCCTGGTGAAATTTCAGTACCATACAAGATCATGCAAATGAGTGATTACCAGGTCTTCCTGAAAAACTGGGACGAAACAAATAATTCCGTGCTCTATGCCATGATATCAACTCCCGCCCAGTACAATGACTTGTTTCATCCTGCGCCAGTAATGAAATCCAAGCGTCCGTTTTCTCCGTCCGAAATATTTTATACGAGGGAAAATATTCTTGTTGTAGCCCGTGTAATGCCATATCCGGAGAACGTGGACAAGGTATTTGATGTTGATCGCATCACGGAAAGGAATTCAGAATTGTCCCTTTACTATCGCTACAATGAACGGTCTTCTGATGCAAAATGGAAGGGCAAGATATGCCTTGCCATTCAAATCCCGAAACGTTCTTATAAAAAAGTCCATTTCTTTGAAAATGGACGGAAAGTCGGTGAATTAAATTTGGTGGCCCGACAGTGGTTGCATCCGCAAAGAACTCCGACACCCCCGCAGCCTCCATGATTAAAAGAAAAGTGAAGGGATTGCACCGGAGGGGACAGGATTTGATTGACACGCGAAAATGATTTCTATAAAAAATTCATAAAAAAGTAGCCTTCAAACGGATCAGACATTCCATGAAAAACAATTGCCGGAATTTCTTTTTGTTTTCCATCTCAATAGGTATTATCATCTTACTCTTATCTGGATGTTCTGTGAATCAGACACTTCAACGGACTGGAAGCCGGCCTGCCGACCTTGTCATTGTCAACGCGAAAATTTTTACCAGTAATGCCAGACAGCCTTATGCAGACAGCATTGCCGTCAAAGGCGGGCGTATCACGTACGTCGGTTCATTCGAAGGGGCAGGTGATTTCGTGGGACCGGACACTCACATTATGGATGGCAAAGAACGCCTGATTACACCGGGTTTTGTTGACAATCATTGCCATGTGCTCTGGATCGGCGGCATGTCCTATCTTCAGCCGCCCGACCTTTTTGAGTGTGTGACGATGAATGACATTCTTGCCAAAGTAAGAGAACGTGCCCGGAAAAATCCTGGCCTGCCTGTAATTGGCGGTATCGGATGGAGGATGAACCAGTTGCCGGAGGGGCCGCGGAAGGAAATTCTCGATTCCGTGGTTTCGGACCGCCCTGTGATGCTTATGAGCTACAGCGGTCAGGCCGGATGGTTAAACAGCAGGGCCATTAAGCTGATGCGGGAGCGCAATCCCGCTGCGTTTGAGCGCCTGGCACCGGTGCGGGACAAGAAAACCGGCGAATACACCGGCGAATGCAGGCGCTATCATGTTGTGAATATCCTCGATTACTTGTCATGGGAGGAACTTGGGGCAAAAGTCCAGGAAGGCATCATGAAAGCTACGACAGATATCCTTGACGAAGCGCTTTCCTATGGCGTGACGACCATGCATGATGTGCAGATTTATCCCGAATTCATTCCTCTCATTTTGAAATTTCGCGACAGGGGAGGGCTGGATAAAGTCCGGGTGCGCGGTGCCTTTTTTGTTGGGCGCGAGCGGCTTGAAAATCCGGTACGGCTGAAAAAGGACTTATCCCAATGGAAGGCAATCGGACAAAATGAAAACGGCCCGCATTTGCGGCTCGGCCAGTCTCTTAAATTTTATATTGACGGCACATTGGACAATCGTACCTCTTTTCTGCTAAGTCCATATTCAGACGATCCGACCCGATATGGAACGCCGGACTGGAGTCAGGAGGAATTCAACCGTGTCGTTGATATTGCCGATAAACTGAAATTACAGTGCCTGACTCATAACACCGGTGATGCAGGTGCGCGAAGAGTGATTAATGCCTACGAGCGCGCCATGAAGGTAAACGGCATGCGGGATGCCCGGCACACCCTTGAGCATTGTGAAATGCCTGTCCCGGAAGACTGGCCGCGCATGGCAAGATACGGCATGATCGCTTCCATGCAGCCTCAGCATTTTTATGGTGATGAAATGTGCGAAAAAGCCCTTGGTTTTGAGCGACTTCAGGGCTGGATGCCATGGAAATCTCTTGAGAGTGCGGGTGTGCGCGTTTCCTTCGGCACTGACTGGGCAGCAGGTCCGATCAATCCGGCCTATGGTCTCATCCTCGCCGCATTGCGCGTAAACTTCAGGGGCGATCGTAACTGGGGGACTGATGAGGCAGTTGACATTGAAACCGGTATCCGTCACTGGACAGCCGATTCCGCTTACAACCTGTTCATGGAAAATGAAATAGGAACGCTGGAGGTGGGCAAGTATGCTGATTTGGTTATTTTTAACAAAGACCTGCGGGAGATGTCCACTCCATGGTTTATACTGACCCATAAAATTGAACTTGGTGCCCTGGATGATTTTGTGGATGTTACCATGTTAGCCGGACAACCCGTGTATGTCAAAAAAGGAGTGCTGTTAGATTTTCCCAGAAAGAAAGACGATCGGGAGCACACGTATCAATAAAAATTATACTGGAAGGAATGAAAAGATAATGGCTAAAATGAAGTTCATGTTTGTCACAATGATATTGATCCTGACTTTTTTTGTCAGCACCCTATCCATGGCAGGGACGGAAGTAAATTTCAAAGAATACAAAACCATCAATAAAACAGTAGAATTCAAGTTATATTTAAAAGGGGTTGGAGAAGGTTTCCAATGGGCAAATGAGGAACTTGCCGCACGAGGCAGCAAAGCGCTTTATTGCAAACCTCAGAAAGAGGTTATGGGAGTTGATGAATACACAGAAATTCTAAAAAGAGAAGTGACTGAAAATGCAGCGGAACTTCATGATGATATGCCCATGGGGTTAATTCTTCTGAATGGTTTAATGAAGCGTTTTCCCTGCAAGTAAATCGAACAGGCGACCGAATGGGAATTATTGACACAATAAAAAAGTACAGAGGAGGGAAGATGGCGGACAGTCATCAGGAAATAGAAAAAATAAAAATGAGACTGGACAAATTAGAATCGCAGATGACCTTTTTGCACAGAAGCCTCGGTATAACGACAAACGAAGCCCCTGCCTGGAATGCTTCTCCGGAAATCATTGAAATGGTACAAAGAGGTGATAAAATTGAGGCGATAAAAGCATTTCGGGAGCAAACAGGCGCGAGCTTAAAAGATGCAAAAAACTTTATAGAATCGATTAAGTAATTACAATCATGTCTACAAGCTTAAAAATATGTAGGGGATGGACGATAACGCGCAGGCTTCTTTTTTTACCGGAAACGCTCTTCATGATAGAGAAAAGAAGGCATTCTCCAGATCAGGAGGTTATCAACAAAGCTGTTAAAAGACCTGTTGATAACGTTGTTGACAGAAACACCAAATATACAAAACACGCCACTTTATAACGGATTGCGTAATGATTGGGCAATGGAATTATTCTCTATTATATTAATATGTTGCAAATCATACCATGTAAATTTAATAACTTACGCTTTGATCATTTGAAGTTATCAACCATGATAAATAATGTAATACAAAATAGAGCCGGAAATTACCTCTATCTGAAAGCAAAAAGATGATTAGGTAGATCGTTGAACATATAACTTTCTATCATGACGGAGCCGTAATGCAGTCGAAACTTTACATAAGCAGCCCAATCAATGCTCTTCTGGAAGGATTTTACCGGGATGACATTACAATGGACATGCTCAGGGAAAAAGGAGATTTCGGAATAGGAACCTTTAATAACCTTGACGGCGAAATGATTGCTCTCAATGGTTGTTTTTATCAACTGGATCTTGATGGTAACGCTCATCCTGTGCAAGGCAGAATGAAAACCCCGTTTGCCACCATGTGCCATTTTCAACCGAGTCTGACGGAAGAGGTGATTGAACCGTTGTCGTATGATTCATTTCAGAATCAATTGAGCCGGATTCTGCCATCGGACAACATGTTTTATGCCATTCATATAACAGGTTCATTTCAGTCTGTTGAAACACGTTCCGTGCCGCGAACGGAGAACTACCGGCCGCTTTCAGAAGCGACAGGCGATCAGAAAATTCGACATTTTCAACATCTTGAAGGACATTTGGTTGGTTTTTACACGCCATCTTTTGTGCCGTCGATCAATGTTCCGGGATATCATTTCCATTTTATTGATAATTCCTTTTCGGCTGGCGGACATCTGCTGCGCTGTGAACCGGAGCATCTGGACATCCGGCTTCAGATTTTTTACAGCATGGAACTGGACTTACCAAAAACTTTGGATTATCTTACGGCATCGTTTGTGCGCGATGCTCAAAAAGATATTGAAAAAGCGGAACGCTAATAAATGCATATGATGGATTGCAATGCCCAACAATAAATGGTCCCGGATGATATTGTTTCTCTGGTTTGTTTCAATCTTTATCGTCGTGTTTTATTCTCTCATTCCCAGAATGGAGTTTCCTGTTGATTTCTGGAATGCCGATAAACTATACCATTGCGCCGGATACTGCTGGCTGGCGGTTCTTCCCATGATGGGCATTACCATTCGACGCACAGCCTTGCTGTCTGCGTTTTCCATGATCATCCTGGGAGTGCTGCTGGAGATCGGACAGTACTATGTTCCCGGCCGCTTGTTTTCATTTTTGGATATAACCTCAAACACGGTCGGTGTGTTCCTGGGGATGATTTGGGGAAATTACATGAGAAAGCAGTTTAGCTTTGCCTGATTTACATGAATGACTTCTGCCGGAAATCATCCATGCGGCTTTGTGTAAATAGTCATTGACAGCATAAAAAAGGAGGTGCTTGTGCGATTATGAGGTTACTCAAGATTTTCATTACCATCGTGCTTTTGTTTACCCTCACATCCTGTACCGCCACCTACGCGCTTAATCCCAAACTGGAGATGAAAGTCCGGCTTGATCCGCTACAGGGCAAACTGTTATCGCCGAATAAATCCGATGATTTATTTCTGATCCTATCTTTCTCTGGAGGCGGTACCCGGGCGGCGGCCCTGTCTTATGGAATTCTTGAAGCACTTGAAAAGATAGAAATTCCACCCCCTGCAAAAAGTGTTTCAACAAAAGATAATTCTCATGTCAGGCATACCCTTTATGATGAAATCGATCTGATTACAGGGGTATCCGGGGGAAGTTTCACGGCAGGATACTTTGGATTGCATGGTAAAGATGCCTTCAGGGATTTCAGGGAGAAAGTCCTTGTTAAGAATCTTCAGACAGACCTTATACACATGGTTTTAAACCCGGTAAACCTGATACGGCTGGGTTCTCCGCGTTTCGGAAGAAGTGAAGTGGCTCAGGAATACTATGACAAAATGATTTTTCACGGAGCAACTCTCGGAGACATTGCCGGCGGGAAAGGACCTGCTGTCAACATTCTTGCCACAGATGCCGATGACGGCATCATTTTCCCTTTCATTCCCAGTCAGTTCGCCCTGATCTGTTCAGATTTTGAAAAATTCCCTCTTGCCCGCGCCGTTGCGGCATCGGCTGCATTTCCGGGAGCCTTTAGTCCGATTATCCTCAAAAACTATGCGGGAGACTGCGCATACAAGGGGCCGTTCTGGCTCGCTGATGCCCTCGCAAAGCCCGATCCGACAAGCCGTGTCTATAATACGGCATTGATGACCAAAACCTATCTTAATCAGGAGGAGAAACCATATATCCATCTGATTGACGGCGGTGTTTCGGATAACCTCGGGATCAGGAATATCATGGAAAGCATCGCCGCCATGGGCGGCATCCTGGAAGTTATGAAAAAACAACAGATTACCAGTGGGCGCCAGCTGGTCTTTATCATTGTTGACGCTCAGACGCAGGACACGAAACATTGGAGAATGATGGACGAGATTCCCGGTCTGGGAGCAATTCTCGGTGCGTCGTCCACCATTATGATTAACAAGTATAATTTTGAAACGATTGATCTGCTGCGCCGTTATTGCGAGGAGTGGAAACAGGAACTGGAGAAAGCCGGAAATAGAAATATTGAAATCTACATTGTGCATGTATCTTTTGACGCGCTTCCTGAAAAAGAGGAGAGGGAGTATTTCCAGTCCGTTAAAACGGCGCTTGCCCTGCCTGAAGATCAGGTGGACAAATTGCGCAGCGTGGCCGGGAAGATTCTCTTTGCGCAGAAACCATTTGTCAAATTGGTAAAAGATCTGGGGGGAAAGATAACGGAAAACAAACAAGAAAGGTAAGTTGTCCGGTTCTTAAACCATCGGGCAATATTGTTAAACCTAATATCCAGTCACGGATATTTCGCCTGTATTACGGTCAATGCTGACAGTAAAATTCAGCGGCTCTGCTTCGCAGCGGTTTGTGCAATAGCGATGGACACCGGTAAAAATAGCCGTATAATTATTGTTTTCGTCTTTTTCGCCGATCAGGCAAAGTTCCGACTCCAAATGCCAGTAAGTTGTGATAATCTGGGCATCCAGAAGAAATCTCACCAACCTCCTGGGTGAAATGGAAATAAAAGATGTATCCAGGAATCTCCCGACCTTTTTTACCACGCCTGGCGGAATTCTTGTGGCGTCCGCTTTTTCCAGGGCAGAAAAATACCTGTTGTTGATTACAATTTTGTTTGTGCGTCTGTCTTTTCCCAACAAATCTTCAGATTGGATTTGATAGGACAAGAGATGTTGAAACACTTCACATGTTTCTTTGTTGATTTCTGCGGTAGGGATATGTTTATTTATTTCCTCCTGTCTCGAACTTTGAGTCATGCCTTTCCATGGATGATCATCACGTGATATTTTGATGATATCGATGCATTTCATATCATTTTTGACTTCTGTGGTTCTTGAACTCGCTGCCGCCACAGGAAATGCAAAGACGATGATCAGAAAAATCAAGCAAACGGATATATGATTTATTTTTTTCCCTGGAATCGGCATCATAGCGTTATTCACTCCCTGTTCTGCGTTTTTCTTTTTTCATTTCCCGCTGCAATTCCTTCGCAATGGTTATTCTTTCTTTAGGGCTTGCCGGATGTCCCAGCGCGGCAATCCGTATTTCAAAGCGCCGGTCAAATTCTTTTTCCTCATCCTCCAATTCCTCCAATTCATCAACTTGTAACTGTTCTGTCTTTAAAGCCCTGCAGAACCTCTCAATATCGCCGGTAATACCCATAAACTGCAGATTGTTTGAATGCACTCGCTGCTCCAGTATGCTGACAAATTCATCGAAATTCACATTTTCAAAATCTTCGGGAAAAATGCTGAAGTCAGTCTGGCCGGTTGTAATATGAATGACAATATTATTTTTAGTTTTTCCAGGGGTGTATTTTCCTGCATAGGTGTTGTGTGTTTCAATTTTTGCTTCAACCTCATTTATATCACTCCATCGCACCCGTATATCTTCAAGAAAGTCATGATACACAAAACCATCGTCCAGATAGTCGATCTTTCGGGGATACTGTTTTTCCCGACGGCTTGCCTTGAATCCCCACCATGTGCCAAGCCCGACGCACAATCCCACAGTGATTCCTACAGTGGAATATGCGATGATTCTGGCTATTGTATTTTCCATGACAATACTCAAGATGGTATCGTGAATCAATAGGTCATCAATGCTCTTCGCTTGAAAAAAATTATTATGGTAAATCATAGCATGATTGCCGGTATTTGCAATGATTAACGGATCTGCAAAAAGGGATTCTTCAGAGGACAAAAAAATATGCCTCTTTTCAGAGGCATATTTTCTAAACTTGAAATGAAATAACGATGCGGCTGAAAGGTTACGCCGCTTCCAGTTTCACCGCGCAGACCTTGTATTCAGGAATTTTCCCGATGGGATCCAGCGCCGGATTGGTAAGGAGATTAACCGCTGTTTCCGCGAAATGGAAATTCATGAATATGGTGCCCTGAGGACTTTTTCCGGTGATGTGGGCTTTGGCTTCCACAGCGCCGCGTCTCGATTTGACTTTAACCATCTGGCCGTCATTGATCTTGAATTTTGCGGCATCCACCGGATGAATTTCCACAAGGCTCTCCGGGTAACGTTCGCTCGGACCCTTTGTCCGGCGTGTCATTGTGCCTGTATGGTAGTGATAAAGCACACGGCCTGTGGAAAGAATAAACGGATATTCCTTGTCGGGAAGTTCCGCCGGCGGAATATATTCGATCGCGTGGAAAAGGCCGAGACCCCGTGAAAATTTATCCTTATGCAGAAATTTGGTTCCCTGATGTTCCGGGGTGGGGCAAGGCCACTGAATCCCTTCTTTTTCAATCCGTTCGTAACTGATCCCCGCGTAACTAGGAGTTACTTTTGTGATTTCTTCGAAGATCTCTTTTGCCGTACCATAGTTCATGGGGTATCCCATTTTTGATGAGATTCCGGCAATGATTTCCCAATCCGGTTTTGCTTCACCGGGAGCGTTTACGGCTTTTCTGATCCGCTGAACCCGTCTTTCTGTATTGGAGAATGTGCCGTCTTTTTCTGCGAAAGCGGCTGACGGGAGAACGACATCCGCGATCTGCGCCGTTTCCGTGAGGAAAATGTCCTGCACGATCAGCAGATCAAGTTTCTGCAATTCTGCTTTTACATGATGAAGATCCGGATCTGAAACCAGCGGATTTTCACCCATTACGTAGATGGCTTTAATGTCGCCACGGCCGGCGGCATTCATCATTTCTATGATCGTCAGGCCCGGTTTGCCCGATAAAGTCGCTTTCCACGCCGCTTCAAACTTCTTGCGGGCATCTTCGTTGGCTACCTGCTGGTAGGCAGGAAGGACATTCGGAAGAGCTCCCATGTCGCAGGCGCCCTGAACATTATTCTGACCACGGAGGGGATTGACGCCGCCGCCTTCTATACCCATGTTGCCGCAAAGCATTGCCAGATTGGCCGTGCTCTTTACATTATCGGTACCCGTGATGTGCTGCGTGATGCCCATCGCATAAATGATGCTGGCGCGGTTTGCTTTTGCATACATGCGGGCGGCCTTTTTCAGGTCTTCGGCACCAACACCGGAAATTTTCTCGACGTAGTCCGGTGTATATTTGGCAACCGTTGCTTTGAGCGCGTCGAATCCTTCGGTTCTTTCCGCCACGTATTCTTTTGCATAAAGCCCTTCTTCGATGATCACATTCATCAGGCCGTTAAATACGGCTACATCCGTTCCCGGTTTTTGTCTGAGCCAGATGTCAGCGAATTTCACAAGATCAATTTCCCGGGGATCGATGACGATCAGTTTTGTACCGTGCTGACGCACAGCACGCTTGACCTTTGTGCCGATCACGGGGTGGTTTTCCGTCGTATTGGTGCCCGTCGCTAATATTAAATCCGTAAATTCCAACTCATCAATCGAATTGGTCATTGCCCCACTGCCGAATGCTGCGGCCAGACCGGCCACGGTTACGGAGTGTCAGAGCCGGGCGCAGTGATCGACGTTATTGGTGCCGATAACCGCGCGCATGAATTTCTGGAAAAGGTAGTTTTCTTCGTTGGTGCAGCGGGCTGAAGATAACCCGGCAATACTGTCCGAGCCGTTTTCTTTCTTGATGGTTGAAAGCTTGTCGGCAATAAACGTAAAGGCTTCTTCCCAGGTTGCCTCTTTCAAATCTTCGTTCTTTGTGTAACGAATAAGAGGTTTTGTCAGACGGTCCGGATGTGTCAGGAAATCCATTGCAAACCTGCCTTTTACGCAAAGGCTTCCCTGGTTGGGCGTGCCGTATTCGCGGTTGCCCATGACTTTGACAACTTTATTGTCTTTTGTATACAGATCCATCTGGCAGCCGACGCCGCAGTAGGCACAAGTGGTACGGGTTTTGGTGAGCTCCCAGGGACGACCGGCAAATTTTGCCGGTTTTAAGGTAATAGCGCCCGTAGGACATACCTGGGCGCATTCGCCGCAGAATACGCAGACAGAATCAATATAGTCTGCGTCAAAGGCCGGGCCTACTTTTGCGTCGGAACTGCGTTTCGCAAAGTCCAGTACTTCATTCACCTGAATTTCATTACAGGCTCTGACACAACGCCCGCAAAGAATACACTTGTTCATGTCTCTGGAAATCATCGTGTTGCTTTCATCCACTGGATAACCGGGGGGGTGGATGGGAAAGCGAGGTTTATCGATTTTCAGCCAGTAAACCAGATTCTGTAGCTCGCACTGGCCATTCTGTTCACAAACCAGGCAGTTATGATCACCGGATGACCACAATAATTCAACAATCATTTTTTGCGCGGCGCGCACTGCGGGTGTGTTGGTGCGGATGACCATACCGGGGCTCACCGGCATGCAGCAGGAGGCAACTAAACTTCTGGCATTTTCCACTTCGACAACGCAAACCCGGCACGCACCTACATTGGTAGTGTTCTGTAAGTGGCAAAGAGTCGGGATGAAAATTCCAATTTCTCTGGCGCATTCCAGAATCGTTTGGCCGGGACTGGCCAAAACTTCTTTTCCGTCAATTGTAACCGTAATCGTTTTTTCCATTTTTGTCTCCAATCCAAAATAATCAACACTCTTCAAAATGACCAAGAGTTATTTTTTAACCAAGCATTTATAGGTGTAACTAATTTGCTTGTCAATTCTGTCAATAATGACCTATGTCTATATTGGCAGAATTGAAACACGGTTAGAATTTGAATGTGTTTTAATTATGTCTACAGGTATCTGCAGGATCGCTTGCAGGATCAAAATCGTTAATCATGAATCGAAGGAAAAAATCATTATGAGAATACAAAAAGAGTTTCTTTTGGAGGATGCAAGTGCCTCCGAATTAATCAAATAGAAAAAAATTGATTGCGGCCTCAACAGAATTCTACCGGTCTTTTATGATAAAAACCGGAAAGGCTTCCCGAAGGGCGGCACGCACAATGGAAGCGGCCGGTTCATTCATTTTTCCGGGGTGCTTCTCGAGATAATTGGCGACGACACGGCACAATTTGTCCGGTGTGATGTCTTTAGGCAGAGAGTAATCAGAAGCCGAGGCTTCTGCAACCCCTTGAACATACCCCAGATAGTTGCCCGCAAGTAAATAATCTGCTTTTGTGTAATTCTTTTCTGATTTTAGATAGGATTTCATTCCATCCGCAAGATCCGCCCCGGTCATTGCAGATGCCGAAGGACAGCATAAGATAAGAACAGCAAATAATAACATTCCTGATCGTTTTTTCATAAAAGACTCATGCTCCAATTTTCAGTCTCGCATCCAGGGCGACAACCCCCGTCCCGTTGGCCAGAACACGGATGGGATTGATATCCAACTCCCTGATCTGCGGAAATTGAGACATCAAATAGGTGACCCTTTCAATCATGTTCACATAACCGGAAATATCACCGGCATCTTTTCCTCTGACACCCTGCAGAATTTTGAATGATTTCAGCTTCCGAATCTTGCGTTCGATCTCCTTTACATTTGAGGGACACAGCACATTGGCCGTATCCTGAAAAACCTCGATGTAGATACCGCCAAAACCAAAAGAGACAACGGGACCGAAGGAAGCATCCAAATGGCCGCCAATGTACATGTCATATCCTTCATCTGCCTGTTTCATGATTCGCACACCCTGAAATCGGGCATCCGATTTATAACGGGATAGATTTTCCCGGATGTTCTCAAAAGCGGCTTCGACTCCCCTGGCATCCTGAATGCCTGTTATGACTCCGCCGGCATCGGATTTGTGAATGGCATCCGGTGAGATAATTTTCATTACCACGGGGAAACCAATATGATCGGCCGCTGATTTGGCCTCCTCAACGTTCAGAGCCACAGCGGATTGGGCAACGGAAATACCGAAGTGGTGAAGAAGTTCCATGGCCTCTTCTCCTTTGATGCCCTGATTGTTGCTGACCCAGGTTCTGGCTGATTCGATGTCAATGCCATCGGGCAGTGAATAAATAGGCAACTTTTCCACTTTTCTGGCATAGTAATCATACTGTTTTTTAAAAGCGCGGATCATTTCGGCTGCATTGTTGAAGATCGGGAAATCGATGTTCTGCTTGATCTTCGATATCGTAGCGGAAAGACCGAAAAGGCATATCCCGAGGGGCTTTCCTGACGATAAAATCGTTCCTGCCACTTCCTTGGAAAGATCCGTGTGAAACATTTTATAAAAAACATCTTCGCCCCGCGGCATTTCGGGCCACTGGGTGACGAACACCGCGCCGTCAACATTGGTATTGTGCATAACGGAGAAGAAAATGTTGGGGTAGGCTTTGGTATCGTAAATATCACCCATGTCGAGGGGGTTGGAGAAGTTGATGACACCGGCGTTGGATGAGTCTTTCAGGGTGTCGTAAAATGAAGCGCCGGGATCGGCGAATTCGAAGCCCGACTCTTCGCAGAGGTCAGCCATCATCACGGTAAATCCGCCCGCGGGAGACATGATCATCATGCGGTTGCCCCGCATCGGCGGCAGTTCAAAAGCCTTGGCCATGGAAATAAAATCATTAAAATGGTTGATGCGGATAATACCGGCTCGTTCGAAGGCCGTGTTGATGATATCTTCGTTATTGGCCAGTGCGGCAGTATGGCTCATGGCTGCTTTTTGACCGGCGGATGTTGTATTGGATTTCAGAATAATGATCGGTTTGTCAATTCTTGATGCCGCTTCAATGAGACGGTCTCCCCGTGGGATGCTCTCCAGGTACATGCCAATGACTTTTGTTTCCGGGTCGCGTCCAAAATACTCCAGAAAATCCACTTCGTCGAGGTCCAGCTTATTGCCGATGCTGGCGAATTTGGCCATGCCAACGTTTTCATCGGTCATCAGATTCCAGAGCATAAGTCCCACACCACCGCTTTGCGAGATGATTGATAGTCCTCCCTTGGGAGGGCTGAAGGATGGCACGAAGGGGAGACACAACCCGTTTGCTGTATTGGCAACGGTAACTCCATTCGGTCCGACAAACCGGATGCCATACTGTCGGGCTTTCTGTAACACAAATTCTGAAAGCTTTTTCCCTTCTTCTCCCGACTCATTGAATCCGCCAGATGGAATGGCCATGCGTTTCACTCCCGCCCGTCCGCAGGAGTCAATGACGTCCGGAATCAGCCTTGCGGGGATCATAATAAAAACCAGATCCGGTACCACAGGAAGATCCTGTATGTCCTTGTACATCTTGATGCCGTCCACATGAGCATCCCCGACACGGGGATTGATCCCGTAAATACGCCCCTTGTATCCCCAACGAATGAGGTTTTCCAGTACGATGCGCGGTATATTATTCGCGCTTGACGACAATCCGACAATCGCGATGGATTCAGGGTAGAAAAGCTTTTCCATTACATCCTCCTGAAAAAGAATTATTATGAATGTTCATCTTATTATCTTAATCCCTCAGCTGCAGGCAGCTGCCTGGCGTTTGGTAAGTATATGAAGATCATCTCGTCATGTCAATGGAAACTGATCAGGCAGGTTTTATTGCCATAATCCTCTTGACTGACAAAATCCTCCTACGTATACTCCAGTCGCACTAAAGAGAGGATACGTCAATGCGGGTTTTTATCATTTTCAAAATTTATCTGCTGCTCCTGATCCTTTTGATGACCGGATGCGCCGGTGTCAAAGTATCGTTTGTGGACAGCAGTGATTACGTGGCGCTTCGCCGCGGTGACATCCTTACGACCGGCAAACTCAGTGTTTATACAGGTGCTGCGTTACAGGTGGTCGGGATCGATAAAAAAACATGTGATGATCAGGGCGCTGCCTGCCGTAAAGCCTTGGTGGAAACGATCGGACTGCAAAACGAGAAGCGTTTATCGGCACTTTCTGAGCTATGGCTGCAGGAAGCCATGAAACTCGATAAGCGGCAAAGGGACAGCGAACATATTGAAGGTATCCTGAATGCTTATCTGGAAACCGCGAGATACGCCTATGCATATATGTTTTTGACGAAGCGAACCCCCAGCATGCGAGCCTTGGAGGACCGGCAGGCACAGGTGCGCGACTACTACAACTTTGCGGTGCAGCAGACGCTTGCCGTCATGTATGAATATTATGGCAGGCACCGTCCAATGAACGTCGATGTTACGAAGGATGTTCGCCTTCAGTCCGGAAACTGGAAAATTACCATACGAACCCGGGATGTGCGTTTTGCATCAAAGCGGACAATTCCCGAAGATTTAATACCCGCTTCTTCGCTGTCCTTTCGTGGTTTGCGCAACCAATATCGCCGTGATGGGCTTGGGGCTGAATTTGTTGCGGTGACTTCCAGCCGTGTGGTTGACAGACAAAGCGCAGACGTACCCTATAGTGAGACACCATTTCCGGCAATCACTGCGGTGATGACTTTTTCGGGCACCGGCCTGGATGAGGTGCTCCGTGCACATGAAGCAGTCATCACAGCCCATGATCCTTATAACCGTGAGAACATTGATCTGGTGGATATAAAGATCCCGTTGGCAGCCAATTTTACCTCGGCTTACGGGCTCTGGCTGGCCCGATCCGGCTTCGCCTCCCAGTCGCTGCTTACCCTGATCGGAAGGGGAGAGGTCCTGGAGGTACCGCGTGTGTATCTTCTTCAGCCCTACGATCCGAATCGCCGGATTGTCATCATGCTGCATGGATTGGCCAGCAGTCCCGAAGCCTGGATCAACCTGGCCAACGAAGTAATGGGAGATGAAACCCTGCGCAGAAATTACCAGATCTGGCAGGTTTATTACCCGACAAATGCCCCCGTCGCGTTTAACAATATCGAGATTCGCAAAGTCATTCAGAAAACGCTTGCGCATTTTGATCCGGAAGGCACCTCCCGTGCTTCGAAAGACATCATGCTGATCGGCCATAGCATGGGAGGCATTCTGTCGCGATTAATGGTATCTTCATCTGAAAGCCGTTTGTGGGACGCTTTTCTGAAAAAATATCCACTTAAAGGAAGCCGGCTGGAAACCGTCCGGAAGGAGCTGGGGCCATACATGATATTTGACGCATTGCAGCAGGTGAACCGGGTGACCTTTATTGCGACTCCGCACAAGGGCACGCCTCTGGCTGAAATCGCTCCCGTGCGCTGGATAGCAGGTATTGTGACCGTTCCCTTATCGGTCCTGGGCCGTTTTACGGAAGTCGCCAAACTGCTGGTCGATCCGGGATCGGCCAATCCGGTTTCATTGACACGGCCCTTCAACAGTATCGACAACCTCAGCAGTCATGATCCTTTTATCCGTGCTGTGGCTGAAATACCGGTTTCGCCCCGGGTTCACTATCATTCGATTATCGGTTGCACAACTCCTGATCTTCCTCTGTACGAATCCAACGACGGTGTGGTACCCTATGCAAGTGCTCACCTCGACGGAGCAGACTCAGAACAGGTGATCCAATCCGGACACAGCGTGCAGGAAACCCCCGAAGCCATCATTGAAATCCGCCGCATCATGCATTTGCATCTTAAAGAGCCTGATAAAGAATTGAGCGGCATGAAGAAAATCTTGCCGTAAAAACGGCTGCCCGGTTTGCAGAAATATTTTTTCATTCATATTCAGGGCAAAAATTCTGAAAATTCTATCTTCTTGACACAAGGTCCTTTTTTGTGTTCATGTAAACATCAATATCATCTCGAAACATGTACAAAACGATAAAGCGGGTAAACCTGGTATGCAAATTGCTGATTCATAGCGATAAGTGAGAGGAATTTGTTTATGAAATGTCCCCATTGCGGCTATGAGAGAAAGAAAAGCGATGATATTATCAAGGCAACGGAATGTCCTAAGTGTGGAATAATATATAGCAAATGGGAATCAGATGCCTTCCCGGAACATCAAAAGCCAGTTTCCGGGGATTCGGCAAGACCAGCAGCCGGCCCCGCACCCCAAAAGAAAAGTTCTTTTGAACGGTTGGTGATTTACGCCGTCGCGGGTGTTGTTTTGATCATTTTTCTGCATGCTTTCGCTGTTCCTTACATCACCCGATTATCCCAATCCGACAAAAAAAATGTTGATCAAATTAAGGAAGTTCCTACGGTGACGGAGAATCCTCAACCATTAGGAGTTCAGAACCAGTCCATATCCAACAAGGCAATATCTGTTTCGGATGAATTGCCCGTACAAAAAGAACTCTCGATCACGGATATCATTCAGGCAAACCGGGAGAGTGTGGTTACCGTGAAGACTGCCGCAGGAATCGGAAGCGGATTTTTTATCAACAGGGAAGGTCATATCTTAACCAACAAACACGTGCTGCCGAATCCGGATGGGGCTGAAATCAAAACGATCAACGGAAATGTTTATAAGGTTATAAAAGTGATTCATGAAGATGCGGCGGCCGACCTGGTGATTGCGTCAACTGATGCGACATCCCGTGAATCGAAACCGGTCAGCATCAATGCAGTTTTGCCGGTGGTCGGGGAAAAAATCATTGTCATCGGCAGCCCGTTGGGACTGGAACAAACCGTTTCCGACGGGATTGTGTCTGCCTTGCGGAGCAATCAGCAATCCATAGAATTTATTCAAATTACCGCCCCTGTTTCTCCGGGAAACAGCGGCGGCCCCCTGCTCAATATGCGCGGGGAGGTAATTGGCGTGGCGACGTTTCAGTACAGCTCCGGACAAAATCTGAATTTCTGTGTTGCGGCGTCCCGAATTACAGGGTTGCAGCAGGGATTAACATCATCTTCCTCACAGGCTTCCGGCGATCAAAGAATAATGCCTCAGTCCAACGAAGTTTATTGCTACATAGATTCGAACGGGCAGGTCTCTTTTGTCAACTGGAAAACGGGAACACTGATTTCACGTCCGGACGGTAGTTTGGACGTTAAGAAATATGAACAGTGGGTATTGGAACAAATCGGCGGAAATCCGGACAATATCAATCCGGAACGGGATGCCCGTGAAGACCTTGAGCGCAACCGGGAAAATCTGTTTAAAAGTGTCTTTCCCCACAGGTCATTTGGTGATTCTGATTTAACACCGGCTGAAAAGGAATGGCTGGAAAGAAGGTATTACCGGCATTATGTGGAGGCTTATAATCAATCCATAGCCCGACGTAATGACGCCATACGAAAATATCGGACGCTGATGAATGAATTCATGCGATTCAGCGCCTCAAGAAGATAAGTTGCAAGGATCTGATAAAAAAAACGCTGACTCTTCGGTTCAATGATGAATCAGCGTTTTTATATTTGTAAAAGACAGGATAAGAACTATTCAAGAATTGCCAGCACCTGACCTTCGTTAACGGAATCACCTACTTTTACCTTAATTTCCTTGACGGTTCCCGCGCCCGGCGCGTAGACAGAGATTTCCATCTTCATTGCGTCCATAATGATCACTTCATCTTCTTCTTTCACCTGATTGCCGACGCTTACGGTAATACCGGCGATTTTCCCCGGCATGGGGGCTGTAATTTCCATGCTCATCTCTTTCTCTATGCCTCCCTCTTATGGTTGGATTTTTAATTTTATCGAACGCCTAATCAAACTGACAGCGGTTTTTACCGTAAAAGCGGGGACAGGTCAACCTATTTATCCGATGAAACAACCTATTGTTTGCAGAGTTTTTATTCATGCCGGAGAGCTTCAATGGGATTTAATAGGGAGGCCTTGTAGGCCGGATAAAATCCAAAGAAAATGCCTACCAGGCCCGAAAAGCCGAAAGACATCAAAATGGAAAAAGGAGAAATCAATATCGTCCAGTCAGCCAACAATGACAGTAACTCTGCAGCTACGATTCCAAGAATGACACCAATCAAACCGCCAATGAGGGAAAGGATGAGCGCCTCAATGATAAACTGTGTGCGAATATCCCAGGATTTGGCGCCTACGGCCATTCGGATGCCGATTTCACGAGTTCTTTCCGTAACCGATACCAGCATGATATTCATGATACCGATTCCACCTACCAGAAGGGACACGCTGGCGATTGCGGCAAGAAGAAGGGACATAACCCTGGATGCCTCTTCCGCCATCTGCATCATCTGCGTGAGATTACGTACGGTGAAGTCGTCTTCCTCTTTCGGTCCGATGCGATGTCTTTGTCTGAGCAGTGCCTTGATCTGCATTTCCGCTCTTTCCAGTTCCTCCGTGCTTCTGGCTTTGACCATGATCTGACGCACACTTCCGGGAAGCCATCTGCCAAACAGGTTTCTCTGCGCGGAGGATATCGGCACATAGATGACATCGTCCTGATCCTGTCCCATCATAGACTGACCTTTGCCGGATAGAACGCCGATCACCGTGTAGGGAACCTTTTTGATCCGGATCGTTTTATTCATCGGGTCATCATTTCCGAAGAGGTTGTCTACTACCGTTTGTCCCAACAGGCAGACCTTGGCCGCACTGCGGATATCCTGTTCATAAAAATTTCTTCCGGAAGACAACGTCCAGTCTTTCACTTCCAGCATGCCTTCATCCGTTCCGAAAACGGTAGATGCCCAGTTTTGATTGCCGTACACAATTTGCGCACTTCCATTGATGACCGGCGCAGTGGTCAGCACAGAGGAACACTCATTTTTGATGGCGTCCGCATCGGCGCGGGTCAGATTCTGGAAGGAGCCGCTGCCCAGGCGAATGCCGCTTGATGTTGTCGAACCGGGCATGACCATGATCAGGTTGCTGCCGACCGTGGCGATCTGTTCGGATATTTTATGGCTCGCGCCTTTTCCCACAGCCAGCATCGTGATTACGGCCCCCACACCAATGATAATACCCAGCATAGTCAATGCGGATCGCATTTTGTTTACTCGCAGGGCCCGTATTGAAATTTTAACGGTCGAAGGAATATTGATCATGGACTGTTTTCCTTGTCGCTTACGATCTTTCCATCTAGAAAACGAATGATACGTTTACTGAAGGCTGAAATATCCGGTTCATGAGTTACCAGGACAATTGTGATGTGCTTATCTTCATTGAGCCGGACAAAAAGATCCATGATTTCAATACTGGTTTTGGTGTCCAGGTTGCCGGTCGGCTCGTCGGCAAGCAAAAGGGGCGCGTTGTTGACCAGAGCCCGGGCAATGGCAACGCGCTGCTGCTGACCGCCAGAGAGCTGATTGGGATAATGATGTATCCGCGATTCCAATCCCAGGAGTTTAAGCGCCTCTCTTGCCCTGTCTGTTCTGTCTTGCGGGATTTGTCTGCTGTAAAGAAGTGGAACTTCAACGTTTTCCAGGGCTGTCGTCCTGGACAGAAGATTGAATCCCTGAAAAACGAAGCCGATTTTTTCATTGCGGATTTCGGCAAGCGCGTCATGGTCCATATCGCTGACATCAATGCCGTCCAGCAGATAACGGCCGGTTGTTGGTTCATCCAGACAGCCAATGACATTCATAAAGGTCGATTTACCGGAGCCGGACGGTCCCATGACAGCAACAAATTCGCCCGAGGAAATCTTAAGGGATACTTTATCCAGCGCGTAAACGATGCTGTCACCGACTTCATATTTTTTTTCGAGTTGATCGGTTTCAATGAGAGCCATGGTCTTAAAACCTTGGGCCACGGGGAGGTCCCGCCCCCGGCCCCGTATTTCTTGTTTTGTCGTTGGTTTTCACTTCCACAATGATTTGATGGCTTTCATTGAGGTTTCCGGAAACAACTTCTGTAAATCGATTATCGCTGATGCCAAGCTTCAGGGGAACACGCTTCAGTTCCTTTTTTTCCAGAATCCAAACCCCGGCACCTTTGGGTGAAGTTTTTTTCAGGTCTTTGTCTGTGATCCTTACTCTGAGGGCGGCATTGGGAATTCGTAAGATATCTTTTTTATCGTCAATCACAATGGAAACATTGGCCGTCATGCCTGGTTTCAGCTTCAGCCCGGGATTGTCCACCTTGACAATTACGGCATAGGTCACCACATTCTGCACGGTAATTGGCGCATTTCGGATTTCGGATACGTTTCCCTGGAAAATCATTTCGGGATAGGCATCCACCGTAAAGCTCACCGGCTGGTTCATTTTTATCTGGCCGATATCCGCCTCATCGATGTTGGCATCGATCTGCATTTTTGTCAGATCCTGTGCAATGGTAAAAAGAGTCGGTGTCTGGAAACTGGCGGCCACGGTTTGACCGACATCCACACTGCGTGAAATCACGATGCCGTTCACGGGGGAAATAATTTGCGTATTGCGCAGGTTGGTTTGAGAGAGATTTAAAGCAGCTTGGGCCTGTGCAACCTGGGCTTCTGAGGCTTTTACCTGTGCAATGGACGAGAGGTAGTTGGTTTCCGAGGTGTCCAAGTCGCTTTTGGAAATAAAATTCTTGCCATAAAGAATTTTATTTCTCTTGAAATTGATCAGAGTATCCCGGACGGCAACTTTTGACTTTTCAAGATTGGCTCTGGCCAGGGATAAATTGGCGGAAGCCTGTGCAACCTGCGCTTCAATGGATGCCGGATCAATCTGCGCAAGCAGTTGTCCTTTTTTTACCGGAGAATTGAAATCGGCAAAAAGTTGCTTGATTGTACCGGAAACCTGCGTTCCGACTGATACAGTTGTGACGGCGTTGACAGTCCCTGTGGCTGAAACCGTTGACCGGATATCACCGCGGTCTGCCTTCTGCGTGATGTATCGCTGGCTTCGGGAATCATTTTTAAGGAGAAAAAAAGCACCCAAAATAATTAGAATCAGGATGACAAGAGCAATGATGATTTTTTTCATTTGATTCCTCCAATGGCTTTTTCCAGGCTGGCCTGAGCGATACTGTAGTCCGTTAAAGCGGTAATGTATGTCATTCGGGCGTTATAATGCTTAATCAGGGCGTCTGTGATTTCTATGGAACTGCCGACACCGGTCGCATATCTTCCGCGGGCCAGCTCAAGGGTCTCTTCTGCCTGGCGCACGATGGTTTTACCGGCTTCAATTCGCTCGAGGGCTTCCTTCCGGTTGAGCCACGCGGACTGTACCTCAAGATAAATCAGCTGCTTGAGAGATTCTTCATTGGCCAAGGCGATATCCAGAGAGGCTGTCGCTTCATCAACAGAATACTTGGTGGAAAGTCCGGTGAAAAGAGGGAAGGTCAGGGCAACGCCAACATTCCATGACCTGTCAATGGATGTATCATCTCCTGAATATCCATAAGCGGCATTTCCGGAGAGAGTGGGCAAATAGCCTATTTTGTTCAGAGTGACATTTTTTTCCAGGGCTTCTCGTTTCAGAGCGGTGGAAAGGACATCCGGACGGTTTTGATAAGCCTGTGAAAGTGCTGATTCGAAGGAAATTTCGGTTTTTTCAGTATCAAATTCATCTTTTACGTCATATTCAGGAGCGGATACGACACCCATGGCCTGATTCAACTTTACAAACGCGATCCGCAGGGCATTTTGAGCGGAAATGAGCTGGATACTGGCATTGCTAAGGTTGACTTCCGCGCTGGTGACGTCGATTTTTGAACTTTTCCCCGTTTCAAAAAATGCACGGGCGACATCGTAGTGCTGCTGGAACTGCTTCATCGTTTCCGTTGCAACGGTAACACTCATTTTCGCTTTGAGAAAAGAATAGTATGACTGTTTCACGCCAAGAACAATGGAAGCGGTGATATCCTGAAGATCCGCTTCAGATGATTCTTTCTGCAGACTTTGTATGCGGACCTTTGTATACGTTTTCCCGAAATCAAAGAGGGTTTGGTTCAGGTTCAACGTATTGGAATAGTTGTTATAAGGATCACTTCTGAGAGAGGTGTCAGGCGGTCCTATGCGGGAATAGCCGGAATTAAACGTAATCTGCGGGAAATATCCGGAACGGGCCTGGCCGATTTTGCTCTCGGATTGCCTTACTGTCCCGGATGCCGCCTGAATAGCCGGGTGGTTTTTCAAAGCGATGTCGATACATTGCTGCAAAGTAAGGATATTTCCCTGTTGAATGGTCTCTGAAGCCCACAGGTTTTGACTGGAAATCAAGAATAATAAAAAGATGTAAAACAATATTTTTTTCATCATGATGAAAAATCCGTGTGCAAGTTGTATGTAGATTTGCTGCTTAACATAACTTTTAAACTCAATAAAGATAAACATGGCCTGTTCATCGGGCACTGTTCTTCTGCTTGCTAACTGTCACGGAACAATATCAATTCTTATGCCAGAATTATCTATATTATGCAACATGCCGCGAACATTGAATATATTCTTATTTGAGAGTCCCTTTATTTCTGATTGGATCAATATACGGATGGGTATTTTATATCCACATAATTTTTTATCCGGGTCAATTGTAGGCAGAAAAAATCCCCGCGGACATTGCGACCGCGGGGATTGAAAGAAACTTATTCTAAAAAACCGGTTAGAACGTCAGCGACAACTTGTTGATGACCATTAAATTGTTCTGCACATCCTGACCGGTTGCCGTTGTTCCGCTGTACCAGTCACCGGTGAAGAGGTAACCCGCACCCAGCATGTAGGACAGGTTATTGGTGATTTTGTAGGATCCGACTAAATCCACTTCCCAGCCGTAATCTCTGCCTTCCCAGGTGAAAGTATTGGCAGGCTTAAGAGTTTTTTCGGCGCGAGCGTAGGAAACAGAAGCCATGATGTCGATCTTGTCAATCGGTCTAAAACCACCGCGAAGCTGAAAGAACCATGCATTTGCCATGGTGCCATTGTCGGTGGTTCCGTCATAACCGTTGAGTGCACCGATCCATTTTCCCCGATCATAATAGTTAAACATAATCAGGCAGGGATTCCAGTCGCGACCGCCATTGATGATACCGCCTTCTATTCTGTTGCTGTCGGGGTCATCACCCGATACATAGGCAATGCTGCCGCCTACGTAAACCTTTTTGAAATCAGCCGTTGCGTCAACCCAGCCGCTGATGCTTCGGATGTCTCTGTCTTCTCTTACGTCAGCAGGAAATTCGAAATTGTCTCTGCCTACCGCATAGTTGAATTCTCCCTGCAGGGCCACCGGACCGATTTTGGCGATCACGTAAGGCGTGAAGAGCAAATAGTTCCTGGTATAAGAATCACCTAGACCGGTAACCGGGTCTGCGGCAGCACGGTTCGCGGCCTGCCGATAGTAATTGACATTAAAACCTGCCTTGCCGTCTTTCCATTTGTATTCACCGAGGAGGTGATAAACATCATTGTCCCTGTCCGCCTGAGTGGCACCGAGATTATTGTAAAGATAACTTCTTTCTCTCGTTTTTGAAACAGCGGGTGAAATCAGAAACGGCCCATAGGTGTACGTATATTTGATTCTTCCTTCAGGCTGGCTGCTGTTGCCGAAAATCGTGCCTGTGCTTCCATAATTCATAATACCGGCATCAAACACGCCGATGGGTGAAGCATAGGTGACATAAGCCCAGTCAAAAGCGATGTTTTCGTTTTCAGCGATGGTTCCATAAGAATCAACGGCCCGGGCTGTATCCGGTGCAGTTCTCGAAGCGCCCCAGGACCGCTCCATGGCATCAAAACGTGTGATCAGAGTGAGTCCAGGTGCAACCATGAAATCTGTTCTAACTCTCAAACCCTGATAGTAAAAAGCGGTGCTCGGACCGTGATCTTTACGAAGGTTTGTCTTGTCCAGATACATTCCCGCCGCGTAAAATTCGCCGCTGAACTTTAAGTCAACAGCCATTGCTTGCGTACTGAAGGCTACAATCAGCCCCAGTGACAGCAAAACTAACCAAATTCTCTTCATCTTTTCCTCCTAAATACAGACTTATTTTACCTGACCAGAGCAGGTATTTATTTTCTTCACCTGTGTGCAGTCGAGTGTTTTCTCAGCACTGCATTTTAAACCCGGGCTATATATCAAAAATTGTCATTCTTGTAAACAGAAAAATACAGATATTTTGTAAGAATAAGTAAGAAGGTGTAATGAATTCTATTGATAAATTTGCGAATATGTTTTAATGAATCACTCGTTAATGAGGGAGGCTGAATGTCAAAAGAGTTGATGAATACGAAAGAAGTTGCCCAGTATCTTGATATTCATGAAAAACAGGTCTATCTTCTCATTAAAGCAGGGAAAATCCCCTGCACGCGAGTAACCGGAAAATGGATTTTCCCTGTTCATCTGATTGATGAGTGGATTCAAACAAGCGCACAGGATTCCATTAAGCAGGCCAGAAAAAAAATCAATTCTATGGAAGGTTCTCTGCTGGCGGCCGGCAGCAACGACCCGGTTCTGGATATGCTGCTGACGGCTATCAGGAAAGATTATCCAAAGTTTAATATTTTTTCATCCAATACCGGAAGCGTCAATGGTCTTGAGACACTGAACACGGGAGTAACGGATATCGCGTTTTCCCATCTTTATGATGTTGCTTCGAGAGATTATAATATTCCTTATTTAAAGCAATACTGTCCGAATCAATCTCCCGTGGTCGTCAATCTTTTCTATCGCCAGATCGGTTTTCTTGTCGCAAAATCGAAATCAAACATCTTTAAAGGCTGGGACAGCCTGACACAAAAAAACATGCGTTTCGTGAACCGTCAGAAGGGGTCGGGAATTCGTGTTCTGCTGGATCATGAATTAAAAAAAAGAAGCATCGCCTGTGATGATATTTCCGGCTACAACAACGAAGTGTATACACATTTTGAAGTAGGTCTTTCTTTGATTTCGTCAGAAGCTGACGTGGGAATTGCGTCAGCTGCTGTGGCCAGAATTCTGGATCTGGATTTTCAACCGCTGGTTGACGAACGTTTTGACATGATTCTCGACAAAAATACGTTTTTTCAGCCGGCATTGCAGGCTTTCATCGAAACGCTCCAGTCAGAAAAATTCAAAAACCGTATCAAAAAAATAGGGAATTACAATTTTACAAATGCCGGTAAAATTCTTTATTCCTAGACAGATCAGACATAATAAATACAATTTAGAGAAAGGAGTGAAAGATATGAGATTATTTATCGGGAAATTTCTGGTGCTGTTTTTAGTGCTATGTGCAAGTTTTGCAATGGCTGCAGACGGGGACAGGTTCATTTTTTTATCCAGCACAATCGGTCCAATTGATTCCGGTATTGTCAGCGCCCTGGAGGATCAGTTTGAAAAGGAGACCGGAATTCGTGTGCGTCATGTGGGTGCAGGAACCGGTGCAGCACTAAAACTGGCCACGAAATGCCAGATTGATCTGGTCATGGCACATGCAAAATCGCTCGAAGAAAAATTTATTGCGGATGGTTATGGTACAGAGAGAATTCCCCTGATGTACAATGACTTTGTCATTGTCGGACCGGCTTCCGATCCGGCGGCAATTAAGGGAGAAAAATCGGCCACGGCGTCTCTCAAAAAAATCATGGAGAAAAAAGGCAAATTCATCAGCCGCGGAGACAAATCCGGAACCCACATGGCTGAAATGGAACTCTGGCAAAAAGCCGGTCTCAAGCCTGAAGGCGAATGGTATGTGGTTTATGAAAAAGGAGCGGAAGGCAATGTCGCTACATTGAAGTACACCGATCAGCAGGCGGCCTATACAGTAATTGACAGAGCCACCTATTTGTCCCTGAAAGACTCCATCAAATTGATTGTTCTGGTGGAAGGCGACGAGGCGCTTTTGAACTATATTTCGTTGATCCCGGTGAAAAAGTCAAAATGCACCAAAGTCAACAGCAAAGACACGATGAAATTTGTTAAATGGATGACTTCGACTGCAAAAGGACAGATGATCATCCGGGATTTCGGGAAAGAAAAATATGGTTCACCGTTATTCTTCCCCAATTCTCTGGAATGGCAAAAAAAACAGAAAAACTAAAATATCATAATCTAAAGGAGATCCAACATGAAATTATTCAATAACAACAAATGGACGATCACATTATTGATTGTGGGAGTACTTATTATAATGGGAGCGGCAAATGTTTTTGCGGCGCCCAAGCAAAAAAATATTATTTTGGCCACAACAACCAGCACTCAGGATTCCGGACTGCTCGATAAATTGATCCCAATCTTTGAAAAGAAAACGGGATATTTCGTTAAAACGATTGCCGTAGGTTCCGGGCAGGCGATGAAGATGGGAGAAAAAGGAGAGGCCGATGTTCTGCTGGTTCATTCACCCGCAGCAGAAAAAAAGTTTATTGAGGGAGGATACGGTGTCAATCGTCGCCTGGTGATGCACAATGATTTCATTATCGTTGGCCCGGCCACTGATCCTGCCAAAATTAAAGGTGTGAAATCATCGTCGGAAGCATTAAAACTCATTGCCAATGCCAACGCATTGTTTGTTTCACGCGGTGACAATTCAGGAACACACGCCAAGGAGAAAACTTTGTGGACAAAAGCCGCCATTACGCCTGCGGGCCAGAAATGGTACCAGGAAACCGGCGCGGGTATGGGACATACCTTAAATGTCGCTTCGGAGAAGAAAGGTTATACCCTGACGGACCGCGGCACTTATCTGGCGACCAAAAAAAATCTTGGACTGGAAATTCTGAATGAAGGCGATGCAGCACTGCTGAATATCTATCATGTAATTGAAATTAATGCCGCTAAATGGCCGAAAGTGAATGCAAAGGGCGCCAAAGCTTTTTCTGATTTCATGGTTTCTAAAGGAACCCAGGACATTATCAAAACTTTCGGTGTTGATAAATATGGTTCCCCCCTGTTCTTCCCGGATGCGGGGAAAAAGGTTGAAGATTTAGGAAAATAGGTTTGCGAAAGTGAGCTGGCGCAGCTTCATGTAAAGGCGCAAGAATGCTTTCCCTCAACCTTTTTGAGGAAATACTAGGGCGGGGAAGATAACTTTCAATGGAATTAATTGTTCAGGGGATCGTAAAAGCTTTTGAACTGATTTTCAGTTTTGATCCTGAAGTCATGGGTATTACGTGGCTGTCTCTGAAAATTTCGGGGACAGCCACGTTTATCAGTCTTTTCATTGGTGTTTCCATCGGAACGTCGGTTGCTTTAACCAGCTTTCCCGGGAAAAGGCTGGTCATCAGTTTAATCAATACAGGAATGGGGCTGCCGCCGGTTGTAGTAGGGCTTTTTGTGACCATCATGATCTGGCGCAGCGGTCCTTTGGGATTTCTGGAAATCCTTTATACCCCTTATGCCATGATCATCGCGCAGGCAATCATCGCTACACCGATTGTTATGGGAATATCTCTGGCGTCCATTCAAAATCTGCCTCCGAATCTGCGGCTGCAAATCCTCTCTCTTGGGGCAACCCGGCTTCAGATGGTATGGGTATTGATCAAAGAGGCGAAACTTCCGCTACTGGCCGCCGTCATGGCAGGTTTCGGAGGCGTGATTTCCGAAGTCGGCGCTTCCATCATGGTTGGCGGCAATATCAAGGGTTATTCCCGGGTTCTCACGACAGCAACCGTGATGGAAACCGGCAAAGGTAATTTCGATATCGCCATCGCCCTGGGCATTATTCTTTTGATCCTGGCATTCCTGGTTAATCTTGTGCTGACGCAGGTACAGCAAAGGCAGCGGCCACGATGAATCCTATACTTACCATTCAAGATTTAATCGTGCAGCGAGGCGGGGTGAAGGTACTGGACATTGATGAGTTGAATGTCGAAACCAGCAGGATCCTTGCCTTGATCGGACCCAATGGTGCAGGCAAGTCAACCCTTCTCCTGACGATGGCAGGTTTGTTGAAACCGGGTCAGGGAAAGATTTTCTATCGGGGGACTCCCATTGACAGCAATTCCAGTCGATCCGAAATGCGCAGAAGTGTCAGCGTGGTTTTTCAGGAACCCCTGCTGCTCAATACAACCGTCTACAAAAATGTTGCCCTGGGTCTGAAATTCCGGCATCTGACATCAACTGAGATTGCAAGAAGTGTCGAGGAGTCTCTGGACTATTTTGGCATCAGTTTCCTCGCAAAACGATCGGCAAAAACGCTTTCAGGAGGAGAATCTAAAAGGGTTTCCCTGGCGCGCGCTTTTGCCTTACAACCACAATTGATTTTAATGGACGAGGCATTTAATTCCCTCGATCCTCCAACACGTGAAACACTGATCGAAGACCTGCGGAACATTCTGGAAAGAACCAAAATCACCGCCGTGATGGCATTGCATGATCGTGAGGAAACACTGCGACTGGCCCAGGATGTTGCTGTCATGACGGCCGGTAAGATCATTCAGACGGGGACCACAACGCAGGTGTTTAATGAACCTGTCTCAGAATTTGTGGCCAGCTTTGTCGGTACTGAAACAATCCTGGAGGGAATCGTTACCGAAAGCAGTGGAGGGAAGGTGGTTGTATCCGTTGCCGGAAAGAATATTGAGTCTGTGGGTGATTTCCTGCACGGGCAACCGGTATACTGCTGCATAAGACCTGAGAATATTACTGTTCATTCCACTATCCCCGAAAGAAGCAGTGCCCGGAATATTTATGAGGCCAAAGTCCGGAAAATTATCCGCCAGGCTTTTTTCTATAAAATGATCTTAGATTGCGGTTTTACTGTCGTTGCCTATACGACAGTTTCTTCCTGTGAAGATTTGGGAATCTGTGAAGGTTCAAAAGTGGCTTTTTCTTTTAAGGCCACTGCCGTTCATATCATGAAGCGGGAAAAATAAATTTCTTTTCTTCCGGCAAAAATCAGTTTAAAAGATTTCAAATCATTTTTCGTGAATCAATTCCTGAAAAAAAGAGAGGAGGGTAAAGATCATTAATCGTTACCATGATTATCTGAAAAAAATTCAATCCGGTGAAAAGGCATTAAATCCTTATCTGAATTATTTCGGGATCACACTGAAGGATCTGGGCCAGGGTTATGCCTGCTTTCAAATGCCTGTCCGTCCGGAATATCTTCAGGGCGCCGGCATTATGCAGGGTGGTTTAATAGTTGCCCTGGCGGATGAAGCCATTGCCCATGCCATGATGACACAACTGAATCCGGAAGAGGATTTAACCACGATAGAGCTGAAAAGTAATTTCCTGTCGAGCGTTGCGGAAGGTAAGCTGATTGCTGAAGCGCATGTTTTCAAAAAAGGCCGAAGCCTGATGATCGGCGATTGTGTTGTGAAGAACGAAACAGGGAAAAGTGTCTGCCGTGTTTCAGCAACATTTTTGCTTTTGAAAAGAAAGACAGACCATGGAGTGCATGTAAAAAATAATAATCTCTGAAACAGATTCTTTTGGCGTTTAAATAAAAAAAGCCCCCTGATTTTTTTCAGGGGGCTTTTTGTCTGATCGTTTATCTTGCCATAAAACTTACTTCAACTCTACGGTTCTGATCCCTTCCTTCGGCTGTGTCATTTGATGCTGCCGGTTTACTGTCGCCAGAAGCCCGTAATTCTATCTTTATATCCTTGCTTACTCCCATATTATTAATCAGCGAAGCTACATGAGCTGTTCGGTGCATAGTGAGGATTAGATTAGTTGCGCTGGTTCCTGATGCATCAGAATGACCGTCGATGATAATAACGCCCTTTGCTCCCTGATGTTTGGTGATGAAGTCTTTCAGTTTGGCAATTTCCTGAGCTTTTAATGTCTTGCCGGCTAAATCAAAATAAAGTGAAATCGTTCCTGGGGATGACGCAGAAACTGGAGCGGGAGCCGCAGGTGCAACAGGCGCCGGTTTAGAAGCAACTGCTACCGGTGCCGGAGCGACCGGTTTGGGTGCACTTGTTGCGGCCGGGGGCGGCGTTACAGGTACTGCTGTAGCTGATGCAGTGGCTGCGGGTGCCGGTGTTGCAGCAACAGGTGCTGCACCGGGCGCGGCTTGACCTGCCTGGGCAGCTCTTCTTTTGTCAGCACAGGCTTTTCTGGACGCAAATTTGATGCCGGGAGGAGTCGGTTTTATCACAGGAGTGCCTTCTGCTGCGGCTGGACCAGTGGGAGCAGCCGGCGCTGCAACCTGAGCAGGTGCTCCAGGAGCAGCAGCTACTGCTGCTGGCGCTGCGGAAAAACTTCTCACGACAACTATTCTGTTATCCGGTGTTTCTTTGCTGCTTGACCACAATTCATTCTCGTCTTCTACGTAGAATTTCCAGTCAACTTCAGAAGTGGCAGTATCAATCACCCATGCGCAGCAGGTTTTATTAATCATGCCAGCTTCACCGGCAGGTTTTTTACTATCCGCTTTTTCTATCTGAAAACCGGCAAGCTCCTCACGGGTAGGTAGACGCCAATCCGAAAATCCCCCTTCCTTTAGTCCTTGCACGGTAGTCATGACATTGCTGGCCGTGATGTCAGAAACGGGGTGGATCAACCATTGAAGTCCTGTTTTGGTATCGACGACCGATCCGTCTTTCATTTGATTGTATCTAATTTTTATCGGTGCGCTTAAAACCAGCTTTTTGCCTGCTTCAAGTGTCTTAATGGTTGAAGTTACATTTGTTTTCCATTTGTCTGAAAGGATCGAAATAACATAATCAGATGAAGGGGCGGCGCCCGTTAAACGAAAAATTCCGTCTGGACCGGTTTTCGTCTCGAATTGTTCATACCCCTGAGTAGGTGTCACTTGTTTGAACATGATTGTACAATCCGACACTGCTTTTCCTTTCCCGTCGACAATTTTTCCCTCCACGCTGGCTGTTTTTTCGCCGCAGCCAAATAAAAACATGCTGATCAAAAGAACAAATAAAAAGCGATACGCGATCTTCATAATGACTACTCCTTTATTCAAGGTTGATTTGAACAACACTTTACATCGCCAATTTAAACATTTGTGTAAACATTGCATAATATTAAAAAATATTCAATAAAAAATTTATAAAAAATAACAGATTTATTTGAACAAAAATCAAAGGGGATTATTTATGTATTATCTCAAAAACAATTGTTTCTGATAAATAAAAAAGTTAAGCGGATCAAAAGGGGGAACATGAAAATTGATTTGATATGCGAGACCGGCGGAAGATCGACTATGGAGTATCTGTCTGGATCGCTCTGGCTGACGCTTATGTTTTAAACACCGGTTCCGTCGAATACGCGCTGGGCCAGATGGATGACATCGTCACAAAAATAAAGGCTTCCTGTTTATAGTTTCAGAAGACTTTCCACTTCATGACGTATCTTTTTTAAGTTTTCAGCGGTTGACGCTTCAAAACGAAGCACAATGACCGGCTGGGTGTTGGAACAGCGTACCAATGCCCAGCCGTCTTGAAATGGAATTCGGACCCCGTCAATATCGATGACATCGGGAATATTCCTGTAGTGGGCTTTTATTCTTTCCACGACCTGTGCTTTTTTGTCGTCATCGCAATCCACCCGTATTTCTGGCGTTGCATACGTTTTAGGAACATCGGAAAGAAGTTCACTGATCTTTTGATTGGTTTGGGACAGGATTTCCAGAAGCCTCGTAGCGGCATAAATGGCATCGTCATATCCGAAATAACGGTCGGCAAAAAACAAATGACCGCTCATTTCTCCGCCCAGAACCGCTTTTTCTTCCTTCATTTTGGCTTTGATGAGTGAATGACCCGCCTTCCACATAATCGGGCGTCCCGAACTTTTTTTAATGCCGTCGTACAAAACCTGTGAGCATTTGACCTCACCGATAATGGCCGCATGAGGATGGTCTTTTAAAATGTTGCGGGCGAAAAGAAGCAGCAATTTGTCTCCCCAGATGATTTCACCTGTGTCACTGATTACACCGATACGGTCTGCGTCTCCGTCAAAGGCAACACCCAGATCAGCCCCTTTTTCGGCAACGGCTTTAATGATGTCCTTCAGGTGGTCTTCCACCGTGGGATCAGGAAAATGGTTCGGAAAGCGGCCGTCAGGATCGCAGTATAGGCATGTTAAATCGCACCCCATTTTTTCCAGAATCGGCACGGCAAATTTTCCTCCGACACCATTTCCGGCATCCAGCACGACTTTCAGTTTTCTTTTGATTTTAATGTGGTCCAGGATGTAATTCTGATAATCCCCGGTGATATCTTGAATCTTCTGCTTTCCTGAGCCGGAAAGGTATGCTCCCGCTTCCATGATCTTTCTCAATTCCTGAATCTGCGTACCGTGAATGGAATCGTATCCGACACAGATTTTAAATCCGTTGAATTCGGGTGGATTGTGACTGCCGGTGATCATGACGCCTCCGCCCGCATTGAGATGACGGATAGAGAAATAAAGCATGGGAGTTGCACAAAGGCCAATATCGATCGTGTCGATCCCGGCGGCGTTCAGACCTGAAATCAAATACCGCTGATAGGCTTCGGAGCTCAAACGACAATCGTGCCCCACCGTCATGGTTTGGACCTGATGCTGAAGCGCGTAAGTGCCGATGGAACGTCCCAGGTTGACAATAAATTCTTCGTTAAGATCCTTGTCAACAATCCCTCGCACATCATACTCACGAAAAACATTGGGATTCATTATTTTCTCCTTCAATAAAAAATGCATGACTTTGTATATAAAAAGCATCAACAAGTCAAACAAAGATGATCGAAAAAACGACCTGCGTTTATTTCAACAGACGGATGATATCGGTTGCTTCCTGAAAAACTATGTCAGCTCCTGCCGTCAGAAAATCTTCTTTTCGGCAACGTCCGGTCAGGACACCGGCACTCAGCGCGCCCGCATTATGGCCCGTCTCGATATCCAGCGGGTGGTCTCCGATCATTAAAGATCTTTCCGGTCTTGCCTTCAGGTATGACAGGGCCAGGTTCAGCTGTTCGGGATGCGGTTTGACGCGCTGTACATGATCGCGGCAGACCACCGTTTTGCAGTATGCTGAGATGTCGGGGAAAATCATATGAACGGCGCGAACGCAGTTTCTGGTGATGATTCCCGTCCTGACAGAATGTTCCCGAAGAGTGGTCAGCAGCTTTTTTGTCCCTGCAAACAATTCTCCGCTCCCGGCCGCTTCCACTTCCATGTCTTCAATGACACGCAAAGCATCCTTCGTAAAAGCCTGAGATTTGCTCGGTGAAGTGTTTTGCAGGATTGCGGCCGTCTCTTCAATGATTTCCAAGACATACTTGTGCCGCAGACTCTGGTGTTCAACGCCATAGCGGGAAATCAATTCAGCAATGTTCCTGCGCATCAGGTCAAAATCAATATTTAATTTGGCAAGCGTTCCGTCAAAATCAAAAACCACGGTATCGACAATTGTATGGTTAATGGATAAAAAACTCATCTCAGCGTTTTCCTGATGCGTAGTGGGGCGAGAGCATTTTTTTGACTATGCGCGAAGAAGGGGATGAAGGCACCGGATTGCCGGTTATCGTTTGAAGAAAATTTGCGATAATATTAAAAGTTGCGCCCCACAAAATGTCTTCATGACCATTGTCATCCTCAACAACCAGGCACGGGAACTTCATATTGTAACGTGGATCGGAATTTTCGGAGCCGGATTCAATTTCCAATACGGCATAGGAAGAACTCTGAAAGAAATAGTCTACAGGAATTTCCATCACTTTTTCAACCTCGTCACTCAGCCGGTAATCAAAAGGTTCCCTGACAAGACCGACAACAGGGAAAATCGTCCGTGAAAAGAATGTCAGGGAATAAGTAGGCAGAGCGCCTAGAAAACATACATTGAGCGGATCCAAACCGATTTCTTCCCATGATTCCCGAAGTGCATTCATCAGAAAAAGCCTGATCAAAGAGGCTGTTTGGTCGTCTTTGTTCTGAAAATCATTCAGACTCCGGCCATCAGCCATGCGGATCATTTCCGTTTTACATAAAA
Organism: Deltaproteobacteria bacterium ADurb.Bin151; assembly: GCA_002070455.1. GTDB lineage: Bacteria > Desulfobacterota > Syntrophia > Syntrophales > Smithellaceae > UBA8904. Next base: position 33,917 of record MWDG01000007.1, read on the forward strand.
TATGGCTCAGCATTTCATCTGTTAGCGTCTCCAGTATTCCTCCAGGACAACTGATGTCGCCGGCCTGAGCGACGGCCTGAGAACGTTTAATGAGCTGGAAAATGTACCCTGAGTTTTGATAATGAAGCAGCAGGACAACACCGGCCTCCAGATGCAAAGCGCCGGTGGAGTTGGAATGAGCGATGGAAAGGTGCTTTTCACGATAGTCAACGGGCACCCGGTTTAATTTTTCCAGAACGTATAATGGAAATTTGTCTTTTTGGCGAAGCAGAGTTAAGTCCATCATGAGCATGGATTTCCTTGTGTCACTAGATCTGAAATGATTTCATTATACCAGCGCTTGTATGGAAATAAATCAATAAAACCGCAATGACCACCATATTTTTCCCGGGCGATTTTCAGAAAACCGCTTTCATGAAGCAACTCATAGTCGTCCTGCGGAATAACCGGGTCATCGGCAGAAATAAATATATTTACCGGTATATTTAGATTCTGAAAAGATTGATCGGTCAAGGTATATAACTTGAAATAATCCCTGTAGGATGTAAACTCCGGAAAATAAATCATAATATTCTCTGTAAGCTCCATGCAGGTTTTGGCATTCAGCATTTTCGTGAAGTTATATTTACTAGGGAAAAGACGCTGCTTTTGTCTCAAAGACCGTTTCCATTTTTTTAAAAAGTACTTTCGGTAAATCCCCGGGCCCTGATCGATGGCCAGGGTCGTCTTGTAAGGGTCAAGGGGAGGACTCACGGCGAACACATGTCTTAAATTCCTGATCGGTGTCCGGGAATGATTGATTGCAATCCGCAGTGAAAAATTAGCTCCCATGGAAAAACCCAGAAGATAGACAGGCCGGTTTTCTTCGTGTATTGCCAGAGTGTTCACAGCACTGAAGGTCTCTTCAAGCAGTGCACCATGAAACAGTCCTTCGTTCAGGTGGTGTGATTCCCCATGGTCTCTCAAATTCAAACGGGCGATGGAGAAACCCTTTTCAAAAAAAAAGGCAGCGGCAGCCAGGACATAAGCTGAAGAAGACGAACCCTCCCAGCCGTGCAGGATGATGATCAGCCCTCTGGAAGCAGTATGCAAGGAAATATGGGCCAGCAGTTTTGACCCCTGCGATGTATTGATGATCAACTTCTTTGAATGATCCAACAGGACGCGGTGAGGGGGGAGGAGGAAACGCGAGGAAGCCATCATCGACTGAAGGTGTCTGTTCTTTAGGAAAGACCGGGGCAGAAAACAGGGATCTACACGTTTTGATTTGCGTTTCATGAGATTCTTTATGAAAACCCCTTCCTGAAAAAGGTGGGGTGTATAAAAACATGGTGGCGGTGCCTGGATTTGAACCAGGGACACTACGGATATGAGCCGTATGCTCTGACCAACTGAGCTACACCGCCGCAAAAAGAATTTTATTGCATATCAGGAACCGCCAATCGCTTCCAGAAGCAAAGTTTACAGCTTGCGGATTTGCCCGGACGCTATATCGAAGAGCGAGTCGTTTGTCAATGATTATTGAGAAACCTCCAGCTCATAAACAACAATGTGGCTTTTTGAACCGATGGAAGCTCCGACAGACTTCACCAGAGCCAGAACAATCTCAGGTGCACCGTCATTGTCGACGTCTTTGAAACAGTAATCAGCCACATAGCCGTTGATTCTTTTGGTTCTCCAGTTTTCAGCCATCCCGAGGCCGTCCCACTCCAGATTGTAAATTTCGCTGGATGTGAAAAGCTTCAGGTTTTTAAAAATACGTCCGACCGATGAGATGTTTTTGACAATAATCATCTCTTTTTTGCCATCTTTGTTCGTGTCAAACATCAAAATCCGCAAATTGGCAAAAGCGCTCTCGTTTTGTTCGGCTTCCTGGGACTGCAGTTTTTGACGGTCAATGTTGGCGATGTAATTATTGCTTCCGCCATAGACCGTATCGCTTCTCCAGATCAGCTCATCCGGAGAGAACCCGAAAGATAAAATCCGGCTCATCGGTTTATTGGTCTTGTCGATAATCATTAAGTAGTCCAGTTCATCCAAAGCGATGATTTTTTCAGTTGTGCCGGAGCCCAGCGTATCCATTGTTAAACCGTAAATGGATAATCCCAGGGGAATTTTTTGTTTGTCACCTGCAACATATTTCCCGTCCTTCCAGATCATTTCATAAATCTGCGTTTCAAATACCTTATCAATTCCATAAGTTTGCCCTAAAAGCATGGGAATTCCCGACGATGTATCAATAACACGCAGAAAATACCGGATATTCGATGCAATGGTTTTATACTCATCGTTTTCGTACTGGAGGACGAAGGAATTCAGTAAACGATTATTCAATGAAGTGACGATAATTTCCGGGGTACCGTCTTTATTGATGTCCGCCACGTCCACCGATATGTATTGATGGTAGAATTTGCCTTTAATTTCATTTAATAATTTTAAATCATTATCTATTTTCTGGTAAATATAGATATTGTGCCTGTCGATGACGACGACTTCATTTTTTCCGTCTCGGTTGACATCACCAATGTCCATTCCATTGAATTCCGCTTTGAACTGCTGACTCATCCAGAACCCTCTTTTACGTGCCAGAGGATCTGTGGCATCAATGAAATCCGGATTAATCATGGAAGTGAAGGTCGCTTTTCTTCCCCCGGTTTTCATGCCGGCAATGATTTGCGATTCGCGTGAAGTTCCGGGGGCGGCCACCGTTGCTGTAGCAGCCGCTTGAGTTTGCGGTGCGGATCCGGTGATATGCATAACAACCCGCTGGGAGAAGTCATTGATCTTCGGAATCACCTCGTCGAGGGTTTGTGATTCAGAAGAAATCCCCACGTCTGACTTGCCGCTTGCCACATCGATCAGTTTCCCGTCAATGCTGATACTTTTCCCGATTTTTGTAATGCTTCCCCATACCACGTAGTCGGCATTCAGTTTTTTGCCTATATCCTGAGCATCCTTCATGCTCAAATCCTTGGCGCCGGATTTTTTGAGAGCCTCCTGAGCTGCTTCTTTACGGGTAACTACAATCTTATCGGCGACGGCAATCCGGCTTGATAGCATATCGCCGATTCCCTGCCGGACGTATTCAATATTATCAGCGCTGTGCAGTGAAAAGGGCAATACAGCGACAGTGTATTTTTCCTTTGCCCAAACGGATGCCGCCATCACAATAATGATTGTTAGACAAAGAATGGCCGAAATTGTTTTTTTCATATCGATCTCCCGGATTTTTTAGAATATCAATAATAAAACCTGAGCGTCTCTAACACTTTAAAAATGATAATTCAAGACTGTTTTCATGCTTCACGATTTCAGAGGAAGAACATAAAAAAGGACGGCAAAGAAATGGCATGCGCTTCCGGCAAGGACAAACATGTGCCATATTGCGTGGTTGTATGGAAGTGTTTTCCATACATAAAAAATGACACCAAGAGAATAGGCGAGACCGCCTGCGAACAGCCAGGCTAGCCCTCCTGCCGGCATCGCATCAATCAGGGGTTTAATGGCAAAAACCACCAGCCAGCCCATCAACAGATAGGCAATGGTTGAAATGATCTTAAAACGGTGTACGAAAAATATTTTAAATACGACCCCGGTAATTGCAAGAAGCCATATTACGGCAAACATCGTCCACCCCAGGACACCGCGAAGGGTCACAACCAGAAACGGGGTATAAGTGCCTGCGATCAAAAGATAGATGCAGGAATGATCAATGATTTTCAATACATTTTTTATCTTTGGTTTTTGAAAACTGTGGTACAAAGTAGATGCCGTATATAATAAAATCAGGGTAATGCCGAAAATCGTACAGCTCACGACGTGACCCCGGCTACCGGAAATACTGGAAAAAACGATCAGCAAAACCAGTGCGGCGATACTCAAAAGAACACCCGTACCATGCGTAATACTGTTTAAAAGTTCTTCCCGATAGCGGGATGCACTTATTTGATTTGCCAGAGCCATCATTTTCACCTTTTGGAAACCCTTATGTCCGCAGCCCAAATTTGTCAATGTAATTTAAGGAATTTGGGGGGATATTTTATTAACTGGAGACCGGAAATGATCGTCTGAACAAACGTTATCTATTTTTTAAAATCTTGACAGGTTTTTTTTATGTAATATATGATATACTTAATCAGTTGATTTCATCTTTAATCCACTGGCCAATTAAAGCAGTAAAATGTTTTCGTCATATTGATTTCAGATTTTCGGTGTATTCGTTGACACCGTTTCTTAATTTGGATTTGACACTGGGAGAAAAGAAAAAATGGAAAAAGCAACGTTGACCTTTAACGATAAGATACATGAAATGCCGGTTGTTAAGGGTACGGAAAACGAAACAGCCATCGATATTTCCAGGCTGCGACAGGAAACCGGTTTGATCACACTGGATGTCGGCTATCAGAATACCGGAGCCTGTACATCGTCGATCACTTTTATCGATGGAGACAAGGGAATCTTAAGATACCGGGGGATTCCCATTGAAGAGCTTGCTGAAAAGGCCAGCTTTACTGAAGTGGCTTATCTGCTGATTTATGGCAACCTCCCGAACAGAGCGGAGCAGCAGCTGTTTTCGCAGCGCCTAACGCAGAATTCGATGATTCATGAAGAAATGCTTCGATTTTTCGATGGATTCCCGCCAACAGCCCATCCCATGGCTATCCTCGCAACAATGGTCAATTCCATGTCTGTTTATTACACGGACTATTACACAGAGGATTTCCAGGCGGAAACTTTTGACTTGATGGCCGCATCCCTGATCTCCAGAATCCGCACAATTGCCGCTTATTCCTATAAGCACAGCATCGGTCATCCGCATGTATATCCCAAACGTGACCTGAAATACGCGTCGAATTTTCTTTACATGATGTTCGACTCCCCGGTGAATCCCTATGTGCCGGACCCGGATATTGAAAGAGCACTCAGCATCTTATTAATTCTACATGCCGATCATGAGCAGAATTGCAGTACCTCAACCGTACGGCTGGTCGGAAGCAGCATGGCGAATCTTTATGCCTCAATCTGTGCGGGAATCTGCGCCCTCTGGGGCCCTCTGCATGGCGGTGCCAACCAGAAAGTGATCGAGATGCTCGAACAGATCAAAAACGACCGGCTGACCATCCAGCAATGTATCGAGGCCGCCAAGGATAAAAACAGCAAGTTTCGTCTTTTCGGATTCGGGCATCGCGTCTACAAGAATTACGATCCCCGCGCGAAAATCCTCAAAGAATACTGCGAAAAGATCTTTAAAAAATACAACTACCAGGATCAGTTGATCAATATCGCAATGGAACTGGAGGAGGCCACCCTGAAAGACCCGTTTTTCATCGAACGGAAACTCTATCCCAATGTAGATTTTTACAGCGGAATTTTATACAGGATGATTGGAATTCCCACGGACATGTTTACCGTTATGTTCGCCATTGGTCGTTTGCCGGGCATGATTGCACAGTGGAAGGAAATGCATGATACGGTGCCGCTGAAAATCGGCAGACCGCGACAGATTTACACGGGAAGCAATTTGAGTCACTATATTCCACTGGATGAGCGATAAAAAGGCCGCGGGCGATAGATTTCCGGATTTTCACTTTTTTTCTTGACTTTTTTCGCCTATTTGCCTATATCCGCGTCAACATGAGTCGGAGCAAACAGATGTTGAAACAATATTTACTTTTCAGACAGGCGTTTACCTTTTACTTTTTTAGCTTTATCGGCTTCAAGGTCTGCCTGAAAGTATCATGACCGATGATCAATGGGAATGAGCCGTGGGCGGATCAAAATCTGCTCACGGTTTTTTTTTGCCGGAAAGAAGAAGTTTCAAAAAAACCTATAGAGGGGGACGGGAAAATGAAAAAGTGGAGTATTCTGATCATTCTGGCGGTGTCTGCTGTTTTACTGCTTGGTTTCAGTCAGGCTCAAGCGCAGAAAAAAGTGATTAAGGTTGGTGCGGCAATCAACCTCACAGGCCCCGCATCAACGTGGGGGCAGTTTCATGAAAAAGGGCAGCGGGATTATTTCCGTTATGTGAACGAAGTGAAGGGTGGTGTTGGCGGAAGTAAAATCCACATGATCACTGTGGATACAGCCTACAAAGTCCCTGAAGCACAGGCAGCTGTTCAGAAATTTGTTCTTCAGGATAAAGTGGACATGATTGCCACTTGGGGCGCCGGTGAAGGACTGGCTGCAAAACCGATTGTCCAGCGCTATAAAGTGCCCACTATTAATTATTCCACAAGCTGGGAGCTGCTCGAAAAACCGGTTGACTACATGTATCTGCCGTTCGGTAGTTACAAAATGGATTGTTATGCCGTGCTGGAATATATCAAAGCCATCCACAAAGGAAAAGAAGCACCGAAAGTCGGGCTGCTTACATACAATAACGCCTATGGACGCTCGATTCACGCGCCCAGCAAGGAATACGCAGGGAAATTGGGCATTGACCTGGTGGCCATCGAGGAATTCCCTCCCCGGACGGTTGATTTGAATACGGAATTGCTCCGACTGAAGAACAAGGGCGCTCAATATATTTTCATCCAGATGCTTCCGTCGGCGATCATTACCGCTTTCAAGAGCGCTGACCGCATTAAATACAATCCCCTTTTTCTCGGGACCTGGACATCCACGGACCCCGATTTCTTCAAGATGGGAAAAGGCTTGATCCGGGATCGCCTGATCATGCAGTTTCCGGGCGGTTTACCTTCAGACAAATCCAAGGGAATGGATGTGATGAAAGAATTGTGGAAAAGATATAAAACCGTAAACAGTTTTGACGCTTCTTACTGGGAAGGTGTGGTTGTCGGAATGATCATGGAGCGGGCGTTTATCCGCGCTTATGAAAAATCAAAAGTCATCAATCCGCAAACGATCAATGCTGCGATGGAATCGATGAAGAATGAAGACTTTGGCGGACTGTTCCCTGCCGTAACCTATACGAAAGACAATCATGAAGGTTCTTTCACGGCGCGCATGGTCAGGGTAAAAGAAGACGGAACCTACAGTCCCCTGACGAATTTCTATGTTCCGGGTAAAGACAAGGTTCAAATGATTAAAAAATAGTAAAAAAAAGGGGGATACCGGACGTTCCGGTATCCCCCTTTGCAAATGGGGCATAAAAAATGTCTCGAGGTATTCATGAAAGCATTCCGCAGCCGGCCTTCGATTATGATCGACCGGCCCCAAGAGAATAAGAAAGCTGAATTGGAAATAAAAAATCTGCGCCTCAGTTTCGGCGGCGTGGTGGCCGTCAATGACGTTGACCTGAACGTGCATACCGGCGAACTGATGGCGGTGATCGGGCCCAACGGCGCCGGAAAAACAAGTCTGCTCAACTGCATCACCGGGTTTTATCATCCCCAGCAGGGTGAAATTATTTTCAACGGACAAAACATCACCCATCTGCACACGCACCAACTGGTCGATGTCGGAATCGGCAGGACTTTTCAAAATATTGAACTGTTTCCAGGCATGACCGTGCTGGCCAATATGACACTGGCCCGCCATATTCATTGCCATTACAGCTTCTGGCGATCCTGTCTGTTTTCTCCGAAAGTACGGGCAGAAGAAATAAAGCATCGCCAGATCCTTGAAGAGATCATTGATTTTCTGGAGATGCAGTCCATCCGCAAACAGACGGTTGGATCTTTACCTTACGGTATGATGAAACGTGTGGAACTGGGCAGAGCGCTGGCCCTTGAACCCCGTCTGCTGATTCTGGATGAACCATTCGCGGGAATGAACCTTGAAGAAAAAGAGGACATGGTGCGTTTTCTCCTGGAGCTCAACGGACGATGGGGACTAACAATGGTTCTGGTCGAACATGACATGTCCATCGTTATGAGCATTGCCCGGCGTATCATGGTTCTGAATTTTGGAGAAAAACTGGGAGAGGGTACTCCGGAAGAAATCAGTGCCAATCCCGAGGTTATCAAGGCGTATCTGGGCGATGCTCAAAAGATGGAATAAAAGAAGGCGAAACATTTGGACAAGCTAAATCCACATCAGACTATCAGAAATCAAGCCACGCTGCCGCAGTTGCTTGCTCAAAACGCGAAAACGTTCGGCGACACGAAAACGGCAATCCGCGAAAAAGCATACGGAATATGGCAAAAATATACATGGAATGATTATTATAATGATGTAGTGAAAACGGCTGCCGGTTTTGCAGCTCTCCATATGAAACGGGGCGACAACCTGTGCATGATCGTCAATAATTCACCGGAATGGCTTTTCTGTGAACTGGCAGCGCATGCTCTGGGCGCCACCACGCTCAATCTTTTCACGTCTTCTATCGCTGAAGAGCTGGTTTTTTCCATTAACCGCATACATTCGCCCATCGTGATTGTTCAGGATCAGGAGCAGGTGGATAAGCTGCTCGAAACCAGAGACAAACTGCCGCATGTGCAAAAAGTTGTTTATATTGATCCAACCGGCATGACTTCCTATGAGAGTGATCCATGGCTGATCGGGTATGCCGAACTTTTCGAGATCGGCAATCAATTTGCATTGGATCATCCGGACTATGTTGAAAAAGAAATCAGCAGGGGGCTTCCACAGGATATTGCCGTGATGATTCAGACCTCCGGAACCACCGGAGTCCCTAAAATTGCCATGTTGTCTCACCGCAATCTGACTACCATGGCGGCCCAGTGGGTTGAAAATGCAAATATTCAACCGGAAGAAAACTGGCTTTCTATGTCGCCGCCTGCCTGGATTGTCGATCAGATGTGGGGAGTCGGCGTCTCACTGGGCAGCGCGATGACGATGAACTTTCCGGAAACGCCTGAAACGGTGCTGGAAGATTTCAGGGATATCGGTCCGTCCATGCTCATTACGGCTTCCCGGTTCTGGGAGGACATGGCATCACGTATTCGGGTGAAAATATCCGATGCAAGCTTCATCAAAAGAAAACTCTTTTATCTTGGGGAAAAGATCGGCAGGTCGGTGGTTGCCAAACGACTGCACAGGCAGCCTCTTTCCTGGCATGAAAAAGTGCTGTACCCATTCCTGATCCTTGCCGTTTACAATCCCCTGCTGGATCGTCTGGGTTGTTCTCATTTTCACAGCGCATTCACCGGAGGTCATCCGATCAGCCCGGATGTTATCGGATTTTTCCGTGCAATTGGCCTGAATCTGAAACAGTGCTATGGTCTCACGGAATCCGGGGGGATTTTTCAGGTTCAACCGGATGATGAAGTCAAACTGGAGACCGTGGGAAAGCCCCTGCCACTTACGGAAGTGAAGCTTGCCGAAGACCAGGAAGTTCTTGTGAAATCGGAAGCCAATTTTTCCGGGTATTACAACGATTACAAATCAACGGAAACTGCATTTGAAAACGGCTGGCTTAAAACAGGGGACGCGGGATACATTGACGAGGACGGCCATCTGCTGATCATTGGTCGAAAGGAAGATATTATCCGTAATAAAAGCGGTGAGGCTTTTTCTCCCGATTTCATTGAAACCCGTTTGAAGTTCAGCCCCTATATCAAGGAAGCGGTCACCTTTGGAGAAGCGCGTCCCTATATTTCCGCCATCATCAATATCGATCTGTGCAACGTCGGCAACTGGGCGGAAGAAAGAATGATCCCCTATACCACCTACATGGATCTGTCGCAGCAGAAAGCCGTGGAGGAGTTGATCCTCCGGGAAGTCCGGCAGGTCAACGAACAGCTTCCCGAGGTTATGAAGATCAGGAAATTCGTTCTTCTTTACAAGCTTCTGGATGCGGACGATGATGAACTGACCCGCACAGGGAAAGTGCGCCGCCGTTTCGTTTACGGTCTGTATATTAAAATTATTGAAGCGATGTATGGCCAGGCGAAGAATGTTCCGGTTACCGGGAAAATACGTTACCGGGACGGACGAATCGGTGAAATAGAAACCACAATCAACATACTCAACGTGGATTAAGGAATCGGGCTATGGATTTTTTTCTGCAATTATTGGTTAACGGCATTTGTGTGGGACTGCTCTATGGAATTTCCGCCATGGGCTTTGTTATGATCTTCAAGGCCTCGAGTGTCCTCAATTTCGCCCATGGGGAACTTCTTGCGCTCGGCGCTTTCTTTTTTCTGTCGCTCGTCACCTGGGGCAAACTGCCCATTGCCGCTTCCTTTCTGCTGACGCTGGCCGGCTGTTTTATCCTGGGTTTCCTGATTGAAAGATTCTTCTTAAGGCCGCTGATCGGAGAGAAACTGATTTTCGTTATCATGCTCACCGTAGGACTTTCTGCGATGTTCAAGGGTCTTATTCTGCTGATCTGGGGCGGGAACCTGCATACGTATCCGGAATTTCTGCCTTCATTTCTGGAATTACAAATGGGATCCATTTACATTGCGCCGGTTTATTCCGCCACCCTCATCATCAGCATTGTTTTCCTCATTCTTTTTGGTTTGTTTTTTAAAAAATCATCCCAGGGGATTTTCATGCGGTCCGTGGCCGACAATCAAAAGGCGGCTTTGTCCCTGGGGGTTCATGTCCGGCGCGTATTCGCACTGTCCTGGGCGATCGCTGCCATGGTGGCCTGCATGAGCGGGATCGTTCTGGGCATCATCAACGGTGTAAATGTTCATGATTTGAGCGCCATCGGGCTGAAAGTGTTTCCCGTAGTCATTCTGGGGGGGCTTGACAGCATCGGGGGAGCTATTATCGGCGGCATGATCATCGGTCTTCTGGAAACGTTTACCGGTGGATACCTGTCGCCGTCGCTGCGTGACGTTGTTCCTTATATCGTCCTGGTCTTTATTCTGATGGTCAAACCCTACGGACTGTTCGGACTGGTGGAGATTGAAAGAGTCTAGAAAGCGGAAATCCATATGAAGAAATTATCCTTTCATCCCTGTGGCAACTATCATGAAAATTACAACCAGGAATTGGCCATTTTTGAGACATGGTTTGGACGGGTCAGCCTGGGCGTTTTTCTGCTGCTTCTTTTCGGAGTAGCGCCTTTTGTTTTGAGTCCGTACCTTCTGTATGTCGTTAACACTATTGGGATACTGGCGATTGCCGCAATCGGGCTCAATATCCTCGTCGGTTACACCGGACAGATTTCCCTGGGGCATGGAGCGTTTTTCGGAGTCGGTGCCTATGCGGCAGCAATTCTGGCAACCCGTCTGGAAGTGCCGTTTTATCTTTCCATTCCTGCCGCCGGTTTGATTACGGCCATGATCGGCATGGTCTTTGGCATCCCGTCCGGCAGACTGAAAGGATTATATCTGACCATTGCGACACTGGCCGGACAGATCATCATTGAATATGTCCTGATCCAATGGGAAAGCCTGACCAAGGGAACCATGGGGATCACATTGCCCGCACCTAAGATCTTCGGTTGGACGATTGCCGGTGACAAAACCTTTTTCTTTTTTATTTTTGCATGTATGGTTGCCATGACGTGGTTTGCCGTAAATATTATCCGCAGTAAATATGGAAGAGCATTTATTGCTATCCGGGACAATGACCGTGCGGCAGAAGGAATGGGGATCCCCATTTTCAAATATAAGCTGCTGTCGTTTGGGATCAGTTCGTTTTACGCCGGTTTTGCAGGGGCTCTCTGGGCATACTACATGGTCAGCATCACAACGGAACCGTTTAACCTGGGACTTTCCGTGGAATTTATTGCCATGGTCATTATCGGAGGGATGGGAAATATCCCCGGAGCGATTTTCGGAGCGACATTCATCACCATCCTCAATGAGATTTTAAGATACACGACGGGGCTGCTGATGAATGTTGGAGTGATTACCAGTATGGGTCTGAACATGGCGCCGCTCAAAGAATTTGTTTTTGGCCTGGCCATTGTTCTGTTTATTCTGCTGGAGCCGAAAGGCATTGCGGAACTATGGAGGATTCTGCGTTCCTATTTCAGGCTCTGGCCGTTTTCCTATTAGCATGGCATAAACATTCCATGAATGTGTTTGACCCGTTGAATCGGGTAAGGATCAATGATGAGTGAAATTTTACTGCAGTTAAACAATATTTCCGTTGTTTATTCCAACGTCATCCAGGTGCTCAAGGGGGTATCGCTGAGTGTGGAGCAGGGGCATATCGTTTCGTTGCTGGGAAGCAACGGAGCGGGGAAAACCACGACGCTCAAGGCGATTTCAGGTCTGCTGAAACCCGAAAACGGTGAAGTAACCGACGGTGACATTATCTACAATGGTGTGAACATACAAAACCAGGCCCCTGAATTTATCACGCGGCAGGGCATCATTCAGGTACTGGAAGGCCGCCAGCCGTTCAAATACCTGACGATTGAGGAAAATCTTCGTGTCGGCACGGCCACAAGGCCGGGCAAGCCCTATAAAGAGGATCTGGAAAGGGTCTATCATTATTTCCCTCCGCTGGTGAAAAGAAGAAAGTCGCTGGCGGGATACTGCAGCGGCGGGGAACTGCAGATGCTGGTCATCGGCCGCGCCCTGATGGCGCATCCGCAGTTGCTGATGCTTGATGAACCTTCGCTGGGACTGGCGCCTTTGGTTGTCCAGGAGATCTTCCGCATCATTAAAAAAATAAACGAGGAACATGACACCACCATTGTGCTTGTCGAGCAGAATGCAAATATGGCGCTTCAGGTTGCTCACTACGGCTATGTGATGGAAAATGGGAAAATTGTTATGGAGGGGACTTCCAGAGAATTGTCCGACAATCCCGATGTCAAAGAATTTTACCTGGGTATGGCAGCCTCGGGTATCGCCAAATCTTATAAAGACGTGAAAGCCTATCGCCGTCGAAAGCGCTGGCTGTGAAAGAGGGAACGATGAAAAAATATTTTGACAGCAGAGAAAAATCCTCATTAAAAGATAGAAAGGAACGACAGGACCAGGCGCTTTCCGCTATGGTCAAGCTGGGCTATCGAAAGTCCGCCCGACTCAGACAAATCCTTAATGCTTGTAAAATCGACCCCGCCCGACTCAGAACACGGGAAGACCTGGAAGTTCTGCCTGTAACCAGCCGCGAAAAGCTCGTGGAAATGGAGATGCGAGACATCCCCTACGCGGGGCTGGAAAACTCATCGGCGGCCATCGACCGTATTTTTACTTCACCGGGACCGGTTTACGAACCGCATCTGTCCGAATCGGATTTCCTGTGGGCAAGGGCGTTTTGCGCTGCCGGCATCGGGCCTGCTGATATTGCTCTGAACGCTTTTTCTTATCACCTGGTCGCTGCGGGGCTCACGTTTCACAACGGCCTGCGTAAAGTCGGCGCGACGGTTGTTCCATCCGGAACATCATCTTCTCAAATTCAGGTGCAGTTAATCAAGGATTTGAAGGTGACGGCCTATGTCGGCACACCCAGCTTTTTAATGTCGATTATCGAAAAATCCAAAGAAATGGGTTTTCATTTCAGGAAAGATTTCCATGTCAGAAAAGCCTGTTTTGCCGCCGAACCCCTGCTGCCTTCGCTGCGGCAGGTATTTGAAAAAGAGTACGGCATCGATACTTATCAGATGTACGGAGCGACCGAGGTCGGTGATGTGGCTTATGAATGCTCACAGAAATCCGGGTGGCACATCTGCGAAGAAACGATCGTGGAAATTGTCGATCCGGCGACCGGTAAAAATGTTTTGCCCGGTGAATTAGGTGAGGTGGTGGTAACAAGGCTAAACGATATTTTCTTTCTGCTTCGCTTTGGCACAGGCGATTTATCGCGCCTGATCACTGAAAAGTGTTCATGCGGAAGAACTTCCTACCGGCTGGCGGGTATTGCGGGAAGGGTAGGTGATGCGGTAAAAGTGCGGGGTTTGTTCATTGCCCCCAGTCAGATGAGACTGATTTCTGTGAAATTTAACAACCTGCCGCTCCAGGCTGTAGTCAGCCGAAAAGGACATGAAGATGTTTTAACGTTAAGACTGGAAAAAAGAGATATGGAAATCGGAACAAAAGGATGGGAAGAAAAATTCAGAAAACTTTTCCGCGAAATCTGCACGGTAAAAATTGACGCTATTGAATATACGGAAACCGGAACGATTCCCCCTGACCAGAAGATCATTCTGGATTCCCGCCAGTGGTAGAAACCGTCAACACTTTTTCCCAAGTTGATAAGCGTCAATAATGGACAAGATCCATAAAGCGGCGATCAGAAGCAGCATCATCAGGAGATAAGAAAAATCGACCGACTTCAGGGCATCAACCGATACCCGGATGATATCTGCGGGCTGGACCGTTCCTTTTTTGAAGGGTGAGGCTTGGATAATGGCGGACCCGACGCGAACCACCGACCAAACAAGCGCAATGGATCCCATCAGCACGGGCAGAAAAAAAATCAACCCCCTTTTATAACGCTTTAGATAAAACTGTCCCCATCCTGGAAAGAGAAGAGCACTGTATAGCGCTGCTTTTTTGGCTTTGTCCATGGATGATCCTTTCTTTATGAAAGAACAGCAGCATCCTTCAATTTCAGCTGAATATCGGATGATCCATTCCAGTAATTCATCTGCGGGGAGAAAACAACGTCAAGATTCGCGCCGTTCAAGGCTCCGAGGTATTTACCCATGCCAAACCAGATGGCATTGCAGGAAGCTTCATTTGAAACCAGGTGCATTTTAAGGTGATTATTTCCGACAACAGAAGGAGACGAGGCTCTAATATTACGAACACAAAGGATGGGTTCCGGATTATCGCAGCCGAAGGGAGCAAGCATGGAGATTTGCTGGACAAGATCCAGGTTGATGTCCTGAAGCTGACATTCCGCGTCGATGAAGGTTTGAGAAACCAATTCCGTCGATTGAACCGAATTCCGGATGATTTCATCCAGCGTGCAGGCAAATTCGTCAATATCATCCTCTTTTATGGAGATTCCAGCTGCGCGGTAGTGGCCGCCATAGGATAAAAGCAGTGACGCGCATTGCTGCAATCCCTTGTGGATATTAAAATCAGAGACGCTTCGTCCCGAACCCTTGCCCACGCCGTCTTTTAGGCTGATAACAAAAGTCGGTCGGCTGAAAAGATCCACAAGACGAGAGGCAACGATGCCCACAACTCCCGGATGCCATTTGTCGGATGAAAAAACCAGAGAGTTCATATTTTCCAGATCGGGATTTGCTCCCAGTTTGCCGAGAATTTCGTTAAGGATATCTCTTTCCATTGCCTGACGCCGACGGTTATGCAAATCCAGCTTTTCCGCAAGCGGCCTCGCTTCTTCCAAATTTTCCGCCAGAAGAAGATGAACAGCATCCAAAGGGGAAGCGATTCGTCCCGCAGCGTTGATTCTGGGAATCAGGCAGAAGGAAGCTTTAAAGGAATCGATCAGTTGTCCGTCAATGCCGCTTACTTCCTTGAGTGCTTTAATCCCGGGACGTTTCCCTTCCGTGATCAATTCCAGGCCGATCTTTGCAAATATACGGTTTTCACCAACCAGCGGAGCAATATCGCCAATCGTTCCCAGCGCGACAACATCCAAATATTCTTTGAGGTTTGGATACCGGTCGTCCTTCCAGAAACCTTCTTTGCGAAGCGTTCCCCGAAGCGCGATAAGAAAATTGAAGGCAATCCCTACACCAGCCAGGTGCTTAAATGGAAAAGAGCAGTCTGACCTGGCCGGATTGATACAGGCCACGGCATCAGGGAGCTGATCAGATATTTCATGATGATCCAAAACAATTGTGTCGATACCAATAGACTTTGCATAAGCGATTTGTTCAATATCGGAAATTCCGCAATCCACTGTAATGATCAGTTTGACATTTTTCGATTTAAACTCGTCGATGACCGGAGTTTTCAGTCCGTAGCCTTCCTGAACTCTGTCAGGGATGTAATAAGACACTTTACTGGTTAGTTCTTTGATGAATTTGTATAAAATGACCACGGAGGTAATTCCATCCGCGTCATAGTCACCATAGATGACAACATCTTCACCTGCATGAATCGCTTTGATCAACCGGCTAACGCCTTTTTTCATGTCCTGCATTAAGAAAGGGCTGTGTAAATCGTTGAGGGACGGATACAGATACCGGTGAGCTTCTTCCAGGCTGGAAACCTTCCGGTTCATGATCAACTGAGAAATGATCCTGGAGATGGCAAATTCCTTCGCCAGGGATTCTTCCATATTTTGTGGGCCGGTATCTTTGAGCTTCCATTGTGTTACCGGCAAACGTTCTTCTCGGGCCATACATTCATCTTTAATATTATTTTCTTTTTTTATCATATCAGTGCGAAATCCTATGTCAAGCATTCATTGATCATCTTGATCTTTAAAACAATAAATGGTAGCTTAAAACAAGGAATGCAAAGAAAATGGTTTAAAATAAAAGCAAGCGATATTGCGCTTTTACAGTTTATACTGGAAGGATACGAGGGGCTGGTTACCGTTTCCACGATTGATCCCAGAGACGCCATTATTCAGATTTCCATCATGCCGGATTTCGCGGAAGATGTGGAATGCATCCTCGAAGATCTGAAAGAACGGTTCATGATGAAAGAAATTCCCTCCTGTCATTTACAGGTGAACCCATGCTGATGCTGACTCATACCTGCCTGCTGCAGAAAATCATGGATTCATCTAATGTTAAAAAACGCGACCCCGATGTTTATATATACAATATTGCACCAGATTTGCTGACACTTCACCCGGATATAAACGCCAACCAGACTCATTTCATCGACCGGTTTATCCTAGCGCCGCCGGACCATAAACGTACAGCATACATCATGTTTCATCTTCTGGTGGACGATCTTGCGCATTACGGGAAGATCAGCCTTCAATGCAGGGAAGGTTTTGATCCGCATTCCGAAGGCTATACGTACGTTAAGGGCAGGCATCTTATCGAATCTATTTTAGAATTACATAAAATCATCGGCAGGAATATCTCTTATGAAGAAGCAGCCTATCGTTCGCACTTAATCATTGAAATGATTTATGATCTGGTGATTTTAGAGCATATCCATGATGATGGCTCCATAGAACTTCTGGAAGACGCAATACACTTCACGTACGACCACAGATGTGATCAATTTTGTGAAGATATATCATGGCTTTACGGAATCCAGAAAGAATTTGCACAAGACGTGCTGAAAAATGCCGTTTTTTACATCACAAAAGAAAGAATGAATCGGATTATGAATATTGAAGGCCGAATTCGCCTTTTTACGGACAGATTCGGCCTGAAAAATGACAATGCGTTGTTTGCTGATGCTATTTCAACCCTGTTTCAAGATGCCCTGCAATCCATTGATAATGAGGAATTTCTTCAGCAGAGTACAGCTACCATCCGGAACTGCGGGTGGTACCCTACGGACTAGCTGGCTTTTTTGACAAAACCGGAACGGATGCACTGCGTGCAGACTTTTATCCTCTTGACGGCTCCTGTTTTTTCATCAACACAGCGTAACTTTTGAAGATTAGGACGCCAGACGGTTTTGCTTTTGTTATTGGCATGACTGACATTATTGCCCACTTGCGGCTTTTTTCCACATACGTCACAAATACGAGACATGGCTTTACTCCTTTGAAAAAAATGTAGGTGGTTCCTAAGCTATAATAGTTTATTTTGCAAGCATTTTTTGCAATATTAAGAAAATAAAAAACCACGAGGCGATAAAACAACTACAGGTTTACGTGCACTCACGAGGGGCATCCGAACACATCAGCAAAAAATGCACAAAGGAAGAAAATGAGCACGGAAAAAATTCATGCGGCAACCGTTGAGCAGATCCTGAAGCATTACAATTCTGATGAAAAGAACCGCGAATTCAGACATCTGGATATCGGCTCCGGATCCGGCGAACTCGTGCGTCATCTGAAACAATATTTGAAAACGAATGCATCCTGTTGCGACTACACTGATTCCCTGATGAATTTACCGAATCAGCCGGTGGATATTGTTGATTTGAACACTAAAAAGGAAGTACCCTATCTGGATAACACGTTTGATATTGTGACAGCCACCGAAATTATTGAACATCTTGAAGATTTTCGGGCCATTATGAGAGATGTTCACCGTATTTTAAAACCTGGCGGAATTTTCGTATTGAGTACTCCCAATATTTTGAACGTCAATTCAAGATTAAGGTATTTATGGTTTGGTTTCCCCAGGCTTATGGGACCGCTTCCCGTGCGCAACAGAAAAATAGAGTCCTGTGCCGGTCACATCAATCCCACTTCTCTTTTCTACATCATGCACGCGCTTTGCGAACTGAATTTTCGGAAAATTGATTATACCGTGGACAAATATCAGCGATCGGGAATGGTTAAGCTTATTTTTCTTATTCTGCCGATAAAAATCTGGGGTTCATTCATCTGGAAAAAAGAAATAACCAAATATAAGACCATAGATGAGTCCAACCGGGAAATTGTAGAAAAACTTAATTCTGTAAAGACTCTTCTTGGGCGCACAATTATTGTGTCCGCCGTAAAAGAATGACAGAGCAGACCTACCGATCATTCCTCATCTGTGCAGGCTGACCCGTTGTTTCCAGCACTCTCTGCCAGACACTGCCGTGAGGATCAAGCTGCCTGCCCGATATGGCCGCGGACAGCGGCAGATGAACATATTCATTTTTCCTGAGTGCAACCAGCAGTCCTGTTTTCCCCGCCATTGCGGCGTGCACGGAGTATTGTCCCAGAGAACTGCAATAAATGCTGTCCGAGGCGTTAGCCGGGACGGAACGAATCAGATAACTGGGCTCAATATATTTCAGATTGATTTCCATGTTGATTTCACGGAAATGCCGGGTAATGGCATTTTTCAGAAACAGGCCGATGTCCTGAAGACGGATATTTCCCGAGGCATCCGTTTTTTGTTCGCATGAATCCTGTTTCATCAGTTCCTGGCCTGCGCCCTCCGCCACCAGAATAACCGCGTGACCTCGCTTCCGCATTCTGTTTTCGAGTGCCCTTAGGAATCCCCTTTCTCCATCGAGCTCAAACCCGACTTCGGGAATCAGCACAAAATTTGCGTCTCCCTGTGCCAGCGCAGCAGTGGCCGTAATATAGCCGGACAGACGGCCCATGATTTTCACCAGCCCGATGCCGTTAAATGCACCCTTGGCTTCCACATGTGCGCTGCGCACTGCTTCTACGGTTTTATCGATGGCCGTGTCAAATCCGAAGGTTTTTTCAATCAGGTTCAGATCGTTGTCAATGGTTTTGGGGATTCCGATAACAGAAATTAGCGCTCTTCTTTCAGTAATTTCCGCTGTTAATTTTTCAGCGGCCCTCATGGTTCCGTCGCCGCCGACACAGAAAAGAATATTGACATTGAGGCTCTCCAGATAATCCACCATCACTTTTGCATCCTGAGGACCACGGGATGACGAAAGAATACTTCCTCCAATATGGGTGATGTCCTTCACATAGTCGGGAGTAAGCTTTACAGGTTTGTCCCCGTAACCCGGATTCAGACCGCGCAGCCCATATTTAATTCCCAGAATATTTTTCACACCGTAGCGGTAAAACAGGGTCATGGTTACTGAACGGATTACATCGTTGATACCGGGGCAGAGACCGCCGCATGTAACAATAGCGGCCTTTGTCTGGTCTGGATGAAAAAAAATCTTTTCCCGGGGGCCGGCGGGTTCAACAGACAGAGGCTTTCCTTGGGGCTCTTTGATTCTCGCATATTCGGCAAGGCGGGTATGAAATAGAATCCTGTCCTGATCGTTGACGAAATTACTTATGTTCAGGGGGGACTCCACCTGGCAGATTCCAAGGTTCGCAATTTTGAAACGATTGTTCATAACATCAACTCCTTTTCTGGAGGACCCGTAGTGCGGCATTTTTGCCGGAGAGGATTTCTCCGTCAAACCCTGCATCGGACAGCAATGACGTGCCTGTTAAAAAAACATTATCATAAAAGGTCTTGTTGTTTTTGGCGGCAAACGATGTAAAAAGAGAATTTCGCACTTTATATTTCGGACTGATGACTTTTCGTGATTCAGATGAAATATTTATAGATTTGTCAATATCGAATATTTCAATATGGTCTTTTAAGAAAGGAAAGAAAACATCAAGCCTTTCTAGAATAGAATCAGCTTCATGTTTTAAAGCTTCCGGGGTCCATTTCTCCTGTTGATCAGGAAGGAAAACCGTTGCGGTAAGTGATGTTTTCGCATGCGTCAGTGAGTTGTCCTTATCCGGGAGACCCGTCTCCAGAATAATAAGATTGCTGTCATAAAGATCTTTCGTCACGTCCGAAACGACAGCAACATGCCGGGCCATCTGTTCGGGCAGGCATTTCTGTGTAATGCCAAGAAATATGGTGAACGGATAGTAAGTGATTTTGAGTGGACGTAACCAGTCAGAAAGGCTGAAGTATTTCCGTCTTTGTTGAAGCAGGGACAGAGCATCAGACTTAACGCTCACAATCAGATTGTGGCCGGATATTGTGGATGCTGCGCCATCTGGTGATTTTATCTCCACCTCGATTGTTTTTTTTCTGGTGATCGATGATACCTGGTATTGATTCAGATAAAGCCCTTTGTTCGATTCAATTTTTTCAATGAGCGAGTTGAATAAAAATTGTTTGCCCTGAGGGAAAAAATAAACACCACGCATGGGAGAGCAATATTGAAAAGCGGAACCAAAGGAAAACAAATCGTCATTATTGAAGGAAAGAAGGGCCTGTTGTGCCTCCCAGACTTTTTCCAGAGACGCATTTTGCGTCAAAATTTTATCAAAATGAACTGCGCTGAGTTTATACCGGACAATGAAGGGGAGGATCTTGAGATAAGAAAAAAATTCCCTGAGATTTCCTGGCTGAAGCTGTGGATATTCGGCCAGCCAGTTTTGAAATACGTCTGACGCATCCGAGGCGCTGTCATAAAAATCCCTGATTTCCTGGGCCAGTTCGGGAAATTCGCGGGTCAATTCCGCTTGAAGCAGGACCGGGTCACTGTAAAAGTCAATCCGTTGATCAGGAAGAATAATTTGAAACGCGGTGTTCAGGGGCGATGCGTGGTCCTCGGGAAGCACAATGCCCAATTCTATCAGAACCGACAATCCCGGCTCCTCCCTCCCGAGGCCGGTGATCGGTGTCGGGTCGATGTTGAAAATAAAATCACTGATCAGGTTCAACCCGCCAAGCCCGCTTTCCGCGATCAGCAGTGTATTCAGACCGTTCCCGCTGGCGTAGGCAGCTGACACATGGGAGGAAAGATCATCACCTATGACAATCAGATCATACATGAGGCAATATTTTCTCCGGAGGATTTCGCATTCCTGTTAACGATCCAGGGACGGATTATGCAATGCGGTGGCGTCACAATTTTTGATATTGATCATTTCCATGTGACGGCCTTTTTTCATGATTCGTCCTTCCGCGAAATAACGGATGGCCTGGGGATAGATCTTATGCTCTTCCATCAGGATTCTGGCGGCAAGACTTTCTGCCGTATCATCGGGAAGCACCGGTACAACCGCCTGAATGATAATGGGTCCGGTATCAACCCCTTCATCGACAAAATGAACGGTACATCCGGAAAACTTTACACCGTAATCAATGGCCTTCTGCTGGACGTGTGTTCCCGGAAAAGCAGGAAGAAGGGCAGGGTGGATGTTGATGATTCTGTTCTCAAAAGCCCGGAGGAAAGACGATGTGAGAATCCGCATGAAACCGGCCAGCACGACCAGATCGACTTTGGCTTCTTTCAGAATGCGTATCAATTCGTGGTCAAAGTCTTCCCTGCTGGCATAATCCTGATGTTTGACAACCGCACAGGAAATATGATGATTTCTTGCCCTGGTCAATCCGTATGCCTCCGGATTATTGCTCACAACGATTTGAATCCGTGCACGGAGGTCTTCCTGTTCAATATGATTGATGATGGACTGAAGATTTGATCCGCTGCCGGAAATCAGAACACCCAGTTTTAAGAATTCACTCATAGATTTACCGTTACTGACCGGTGAAACAGACAGAAGCTTGATTGGATTCCTTTTTTTCGATTGTTCCGATCAGGTATGCAGCTTCTCCCATCGCTTTCAGGCGGTCAAGAATTTCCTGTGATTCTTTTTCCGCAACGATCATCATCATGCCGATCCCCATGTTGAAGACCCGGAACATTTCTTCTTCATCCACATGACCTATGTCACGGATGACGGAAAAGATTGGAGGGATCTTCCAGCTGCCCGTGGTTATCACACATCGGCATACCTCGGGTATAATGCGCGGAATATTGTCGTAAAAACCGCCTCCGGTAATATGAACCAGTCCTTTGATATTGAAACTTTTAAAAATGTTTAAAAGGGATTTGACATAAATACGGGTCGGTTCCAGAAGTTCCTGGCCGATGGTTTTTTTCATTCCGTGTACAGATTCATTTAGAGAGAGCCTGCCTTTTTCCAGAAGTACTTTGCGCGCCAGTGAATACCCATTGCTGTGCAGGCCGCTCGACGCAAGCCCGATCACACAGTCGTTGATGCTGATGGTAGAACCGTCAATGAGCTTTTCCTGTTCCACAACGCCCACACAAAACCCGGCCAGATCATAGTCTCCCGACTGATAAAAACCCGGCATTTCGGCCGTTTCGCCTCCAAGAAGTGTACAGCCGGCCTGTTTGCATCCCTGGACGATGCCATCCACAATCTGAACACTTTTTTCCAGTTCGATTTTGCCCGTGGCCAAGTAATCCAGAAAGAACAGAGGCTCCGCTCCCTGGACAATGACATCATTCACCGACATGGCAACCAGGTCGATCCCGATGGTGTCGTGTTTATCCATCAGTTGTGCAATCTTTAGTTTCGTTCCAACGCCATCCGTAGAGGAAACGAGAACGGGATTTTTCATTTTAGCGATGTCAAAGCGGAACAATCCGCCGAACCCGCCAATTCCCGAAATCACTTCTTTGCGGGCCGTCATTTTAATGAGAGGTTTAATGCGTTCGACAAACGCGTTGGCGTTATCAATGTTCACGCCGGCGTCTTTATAAGTAGATTTTTTGGATTTTACAGGTTTCGTTGCCATAGGACTCCATAAATTTATGCTATATTTTACGCTGAAAAAATAAAAAAAGTTTTTAACGCATATCTTCGTTTGTGTCAATCATTGACTTGCGAAATAATAAATTATTTGTTAAAAAAGTCAGCAATTTCCGGAAATTTATCTGTTTGGCGAGCTGTATTGGAGTGACTTGAATGGAGTCGTTCAAAAAAAATCTGCAGAAAATCGTGCAGCCTTTGAAATTTTCTGCCAGAGATGATTTTAAAAATCTTCCGCACATCAAAGATTTGGGGAAATCCATGGCCGGAATCATTGCTCAACAGATCGACGCCATTCCTCCTGCCTGGGAAA
Source organism: Deltaproteobacteria bacterium ADurb.Bin151 (assembly GCA_002070455.1). Classification (GTDB taxonomy): domain Bacteria; phylum Desulfobacterota; class Syntrophia; order Syntrophales; family Smithellaceae; genus UBA8904. Next base: position 57,135 of record MWDG01000007.1, read on the forward strand.
ACAGATTCGAGCCTCCACTTCGAAATCTTCTGAATATTTTTTCCGATTATGATGCACAGGATAGCGTGGGGAAAAGAACAAGAATTATCGAAGCGGCAAAAATTCTGGAAAGATTATTGGAAGCCATAGATGTCTATGACGCAAGTAAACCTTTGTCTTTACTGAAAGAAGAGCAGATCAGCGAAAGAATCTCGGATTTGAAAACATCAGCCGAAAAACTGTCTGTGCCCATACAGTATCTAAAAGGCGTTGGCCCGAAAATGGCCGCCCGGTTTCAGGCAAAGAAAATCACCACAATTGAGGATTTGCTTTATTTTCTTCCCCGTACTTATGAAGACCGGCGTGAAATCCGCAGAATCAATAAACTGGAAGCGGGAAAAATCCAGACGATCATTGCGGTGGTTGCTTTGAGCGAATTTCGGTACTACGGCAAGAAAAGAATTTTGGAAGTCACTGTCAGTGATCATACAGCCAACCTGACCATAAAGTGGTTTAAAGGCCAGATGTCTTATCTTACAGGCATCTTTAAAAAAGGAGTCCGTGCCATTTTCACCGGGCTGGTCACACCCAATTATACTGGCAAAACTATGATTCACCCCGATTATGAAATTCTGGATGATGAAGACGATGATGAAAATCTGTTGAATTTCAAACGCATTGTTCCCGTTTATTCTGAGACAGAGGGCCTGCATCAGAAATACATCAGAAAAGTCATGTATTATGGAGCGCTGGATCAATATTCACGCTATATCGCTTCACCCGTCCCCGCTGAAATCTGCCGCAGAAGAAATCTGCTCAACATTCATGAAGCCATCCTCACGGTTCACTTTCCGGGTCACGACGAGCAGATTCAGCCATACATCGATGCGCGTTCAGAGGCACACCGCCGGCTGATCTATGATGAGTTTTTCTTTTTTCAGCTGGGTATGGCCTTAAAAAAATCCGGTCGCGTCCTGGACAAGGGGATTTCGTTTCGCCTGGAGGGTAGGCTGCTGGACAGGTTTTACGCCTCGCTGCCCTTCTCATTAACTGCCGCCCAGCAGCGGGTCATTGCGGAAATTCAAAAGGACCTTCAGTCCGCGACTTCCATGAACCGTCTTTTGCAGGGCGATGTGGGAAGCGGTAAAACCCTTGTGGCTATGGCGGCCATGATCACTGTATGCGAAAACGGTTTCCAGGCCGCCCTGATGGCGCCTACAGAAATCCTGGCGAGGCAGCATTATAACACGCTATCTTCATGGGCCAAACCGATCGGTCTTCGCGTTGTTTTGCTCACCGGAAGCATGGCAAACAGCACGCGCAATGAAATTTTGTCTCAGATTGCGTCAGGTCAGGCCGATATCATGATTGGAACCCATGCCCTGATTCAGGAAAGCGTGGATTTTAAAAAACTGGGGCTTGCGGTTATCGACGAGCAGCATCGCTTTGGCGTTATGCAGCGTGCATCCTTGCGAAACAAGGGCATTCACGCGGACGTTATGGTCATGACGGCCACACCCATTCCAAGGACGCTGGCAATGACCGTTTACGGAGATCTGGATGTTTCGGTCATCGATGAAATGCCTCCCGGGAAAAAACCGGTGCGTACAATTTTAATGGGCGAAAGCAGAAGACCATCTGTTTATGAAACCATCCGACGGGAAATCGCCAGAGGTCATCAGGTTTTCATTGTGTATCCCCTGGTGGAGCAGTCAGAAAATCTTGATTTGAAAGACGCGACAAAAATGGCCGATCACCTGCAAAAGGATATTTTTACGGATTGCCGGGTGGGACTGATTCACGGCAGAATGAAAGATCAGGAAAAAGAATCGGTCATGAGAGACTTTCATGAAAACAAAATAGCCATCCTGGTGGCCACAACCGTGATTGAAGTCGGCATTGACGTGCCTCATGCTTCCTTGATGGTGATTGAGCACGCGGAACGTTTCGGCCTGTCGCAGCTGCATCAATTGCGGGGAAGGGTAGGGAGAAGGGATATCCCTTCCACCTGCATCCTGCTTGCTGATTATAAAGTGTCTGCTGACGCCCGCAAAAGATTAAAAGTCATGGAAAAAACCACGGACGGCTTTGCGCTTGCGGAAGAAGATCTGGTCATCCGCGGGCCCGGAGATTTCCTGGGAACGCGACAATCCGGTCTACCTGATTTTCGAATTGCCAGCATCATCCGTGACGCACGCATTTTGAATGACGCAAAGGAGGATGCCTTTGCCCTTGCCGCCCGGGATCCGTTACTGGACAAACCGGAGCATGCAATCCTCAAACAGGCCTTAATCGCGAAATGGCATGGCAAACTGGATCTGGCCAGGACCGGATAAAATAAATTTGTTTTGTCTTTGAATGATGCTCGTGATAAGGTCAGCCTTTGAAAAAAAGGTGACCTTGGATGTTGTCACGGGATAAACCAATGAAAAAGACGCAAATTGTCGTTCCATGCTATAATGAATCAAAACGAATCAAAACGGAGGCCTTTCTGGGCGCCCTGAAAAAGAATCCCAACCTCTTCTTTCTCTTTGTCAACGATGGCAGCACAGACGATACACTCCATGTTCTTCAATCCATCAAGGAAAAATATCCTCTCCAGATAGATGTTCTGAATCTTGAAAAAAATTCGGGGAAAGCTGAGGCTGTACGCCGGGGAATGCTCAAGTCTCTTGAGGGATCTTTTGATAATGTGGGATACTGGGATGCCGATCTGGCAACGCCTGTCAACGCCATTGAAGACTTCTGCCGGTTGCTGGATTCCAGAAACGCGCAAATCGTTATGGGCTCCAGGGTAAGACTGCTCGGACGAAATATCGAAAGAAAAGCGGCCAGGCACTATTTGGGGAGAATATTTGCCACCTGTGCGTCACTTTTGCTGAATATCAATATTTATGACACCCAGTGCGGAGCTAAAATATTCAGGGTTTCTGATTCCTTAAAGAAGGTTTTTCAAAAACCCTTTAAGGTCCACTGGACTTTTGATGTGGAGATGTTCGCCAGGTTCCCCATGGTCACAGGAAAACCTCTTGATGAAATCAGTTCCCGGTGGGTGGAGTATCCCCTGGATGAATGGTTTGAAGTGCAGGGTTCCAATATCAGGCCCAAGCATTTCATCAAGGGGGGCGGTGAATTTCTGACTCTGTGCCTTTACCTGCGCACTCCGGCCCGAAAGATTTATGAAAAATATCTGCTTGGATCATAAAGAGCGCATCTGAAGATGAAATCTCTCATCAAGAAAAATCCTGACATTGCCCGGCTATTCCTGCTTTTGACCATATTCGGCATTTTATATATGGCGGGTCTCCACCAACCTGTCGTGATTGATTACGATGAAGGTTTTTATGCAGAGATATCCCGCGAGATGTTCGTGCAGAACGAATATCTCGTTCCTTCCTTAAACGGTGAGAACAATTTTGAAAAACCTCCCATGCTTTACTGGGGACAGATGCTCGGCTACAAATTGTTCGGTATCAATGCGTTCGGGGCACGCATCGTTAACGCGCTGGCGGGAATCGCCCTGGTGCTCCTGATCTTTTTGATCGGTAAAAAACCACTGGGGGCAAAGACGTCTTTCAGGGCGTCGCTCATATTAGGAAGTTCCATTTTATTTGTTTATCTGTCGCGCATTGCCATGACAGACATGCTGCTTACACTTTTCTTTACGCTCTGCCTTTACTTTGCATGGAAAGCAATAGAACGATCCTCACAGAATGAATCCGGAACAGTATATTTCTGGGCCGCCTGCGCATTTGCGGGCTTGGCCATGCTGACAAAAGGAGCCATTGGAATCCTCTTTCCCGCAGTCGCTGTGTTTCTCTATCTGATTACCCTTGGCCGGCTGCGTAATCTTTTTCAACCTTCATGGCTGATTCCGGGAATCATCATATTGGTCGCCATCGGTTTTTCCTGGTATCTTCTTCTGGGATTCAACCATCCGGAAGGTTTTTCCTTTATGAAAGAGCTTTTCATAAAGCATCATTTTCAGCGTTTCTCAAAACCAATGGAGGGCCACTCTGGTCCGATATACTTCTATCTGGTCGTTTTCATGGCCGGTTTCATGCCCTGGAGCGCCTTTACACCGCTTGCCGCTTATCATAGTCCATACAGAGATTCTTCAAACGAGCGTGTCCGATTTCTCCGTTTCTTTCTCATTTTTTCACTGGTTACGTTCGTTTTCTTCTCTATAGCCGCCACCAAGCTGCCCAACTATATCTGTCCGGCCCTGCCCGGCATTGCCCTGCTGACAGCAACCATCTTTGATCAAAATAAAATAAAGGGGAAATATGGCTGGCTGGCAGCACAATATTCTGCGGTGCTTCTTGTCCTTGGGCTTGGTATCTTTTGTTTTATCGCCCCGGCAATTGTCGCATATCTGCCACAAATACTTGGGGAAAAAGCCCTGAAGGCGCCGATTCTGGCAGAACCTATCCATCTGGGATATACGCCTTATATCTGCGGCGCAATTTTTATCATGACAGCATTTTTTCTGGTAATCGCAGGAAGGAAAAAATCGCCGTCATCCCTTTTTACGGCGCTTTCCATTTCCGCTCTCGTGATTACCGGCATTCTTTTCCTGGTCGGCTTGCCTGTGTATGACGGCCTCGTCAACCGCCCACTCACAAAAGTGGCCCAACAGGCGTCGCTCAAAACCCCTGAAAACGGTCGTATTGTGCTTTTGGAAGCCGGAAGCCGTCCAAGTGTGAATTTCTATTCCCATCGTAAAACCGTCGATGCCAGTATTCATTATCCCGAGGGATTAAGAAAACTTTTTCAGGAAAAGAATATCCAGGTCGGCATTACAACGGAATACTATCTTACAAAACTGAATCAGGCGGGAATAAAAACAGAAAGGCTTTTTGCAGACCGGGGTTACGTGCTGTTCAGACTCTTAATTGATGATACAGGGACGTCTCCAAGAGGAAAATAATACCCGGCAGTTTAACCATTCACGACGATCTTGCACGGGTTCAGTCTGATTTTGGATAGAGGAAATGAGAATCGGGATTGTTGGAATCGGAGGCGTAGGAGGATATTTCGGAGGGAAGCTGGCGAAAGAGTATGCATCTGCCGGCAGTCATGAAATTATCTTTATCGCCCGCGGAGAGCATCTGCATGCAATCCAGCACAACGGCCTGCAATTATTCACCCGGGAGGGAGATTATGTCGCATGGCCGAATATTGCCACGGATAATCCGGCTGTTGCCGGCATGTTTGACCTTGTTTTCTTTTGTGTGAAAAGTTATTCACTGGAAGATTCAGCGCATAGCGTAAAAACAAATATTCACAAAAATACTGTCGTAATCCCTCTTTTGAACGGCGTGGAAAGCGCCGACAGACTGCGGTTGATCCTGCCGGACACGGACATCATCGGGGGCTGTGTATATATTATCAGCCATATTGACAAGCCGGGCGTTATCCGTCAGGAAGACGGGGCCTGTAAACTGATTTTTGGCACGGACGACGATGAATCTTCCCTGAAATACAGTGCTGTTCTGAATATTTTGCTCCGGGCGAAAATCAACGCAAAATTGACAGGACAGATATCTGAAGCCCTATGGGAAAAATATCTCCTGATGTGTCCGCTGGGATCGCTTACGGCGGCCACCGGAAAGACATACGGCGCCCTTATGTCCAATGCCGTGCTTAAAGCAAAACTTCAGGGAATGATGGAAGAAGTGGTTGCCGTGGCCAGAGCAAGAAAAGTCTATCTGCCTGGAAATGCAGTGGACCGGACGATGGAAATGGCCGGTCGCTTTGCCTCTGACGCAAAAACCTCCATGCAGCTGGACAAAGAAAAAGGCCGGCAGACAGAGGTTGACACCCTGACGGGATTTTTATGCCGGGCAGGCAGGGAATCCGGAATTCCCACCCCGCTGCACGATGAAGTTTATCAGCAGATTCTCCGATGATTTCCTTCCCATCAATATATTCGTTTTCATCTCTTATATAATTGACAAAACGTTCGTGTTTGTTATAGGTAATTAAATTTTAAAATGGTGTTGAAGGTGTCTGATTTTGCGTTTTTGCAGGATATGAGGGGATTATCATGAAGAAGATTTCTATCGGTCTGATTGGTTTTGGGAATATCGGAACAGGGGTTGTAAAGCTCCTGCAACAAAACGAGAAACTTATTTCAGGGAAACTGGGCGCGAAACTGGTTTTAAAGAAGATTGCCGATGTGAATATCAGCGCATCCCGCGGCGTTAAAATCTCCAAAAAGATCCTGACCACCAACGCGCGTGATATTATCAATGATCCCGAAATTTCCATCGTGATTGAGCTGATGGGTGGCTATGAACCGGCCAGGACCTTCGTGCTGGAGGCCATTAAGAAAGGCAAGCATGTCGTTACCGCCAATAAGGCAATGCTGGCAACTTATGGCAATCAGATATTCCCGGCGGCCCAGAAAAAAAATGTCGATGTCGGTTTTGAAGCAAGCGTGGGAGGTACAATTCCTATCATCAAAACACTTAAGGAAGCCCTGGTTGCCAACCATATCAATTCCATTATAGGCATCATGAACGGGACGTGTAATTTCATTCTGACCAAGATGACTGACGAGGGTAAACCCTTTGACGCCGTTCTGAAGGAAGCGCAGCAACTTGGATTTGCCGAAGCGGATCCTACATTTGACATCGAAGGAATCGACACCTCGCATAAGATGGCTATCATCCTTTCACTGGCCTACGGCAAAAAAGTCAAACTCCAGGATATTTATGTTGAGGGTATTACCAAAATCAGCAGCCAGGACATTGCGTTTGCGAAAGAACTGGGATACCGGATCAAGCTTCTGGCAATCGGGATGCTCAAAGGCAATGCCGTGGAAGCCAGAATCCACCCGACAATGATTTCTTCCGGACATCTGCTGGCAAATGTAAACCGAAATTATAATGCGTTTCATTTGGTCGGTGACGCATCCGGGCCGGTATTTCTGTTTGGTCAGGGTGCTGGCATGATGCCGACAGCGAGTGCTGTTTTCAGCGACATTCTGGACAGCGCCCGCAATGTCATGAAAGGGATTTCCGGTCGAGTCCCCTTGAGATCCATTACCGAAACCGGGATGAAAGATATCAATCTGGTCCCGATGGACAATATCGAAACGAAGTATTACTTTCGTTTCTCCGTTCTGGACCGCCCGGGTGTTCTATCAAAAATATCCGGCATTCTCGGAGAACACAATATCAGCCTGGCATCCGTCATCCAGAAGGCCAGGCAGGAAGCAGGTCCCGTACCGATTGTTATGACAACATACAAGGCGAAGGAAAAGGATGTGCGCCAGGCGTTGAAGAAAATCGACAGGCTTGAAATCGTAAAGGACAAAACGATGTTGATTCGCATCGAAGACGAGTTAAGTTAGAATAGGATTTCAGGAATATATCATGAAATATATCGTATTATTAGGAGATGGCATGGCGGATTATCCGAGCCAGAAACTCGGGGAAAAAACACCGCTCGAATGTGCCTTCACTCCCTTTCTGGATCAGATCGCAGGACAGGGTACCCTGGGTCTTGTAGATACAGTACCCGAGGGTTACACTCCGGGGTCGGATGTGGCCAATCTCAGCGTGCTGGGATATGATCCAAAAGAAACTTATACCGGCCGTGGTCCATTGGAGGCCGCCAGCATGGGGATCAACCTGAACCCTGATGATATCGCTTACCGCTGTAATCTTGTGACCATCGGAAGCCAGGATACAGATGAAGCTTTCATGGATGATTTCACAGCCGGTCATATTACTTCCGTGGAAGCCAGGGAAATTATCCAGCATATCAATAAGAGCATCGGCTCGTCTCAGGTGCAGTTTTTTCCGGGTGTAGGTTACCGTCATTTAATGGTCTGGAGAAACGCAACCGGGTCTCCGCAGACTACACCGCCTCATGATATTCCGGGAAAAGCGATTTCCCCCTATCTTCCTTCAGGGGATTTTTCTGCGGAAGTTCAAGAGATCATGAGGAAGGCGGCAGAAGTCCTCAAGGACCATCCGGTAAACATCAGGCGCCTGGAGAACGGTAAAAAACAGGCAAATTCCATCTGGCTTTGGGGGCAGGGGAAAAAGCCACAGATAGTACCCTTGACACAGAAGTATGATCTGGCAGGAGGAATGATATCGGCCATTGATCTCCTGAATGGACTGGGAGTAAATGCCGGTTTAAAGCCGTTGCGCGTTGAGGGAGCTACCGGATATATCGACACCAATTATGAAGGCAAGGCAAAAATGGCGCTCGACGCCCTGAAATTTATGGATTTTGTCTTTTTGCATCTGGAAGCCCCGGACGAAATGGGTCATGAAGGCAACGCAGAAGGAAAAATCACAGCCATTGAATTTTTTGATGAAAAAATTGTGGGACCGATCGTGAATAATATTGGTAAACTCGGCGACGAGTATCGAATTCTGGTTTTAAGCGATCACCCGACACCATTGGAGTTGAAAACCCATGTTGGAGATCCGAGTCCTTTTGCCGTACTGTCGTCTGTCAAAGATGAAAACAGGGAATCCGGAGGTTGCTTCACCGAATCCGCCGCCAGAGAAAGCGGCCTTCTGGTTTCACCGGGTTACTTGCTGATGGATAAATTCATTCAGAACTGGAGCAGTCTTCTTGGAAAGTAATTTTACCAAAGTTCGTGTGATTTATGCGGATACCGACGCCATGGGTATTGTTTACCATACCAATTACATACGATGGTTCGAACTGGGCCGTAACGAATTGATGAGGCAAATGGGTCTTGCGTATGTGGATTTGGAAAAACTGGGACTTCTTCTTCCGCTGACCAGAGTAGCCTGTCATTATCTGGCTCCTGCCAAATATGATCATCTGGTGATCATTGAAACCAGTTTTGATTATATTAAAAGAGCAAGCATGAAATTCAATTCCAGAATCTGGGACGAAAACCGTTCAAAGCTTTTAGTGGAAGGTTATACCATACACGCCTGCACAAGTATGGAGGGAAAGATTCGAAGAATGCCTAAGCTGTTGCTGGAGCTGGCTGAAAAATATCATATTAATAAAGGGGAATCATATGACTGAAAAGTTAACAAAACAAGATCTGAAAAGTCCCGACGCATTTCAATCCACCTTTGAAAAGTTTGGCGATTATATTGCTGAAAATCAGACTCGGGTGATTGTTACCGCATCAGCGCTACTTTGCGCCGTGATCCTTGTCATGGGAATCTATTTTTACTGGAGCCATTATTCCAATTCCGCCCTGAAGCTTTACATGAAGGCACAGGGGAATGTCTTACAAAATGAAGAAAAGCAGGATAACATCAATGAGAAAATAAAGTTATTCAAAAACTTGTCTGAACAATATCCTTCCAGCTGGAGTGGCCGGATGGCCAACTATCATCTGGGGAATATTTATTATAACAAAGGAGAGATGGACCAGGCGATCAGTTCCTATAAAAAATTTGTGGGAAAAGCAGGATCCGACAAGACAGGTGTAAAATTTCTTGCCTTAACATCGCTGGGATATGCTTATGAAACGAAAAAGGATTTTAGTCAGGCGCTTAAATATTTTGAAGAAGCGCAAAACGTATATCATGCCGGATTTGAAACAATCGGCTTGCGTAATATTGCACGTGCTTATGAAGAATTAAATAATAAAGAAAAGGCTGTAGAATACTATAAAAAAGCCCTGGAAAAAACAACCGAGCCAGCGGCTTCCATTCTCATTAAGCGTAAAATATCCTCTCTCGGTTGATCTTGAAAAGATTGATAAACGTACGTAGACAAAAAACTATATTCCGCAATAAACTTCGGACTATCTCGTGTCGTGATGTCCTGTCGATATCAATCATCGTATATTGTGGGTCAAAAGCATACGGAGGCAAACGCATTTGAAAAAAGTATTCATGTCAGGTAACGAAGCCATTGCCCGCGGTGTTTATGAAGCAGGTGTGAGATTTGCCGCAGCTTATCCCGGAACTCCCAGCACGGAGATCATGGAAGAATTTGTCAAATATGATGGAGTTTATGCCGAATGGGCCCCCAATGAAAAGGTCGCCGTGGAGGTTGCAATCGGAGCTGCCCTGGGTGGTGCAAAAGCACTGGCTGTAATGAAACATGTCGGTGTCAATGTTGCCGCCGACCCTATTTTTACCGTCAGCTACACGGGCATTGAGGGAGCGCTGGTAATCATCAGTGCCGATGATCCCTCGATGCACAGTTCTCAAAACGAACAGGATAACCGCAATTACGCGAAATTCGCCAAAATTCCCATGCTGGAGCCTGCCGATCCACAGGAGGCCAAAAACTTTATCAAATATGCCTTTGAAATCAGTGAAAAATTCGATACTCCGGTCTTTTTCAGAACAACCACCAGAGTTGCGCATTCCAAATCCGTCGTTACTCTGAAGGACCCGGAGATGCCCCAAGACGCGACAAGGCTGGTTCATCACGCTGAAAAATACGTTATGGTGCCCATCAATGCCCGCATAAGACGCGTTGAAGTCGAAAAACGTCAGCTTGCCCTGAAAAATTTTGTGGAAAATTTCCCTGAAAATAAAATGGAAATCAATGATCCGGAAGTAGGGATCATCACAGCCGGCATGCCGTATAACTATGCCAAGGAGGTTTTCCCGGATTTCTCCTATCTGAAACTCGGCATGGTCTATCCGCTTCCGGCACAATTA
>MWDG01000008.1 GCA_002070455.1 Deltaproteobacteria bacterium ADurb.Bin151
CCAGTTTGCAAAGTGGCTTCAACCCAATCTCCAGTTACATCGTTTATGCGCAATTATTTAAGACGCTGTGTATAAATAGGATATTTTCTTTCAGTTAATTAAATTTGTTACCACATTACGAAATCAATTTCACCTTTTGATTCCAAGTCCGCATCAAACAATGCCGTTTGTGAGAAACTAGGTAGCGAGAAATATTCACTGCGTATCTTCTTATTAGGGAATGCGGTCTCTAAAGTTTTGATGGTTGCTTCCCTCGTAAACTGGCGCGCATCAGTTCTCACAAACACAACTGCATCTTGCTTTAAAAGTGATTTTGACTTTGCAAATACGTTGAATAACATACTAGTATAGTGTTTCTTATTGCTAAACTTTCGTTTGCAGAGGGCTCTATTGCTATGGGGCCTCTCTGGGCCACCGAGCAACCATAGACGCAACCATTGGTCATAGAAGTAATCCGTGACACCATAATACGGTGGCGACGTGAGAAGCAGATTAGCCTTCATTCTTGGAGGGTGCTTTTCCCAGAGGTTAAGAATGGATTGACAATCACCTAAGTAAATGTGTCCCGATCCAGAGTCCAAGTGTCCCTTAGCATATCGCCACGCCACTTTCTTAAACATGAATTCAACGGGGTTACGTTCTGGTGGTTCGAAATTCCGTTCCTTCCACCAGTCAATCGCATATTGCGGCGACATCGCTTTAGTTTGTCGCATCTGATTTGAAAAAGCATTCTGTCTTTTGCCATGTAAGTCAATTAGAAGCAACGCCATAGTCGTCCAGTCCGTCTTATTACGGCGCCAATCTAATAAAGCACGAGCTGCTAAAAGAAACTCTTTAACCTTTGGACAAAAGCAGTAATCGTAAAATAATGGTAGTTTTTTTGCAGCGGCTCGATAATTTTTAGCTTTTTTACCAAGCCATATAATTCGTTGCTCGACATCATCGCGTTCGGCCGTTTGAAGTTTCGCTTTTCCGTAAACCCATCCCACAGGATTAATTTCAATGCCTAATCCAAAACGGCCTTCCGAAGCCGCCGCGAATAGCGCAGTAGCACGGCCAGCAAACGGATCGAAAACGCAGTCCTCTGGCTTTGTATATTCCTTCACTGCATCAGTGGCAAAGCTTACAGGAAACATGGCGTAGTATGGACCGACCCCAGCCCAACGACTTGCAGGAGTATCATAATGAGAAAGTCGACCCTCGCTAATCATTATCCTCCTTCTCGCATAAGCGCTTGCGCTAGCTGTTTGAGAACCTTCTGCCCTAAATGCAGAGGGATAGAAGCGTGGGCATGTGCGCTCACAATTGGGCTGAGTGCATTCGGGAAACGAGATGTCACCAGTTTATCGAGCAGCGCACATACTGTACCGAATCTCGGATACAGCGAGGGATCATCATTTAAAAGTGAATCTTGTTCCGGTGTGAGAAAAGGTATGCTAGCAACAATGTGAGCTCCACTCTTAGTCTTGTAGAAAAACTTTCGTCCAAAATAAGTATCCGCACCATAGCGTTTAATACTGTCTGAGAATATCACTCGTTGTTTAATGTAACTGTCGGTTGGCATATAGTATGTCCTTGGTTGAAAGAGCTGGCCTCCATCCTCCAATTTATCAATTTCGTCGAAATGCGCTACGAAGTTTCCCGATTTTTCTATGCCAACAATAGTCATGTCGTTACCAGTCTTTTCTCGCACAACCATATTCAAACGTTGCAGTTCGCGACTAATTGCAGCGCTCAGCCATGCCGGTGGCCCAAATATCGCCAGCGGACCGTCGAGGAAAAAAGCAATATTGTTCAGCCGATCAAGCCAGTTACGCTGTTCGAAACAGCGTAACAAATGAATCAGAAGCAGTCTTTCCCAGACACTCATCACGTATCCAAAAGCCTCTCCATTGCTGCCGGAATCATCATTGAATCTCTCGTGAATACGCAACGCATCAGTTGGGAATAATGGTTTCCTATGTTCACAGGAACACGTGCTAAGATTCGCAGTGATAGTCACTTGACGATCACAACCAAGATGAGCATATGGACATGAAATAGTGCCTGCTGGTTTGAAAGCGAAAAGCGCTTGGTAAGTTGCAAGCAAACGTGTATTGTCTTCTTCATCTACTATCGCATCATGAAACAGTTCAAAAACTGCTTCACGAAAAGAGTCTTTTGCTGACAAATGATCACGTGTAATGACGTTGCATCCAGGTAATGCACTTGCGTCAGATGACGGATCTTCGGTTTGACGGAAATTAATCGGATTCACTGGTCTTTTACTATCCAGTCGCTCCACTTCAGTAAGATTAAGGACGACTGAGGCCACTGAACAATAGCCAATTTTTGCTCCGGGATAACCATTACGAACATCTACCTCAGCATGACTACCATCGATTGCTAGCACGAGAGAGGGAAGTGTTGAGTCAGCTATCGGTGGCGTTTGCGGTGTCGCCTGTTGTGTTATCGTCGACGAATCAAGCACGCGAGATCGCCGAAGTAATTGTTGAACACGTTCAGATTCGACTATACGTTTCAGTGGTTGGTAGTGGGAGTATTCTCCTTCATAAGGCATAGATTTTATCTCTCTCGAATGTTAAATCGTTCGACTTGAATGGGCACAACATATGGATTTGAAAGTGTTTTCATTCGTATGAATCCACGGTCCTATGCCCGCAGGATGCTGCTTTCGAAATCAGCGAAGTCATAAAACTTTCGAAGTTCTCTTGTCTCATCCGTATTGTTCAGATGGCCGATGAACCAGTTTGCCGTGTTCCGCAGAATGTTCTTCTGAATCGAAGATACCTCCTGTGTCGCATATACCAATCCAATATTATACTTCGCACCCTCCTTCGCTGTCCGCACCCAAATATCTTTCAAATCATTTTCTTTGGATGGTGGCAATATGTTGTGAGCTTCTTCAACGTATGTGAGAATCTGAGGCGGCTGTTGCCCTTGACGGAACAATTCTTTGTTTCGATCAAAAATCTTTTGGATTACACGATCAGCCGCGGCCTTGTTGATTTCAGCGTCACCGCTAGACTGGTCAATGATCACTAGACGGCCCTGCCGCAAATGTTCGTAAATATCGTCCGCATAATCAGATGTAGTGCTCGGTGTGTGTCGGTCTCTCACCCTGCCAATTTGACGAGAGCCGTTCGGGTAAGCGAACATCTCTAGTATCTTTTTCAGATCGTCGTCGGCCCATGATCCGCTGCTACTACTTTGAACGTAGTTTGCATCAAATTGTACGAAACCCGATGTCCTGTCATTGATGAAGTCTCTTAGAATAGAACCACACTGTTCCATTTCACCCCATGTTGGCCGGGCTTTACTCAACATTGTTGCGCAATTAGCATATGCTTGTGGGTCATCACCTTGTCCATTTCGCATCGCATTTAAGAGATCTGCATTGAATAGACGACTTGTTTGCGGTGTTAGGTTGTTTGGTGGCATGTAATCGGCCTTGAATAGTAATGCGCGATAGAAAAGCACCCTTCGGTTATATCGTGTAGTTGCTGATCGATCGTTTGGGTCAGGTGCATCAAACACAACGTCTCTGAAATTTGAGATGAACTTTGTCGTATCTCTCGCAAGAAATCCGTCAATAATCTCCTTTCCCGTCTGTAGATTTTGATCAAGATAGAAATTTAATAGCATCAGGTTACGATTGGGGTCGTTTGGGTGGGTCGAGATACCATAGGTTACCACGTCATCTTGACAAATTTGTTGCTGCTCAGCTGGGGCGGATTTCCAAACATTTTTGATTGCGTTTGGATTGTCACTATGTGTCGATGCATCCTGCACATTCTCGTTTGCGTATTCGCCGTTAGGATCAAATACAAGTTGACCAATGCGTTGATTGTTTGCAGCAGCCCATCGCAAGGCAAAGATTGCCTTCAGTATGATTTTTGTAGTGTTGGATTTTCCTGTGCGTGTCATACCAAATAAAGCTGTCTTCTGTCCTAGTAAGTCCGTTGGTGTAATAGACACGGGCACACTGGCGACATGTTGAAATTGCCGATTAGTTGATGCGTATCGAACGTGGCCAATATGCACCATAGGAATTTGGGCCCCAGCGAAAATCATTGGGTCACGAAAGTTAACAATTTGCGCCAAGAATTCAGAACGAGGCTTATAAACTTTCAAGCCTCGGTTAGGGTAATAGTTGCTTATGTCCGAACCGAAACATAGTTGCCAGTTTGGCTCAGAGTCAGTTGTAAGGTCAGCCATGTAAAATGTGCCTATAACTCGGCAACGAACCCCGGCATATCCTAGTAGATGATGAGTAGTCGGGTCCATCACAGTGCGGTCATCCCAATTCGTTCCAACTTCGCCACTAACACGTTGAGCATTCTCAACGCGGACACGTTTTGCCTCTTCGGCGTTTGGGAGGTCGGCATGGTCCATCACGCGCAGTAAGATCACGGCTGTATCCTCGACCCTCGCATCGGGAGTCGTTTGTGGATTCATACGAGTAGCAAGGAGAAAACATAATGCGGGAATTCCACCAACTTGCTGGCGGTGGTAATCGTGAATTTGGAGAATAGCTTCACTATACCCGAGCGATACAGCCTCTCCAACATATGCGCTTGCTTCAACCAAGCCGCGTAAATTCTCGCCCGCGTCATGGATTGGTTGAGGCAATGTTGGTTTGGGTAATTTTTCTGAAATTTTTGAAATAACCTTTGACATCTATGTGTCCTCCTATCTCAATAGATTCGTAATTATTTCATTCAATTCACAACAATTAAGACAATTATGATTAGTACATATAAATTAGTTTTAGCCGCAAATTAACATTACAACTTTATTTTAGTGAAACATGCACAGAGCCAAAAGAGTCATCCAACATTCGCCACATAAGGGGGATGTTTTTTTAACGTCTTTTTCAGAAATAATGCAAGTAGAAATGTCTAGTTATCTGTCAGGTGAATTCTGGGGACATAAAACTTACCTCTACATTCCGATCATAGATAATCAATTGTTATGTTACCCGAATTGCCCGTTCCTGCAACGAATCCAAAAAACGATTTGCCTCTCTAACGGTGTGTCCGCTTTTCCACCCATTCGAAATACGTCTCAATTACATAGACGGCCTCCTGGATGGTTCCGTAAACGGGAAAGCCGGCCTTACGCAGCGATTTGAAGGTATCGATCCGGATGCGCTCCGCTTCCAGGTTGTTTTCCAAAAAGGAGATGAGGACGGGAATTACCGGCTTCCTGATACCTTCGGCCATTTTCATGATCGTGTCGGCGCTGTTCTTGATCTGGAGAATCATCTCGGCCTGGATGAGGTATTCGACGTCAAAGTAGGGAATGATCACGTCGATGTTGTCGTCCTGATCCATGGCCTGCATCGTATGCAGCATGACGTTGAGGTCAAAGCCGAAGGCGCCCAGATCGACAGG
This sequence comes from Deltaproteobacteria bacterium ADurb.Bin151, assembly GCA_002070455.1. Taxonomy (GTDB): domain Bacteria; phylum Desulfobacterota; class Syntrophia; order Syntrophales; family Smithellaceae; genus UBA8904. The sequence continues at coordinate 5,397 of MWDG01000008.1, forward strand.
GTTTGTCGTTGAGGTGTTTACGCCCCTGATTTTTTCGTTGATCATCTGCTGCGTACGGGGTCCCAGTTCAGGAAGCTCGAGCCCTGCGGAAACGGCCAGATCGGCAAATAAGACCGAAACACCGCCGCCCGCACCCAAAAACCCGACGCGCCTGCCGCCTGGGAGTTTTTTTGCGGTGCCCAGCATCGCCAGGTTCATTAGTTGATCAAAGTCGTCCACCAAAAGGCCCCCATGCTGCCGCACGGCTGAGGACCAGATTGTGTAGTTGCTGGCCATGGCGCCTGTGTGGCTGGCTGCCGCTTTCGAACCCTGTTCCGTTCTGCCGCCCTTGAGGATGAGCACGGGTTTTCTGGCCGTTGTCCTCTTGAGCGTTTTAAGGAATCCGGAGACATTCTTGATGTCTTCGACATAGCAGGCGATCAGACGGATCCTGTCGTCGTCCGCCAGGTATGCCAGGTAGTCCTCCAGCCGAAGGTCGATCTGGTTTCCGTAAGAGACGACTTTGTTGAGCCAGATATGGCGGGTTGTAGCCATGGCTGCAAAACTCGACGTAATGCCGCCGGACTGCCCCAGGAAAGCGATGGCGCCCGGCTCTTCCTGATCCTTCAGGAGCTTGAAGGACAGCTTCGATTCGTAGCATTGCGCGCCGATGCAGTTGGGTCCGACGATGCGCAGATGGCCCTTGCGGGCCTCCCGGACCATGTCTTTCTCCATTTGCAGGTTTCCCGTCTCGCCGAATCCCGAGGTGAAAAAATGGATGAACTTGATGCCCTTGCGCACAGCCGCCCTCACGATGTCGATGGACTGCTCGACCGGTGCAGCCACCAGGGCATAATCGACCGGTTCAGGGAGGTCGTTGATCGACGGATAGGCCTTGACACCTGCGACTTCCGGGCGGCGGGGATTGACGGGATAAAGTTTCCCTGCATAACCGTTCATCTGCTGGATCTGGAAATAGGGCATTTTCCCTCCGCCCAGATTGTCCGACGCGCCTATGACGGCTATACTTTGGGGATAAAATAATGCATCAAGATTCATTGCCTTCCTCCTTTACATCTCCGATCGAGATTCCACGGCATCGTTTGATGGGGTATTTGATTCAATACCGGTACTTCATCTTCGACTTGCCGGCAGGCCGATTATCAAATGGCGTTATATTACAACTTTGCCGATGTGATGCAAGAGGAAATTCAAAAGACCTTACGTCAACAGGGGGCAGTTTGTTCCCCTCACGGAGGTGCTGCTCTGCTTTTGTCTTCCTCATGGAGGGAGGCTGTGTCGTAATGTCATTGCGAAGGAGCAACAGCGACTGAAGCAATCTCCTAAGTAGCCGAATACACGAGATTGCCACGACGCCTGAGAGGCGCCTCGCAACGTGTGACCTGAAAGGTTATGACCATTCTGCATTGTGACACAGCCTCGAAGGCCGGCATCCAGACGTCGTCCCCGCGAAGGCGGGAATCCAGAACTCTTTAATATTCCTGGATTCCGGGTCGCGCTTCGCTTGCCCGGAATGACAAAAAAGTAATTGTGACACCTCCGACTAACCTAATAACCTGAAGGTCATGTGAGGTCACGCCAACGGAGGACACAGCGGTGTATGATGCTTTTTCATTCCAGGATGGTTCTGGTTTTAATCACCTGAATCTGCTGCGCCTCGGCGGCGGAACAACCTAAAACATGCCCGATGATGTCAATGGGCCGGGTGGAGCCCGTTTGCGCATGGCGCAGGACAGCGGTGATTTTTTTCTCACCGGCGTTGAAGGTCAGCGCCTCGACAAAGGGGCGGATGTCGCGGGTGATAGTTTTCCCCTTGGATTGTCTGGAAATCGGAAACGATGTTGAGGCCAGAAATCCTTCAATATTATCTTTAATGTTATGAATTTGATCTTCTTTCATGTTGTCAGGCAATACCAGCTCATAGGTAAAGCCGTAAAGTGACCGGGCCAGATCTTTGGCGACATAGGAAAGCAGTTGGATATCTGTGATCTCCAATCCGGCAGGCAGAGCGGCGTTGATTTCTTTTTTCAGATGAGACAAGTCTCCCGGATACTCGGTGGCGGTGACATCCATATATTCCTCAAGGCTGGCCATTCCCACCGACGTGGCGGTGGCAAATGATATTTTCGGATGCGGGTGAAAGCCCTCTGAATAACTAAGGGAAAGGGAGCTTCGGCGCAGAGCACGGGTGAGAGACATAGCCAGCTCCAGATGGGACAAAAAGCGGGCTCTGCCGGTTTTCGCAAAGTTCAGGCGGTAGACTTTTTCGCTGGTGCGTGCCGTCTGTGTTTTGATTTCCGCCGGGACGGGGGAGAGGTACGGGTCTGAAAAAATATTTTGTATTTCAGAAAAATCGCAGACCCCGCAGTCCTGGCATGTGTCGTAGCGGCAGTCCGGTGTGGATTTCTGTTCATCGGATTTCAACTTTTCCGAAAACAAAAAATCACGGTTCACACCGCAGTCGATGTTCTCCCAGGGCAGAGCCTCTGTTGTTGCTCTTTCACGTAAATAATCATTGACATTTATCCCAGTTTCCCGGATGGCATCCTGCCACAGGTCAAAGCGCAGGATCTCACTCCAGCCGTCAAAGCGGCAGCCTTTTTGCCAGGCGCACAGAAGCAGATCCCCGATTTCTTCATCGCCCCTGGAAAACAGTCCTTCCAGCAGGCTCATCCGGGCGTCATGCCATTTGACGGTGAGATTGCGGTTGTTCATCCGCTGCCGGATAAATTGCTGCCGGGCATACGTTTCGTCTAGCGACAGCTGCTTTTCCCACTGGAAGGGGGTGTGAGGTTTGGGAACAAATGTCGAAAGGCTGATGGTGACCTGGCCGCGGTGACGGGCCGCCCGCAGTGCCTGGTAACCCAGATCAATGATGCCTGCCAGATCGCTTTCTTCTTCATGCGGCAGGCCGATCATGAAATAGAGCTTGATGGATTTCCAGCCGGCGGCAAACACTTTATCCACGGAGGAGAGCAGGTCTGCGGCGGTGTTGCCTTTGTTGATGATCTGACGCATTTTGTCCGTTCCCGCCTCGGGTGCCAGGGTAAAGCTGGTTTTACGCGTGCGTTTGATTTCTTCAATCAGCGTCTCACTCAGCGATTCGACCCGCAACGACGGCAGCGCAAGGGCAACACGCTCCGTGTGATGTTTTTGCATCAGGTTTTGAATAAGAGGTTCAATACAGCTGTAGTCTCCGGAACTGAGCGCCAGAAGCGATATCTCATCATGGCCGGTTGTCTGAAGGGCCTTGTCCGCCATTTCCGTAATCAGTTTTGCATTTCTTTCCCGGTAAGGGCGCCAGATCATGCCTGCCTGACAAAACCTGCATCCTCTGGTGCAGCCCCGGGCGATTTCCAGTACGATGCGGTCATGGACGGTCTGCATAAGCGGCACAACTGGTGCGACAGGGTGAGGCCGGGCATTCAGATCAACGGATTTCCTTTTTTTGATAACGGTTTTTTTGCCATGCACACGGGGAACATAAATGCCGCTGATTTCCGCCAGCTTTTCGATGATCGTCTTTCTTGTGAGGGCTTGCTTTTTCGCGGCGGAGACAGCGGCGGTAATTTCCGCGACGACTTCTTCGCCTTCACCAATGACAAAAGCGTCGATAAAACTATTAAGCGGAACGGGATTGAAGGTGCAGGGCCCTCCGGCAATAATCAGCGGATGACTCTCCAGGCGGTCATCCGATCGAAGCGGGATCCCGCCCATATCCATCATGTTGAGCATGTTCGTATAGGACAGTTCATACTGCAGTGAAAAGCCGATAATGTCGAAAGCCACCATTGGCCTCGCGGATTCCAGCGAGGTCAGGGGAAGGTGATGATCGCGAAGCTGTCGTTCCCGGTCCGGCCAGGGAGCAAAACATCTTTCGGCGGCAACGCCTGGAAGCGCGTTCAAAACGGCGTAGAGAATTTGCAGCCCAAGATGCGACATGCCCACTTCATAGGTATCGGGAAAGGCAAGCAGAAAGCGGACATCGGCTTTGTCTTTACAGATGGAGTTGACTTCCGTGCCGATGTAGCGGCTGGGTTTTTCGGCAATGGTCAACAGCTCGTCGGGAATGTTCTGGGTCATGACTTCCTTTTCGTTTAAAAATGATTTTTTCTGCTTTATTCTGCTTGTTCAGGATAAGGGGCGGCCCGATAATTGAAGGGATTCAGCTTCATGTCTCTGAGCAGAGACAATGCCATTTTCTTTGCGAAATTCGGGGACGAAAGATAACTGAGAGAGTTATCCTTAAATGTGTTCAGAAGCTCGGCACGGACGGATTCTTCCTCGCCGTCATTGACAAAGGATCTTTCCAGTTTGTGCTCATAAGTCAGTTCATCTCCGAAGATTTTTTTTAACTGATGACAGTCTTCGGGAGAAGCGAAAAACGAATTCAGAACTTTAATTTTTACCTGAAAATATAATTCCACTTTCAGGGTGTCTTTGGCGATGCGCCGGGAGGCGTCGCTGATGGTAAGCGTCAGTCCGTTGGGGAGGTTGATCGTTTCGATTAATTCCATGGTTTCTCTGTTTCCTGTTTTTATTTTTCCAAACCGCTTTTGAAGGATTGCAAGACCTTCAGGAGGGGAGGTTCCAAAACAGCATTGACGGAATGCTTTGACAAAACCGTTCCCGATTTTTCGGGGCCGTAAAAACCGGACCGGAAAAGCGAAATGGTAATACCATTTTTATTCTTGACCTGCAACGCCAATCCTCCTATAAAGCTGACCATGTCTTCATCTTCCGAAATAATGGTTTTATGTCAACCGGATGAAAGAAAGTCCTGCGGTGCGTGCTGCGGACTGTATAATTACGTGGACAGTTCGCGCGGGGCCCTCACCGAAAGGCTGCGCGCCCGGACAAAACGATTCCGCGAGCTTGTCAAAACACCGGATGATCTGAAGCGTTATGCCGATGCAACCTTTGCCGCGGAAGACTTCACAAAAAGGTACGAGGTCATCTACTGCTGTGAATATCTTGGTTTTCTGGACGACAAAGAAAGAAAAGTGGGTTGCCTTGTTCACCCCATGCAGATGAGTGGCGTGGATATGCGCACGGTGTCATTTTACGGGAGGGATGTCTGCGCCGGACATTTGTGTCCCAGCCATCATTTTATTCCACGTTCCCAGCAACTGATCCTGTTAAAAATTATTGATGACTGGTATCTTTACGGTCTGTGCCTGACAGACATCGACCTGGTCGTTACCTACTTTCGTCTGATTGCAAATCGGGTCGGACAGGAGATCAAACCCGATGTGTTTGACAGGCAGGAGCTGAAGGATATTGCCCTGGAATTTTTTGGCTGGAAGACCACATGGCCCTACCGGTCGCCTTCGGCCAACCGGTTGGGCAAATACTATTTTGACGGATCGCAGTATATGATCAGTCATATTGACTATGAAAAGTATGGAAGAGAAATTTCACCGCTCAATTCCATCTTCCTCAGCCTGTCGTCGGAATTTCAAAACGGGGATGAACTGGAAGCCGCGGAAAAAATGGTCTGGAAGAATATTGACACCTTCGTTTCAATATATCAGGATTTTTCCTGATTTTTTATTGACAGAAACAAGGAAACTTTGATTATAATCTAAATGTGTTGAATGATGGCGGGGAGCAATCCGAAATGACCACTTTATCCAGAGAAATTCTTATTCCACGGTCTGAAATATCCAGACGTGTTCAGGAATTGGCCGATCAGATTTCCCGTGATTGTGCCGGAGAAGAAATTCTGGCGATCGGCGTTCTTAAAGGTTCTTTTATTTTCATGTCGGATCTGATAAGAGCGATGGCCGTTCCCTGCCAGACCGATTTTATCCGCGCTGCAAGTTATGGCGCGGGTTCAGAGAGTTCTGGCAAAATCGTGATCACCAAGGATGTTGAATTGCCTGTTGAAAATAAAAATATTCTGATTGTTGAAGATATCGTGGATACCGGTTTAACCTTGCAATACATTGTTGATCATTTGAAGCGAAGAAATCCGAAATCCATCAGAGTCTGTGCCTTTCTGGACAAGCGCAAAAGAAGAAAAGTCTCGTTTGAAGCTGATTATGTCGGTTTCAGTATGGACGACGGTTTTGTTGTTGGTTACGGACTGGATTTCAATGAGCAGTATCGCTTTTTGCCTGATGTTTATGTGATTCAGACAGCCGTTGATGAGATAAAAGAGGGGAACCCATGATTATACAGTGCAGGCAGTGCCGTACAAAATTCCGTTTTGATGATTTGAATATGGAAGGCGACGGTTTATGGATGCGCTGCAGCCGCTGCCATCATGTTTTCTTTCAGGAAAATCCCTTAAAGTCGCATCCGCCAGCCGCCGTGCATGAGGTTTTGCCCGTTTTTACAAAAGAAGCAGAGACTGAAAAAGCATCCGCAGGATTGGCATTTGAACCGGCTGCCACCCCAGTCGTTCCCCCGTCTGTTCCACCAGCCGTTTCCCCGGCCGCTCCTCCGGTAGAGCGCCCGACGGCACCCCCATCCGCCCAAAATATTCCTGAAGAAGATACAGCTGCCGTCATTGACGACTACGACAAGGCGATTCCCGAACCCGCCGAAACAGAGGAAGTAAAGACAGAGCCCGAAACGACAGACCAGGAAGATATAGAGCTTGCTGATATCACGTTTGCCAGAGGATCCGAAGAACCGGATGATACGGGCGAAACCGCGGATATTCAGGAAGAACAGCCGCCGCCCCCGGTTCGCAGGAAGAAAAGCCCATGGAAGGTTTTGCTCTGGACAATTCTGGTTGTTTTTGTGATTCCGGGAGTCATCTCTTTTGTAATCTTCCCGAAGCTCGGGGAACGATACATGAAACTTGGACAGCACGGTGTGAATCGGATTTTCAGCCTGTTTGGCGGTTCAAAGCCTTCACCAGGTCAATACGTGGCAGGATTCGTCAAGGTGCAGGATTTTCGGCAGAGGTTTGTGGATAATAATATCCTGGGCAGGAGAGTCCGGATTGTGGAAGGAACCGTCTTGAATCAGTCTGATTTTTCCATTGCCCGCATCATGGTCACCGTGGAGCTGCTTGATGCCGATTCGTCTGTTTTGAGCGAGCGTGTGAGTTATGCCGGGAATGTTTTGACGGACCAGGAGCTTTCCACTCTTTCTGAAGAAGAAATCATGAAAAGACTTTCCGTGCCGGAAGGAAGAAACAATCTCAATGAAAAGGTGGCTCCTAACGGACAGATTCCTTTTATGATTGTTTTTACGAAGGATCCGCCGGGTACTTTTAAAACCAGTATTATCGTTTCAGGGGCGGAGCGGCTGCTTTAGCTCATGGTTCGTAGTTCGTAGTTCGTAGTTCGTAGTTCATGCGCTACCCGGTTGTTCTTTGCCGGGTGATTTGATTTTGAAACGGAAAAATAAAGGTAAAATCATTTGAGATACGAAGGAAATATTTACCGGCCTTTTAGCGAAGCCAACAGCTACCTTTTGCAGTGTACCATCGGTTGCTCCCATAATCAGTGCACATTTTGCGGAATGTACAAAGGCGTGAAATACCGCGTGCGTGACATTGCCGAGATATTGGAAGATATCCGCATGGCGAAAGATTATTACGGCGATGTGGAGAAAGTGTTTCTTTGCGATGGCGATGCGATTGTCATGGAAACGGACACCCTGTTGGTCATCCTGGACAGGCTTTATGCAACTTTCCCGTCTTTGCGCCATGTCGGGAGTTACGTTGGGCCACAAAGTACGCTTTCCAAAACACCCGCCGAATTGCGGGCATTGAGATCGGCCGGTCTGACGAAAGCCTATATCGGGGTGGAGACCGGCGATGACGAACTGCTCAGGAAAGTCAAAAAAGGCGTGGGATACGATGATATGCTTCAGGCCGGGCGACTTCTGGTGGAAGCGGACATCAATTTATCCGTCATGGTTCTTCTGGGACTGGCGGGTCCGGGAGAGGCCTCGGTTCGACATGCGCTTGCCACGGCCAAAATCTGTAATGAGATACAGCCCCGTTATCTGGCAGCCCTGACCGTCACTCCTGTGCCGGGAACTGTTCTGTATCGTCAGGTACAGAACGGAGAATTTCAGCTGCTCGATCCCTTTGAAACCCTGGCTGAGATGAAGCAGATTTTTGAAAATATCACCATGAACAATCTGAAGTTTGTCGGCACTCACGCCTCCAACTACCTGCCAATCACGGGTACGCTTCAAAAAGACAAGCAAAAGATGATTGCACAGGTGGACAAGGTCCTTAGTGTCCGTGATGAGAGATTGCTTCGCCCGGATTACCAGCGCGGCCTTTGATTCTGCCATCGCAGGACGAACGTTATTAATGTTCTCATAATAATATCAAAACGAGTCATTCCCGCGAAAGCGGGAATCTAGTATTAATTTAGATTTCTGGATTCCGGATCGCGCTTCGCTTGTCCGGAACCGTGTGACCTGCAAGGTTATGACGTTAATTGAATTACGACACAGTCTCCAAGCCCGGAACGCGTGACCTGAAAGGTTATGACAGAAAGGTAGTTGTGAAACACTACACTAGATTCACATAATTCTGAACGATCTCTCTGGCAATGACACCCGGTCTGATGATTTGGACAGGTTCGCAAGACGCATCAAGGATGGTGGAACCAATACGGCTTTCTGTTTTTCCCGAATCAACGATTGCTTCTATTTGATCGCCAATTTGCCGGATGACCTGGTCCGCATCTTCACATTCCGGGGTTCCGGACAGGTTCGCGCTGGTTGCGGTCAGCGGTTTGCCCGTTTTTTCGGCGATGCCCCTGGCAATGTCATTGCCGGATAAGCGTATGCCGATCTTGCCGGTGTTTGCCGTCAGGAGCGGGGAAACAGTCTCGGATGCTTCAAAAATTATGGTTAGCGGTCCGGGCCAGAATTCATCCATCAACTTCCGGGCGGAATCAGTGACATTACGCACCAGCGGGTAAATATCCTGTGCATGGCCAATGATTACAGACACGGGATTGTGAAAATTACGTCCTTTGATTTCAAAAATCCGGCCGACGGCCTGTTCATTTGTAGCGTCCGCCCCCAGACCGTAAAAAGTTTCGGTGGGATATGCAATAACGCCGCCCCGGGAAACGAAGGCGGCGGCGTCACGTATCAAATTCTCTTTGGAATACTCTGCACCGGCTTTCAGGATTTGGGGCATGAAAGATTTTCCTGTTTTTTCTCTACCTCTTTGGCCATTCTGGCCATATACGTGGTTAGTTTCTTATTAAGAGACGGATCTTCCAGAGCGAGCAATCGAACGGCAAAAAGCGCGGCGTTTTTTGCACCGGCTTTTCCGATGGCCATCGTTGCTACGGGGATTCCTCCCGGCATCTGCACCGTGGAGAGCAAAGCGTCCAGCCCGTGCAGCGGTGTTGCATCTATCGGGACGCCAATCACCGGTAAAAGGGTTTGAGAGGCAATGACACCGGCCAGATGCGCTGCGGCGCCTGCACCGGCAATAATGATTTTCACGCCCCGCGACTCAGCCGTTTTGGCAAATTTTGTTGTGCGTTCAGGGGTCCGGTGCGCCGATGTCAGAATCAGCTCGGAGCCGATTCCGAATTCGTCGAGAATTTTTACTGCCTCGGTCATAATCGGCAGATCGGAATCGCTGCCCATGACAATGCTGACCAATACATTATTTTTAGCGTTTTTTGCTCTCATGCAGGCTCCTTTTGGTCCTCGAAGTGCGTCTCTCCGGTAAATCCCGGCAATGCTTGAAGGAATTAGTCATAATTAACGTATTGAGACAGGTTTTGCAAGATGGTTTTTGGCTTGACAGATCGGGCCATAATCTTTAATGTTTCATACACCCATTCCAAAGGAGATGATCATGAAAAATAATCTTATTGCAGTCATTGAAACCGATAAGGGCACCATGCGGTTAAAATTATTTGCCGATCAAACGCCGGTTACGGTTAGCAATTTTGTCAATCTGGCGCAGCGGGGGTATTACAATAATCTGAAATTTCATCGCGTGATTCCGGATTTTATGATTCAGGGCGGATGTCCGGCAGGCGATGGACGAGGGGGGCCCGGCTACCGGTTCCAGGACGAATTTGTCAGCGAGCTGCGTCACAGCAAACCCGGCATTTTATCCATGGCCAACGCCGGTCCGCAAACCAATGGAAGCCAGTTTTTCATCACGCACGTTCCCACACCGTGGCTTGACAACAATCATACCGTGTTTGGTGAAGTTGTCAGTGACAAGGACCAGGAGGTGGTCAATGCCATTGTGCAGGGTGACAGGATCTTGTCCATTACGATTGAAGGCGACAGCTCAGAGCTGATGGAGAATAACAAGGCGATAGTGGATCAGTGGAATGCGGCGCTGGACAGGAATTTCCCCGGACTGTCTAAATCATGCTGAACTCTTAACGGCCTGTTGCCCAAGTATCCTTTTCGCTTGCCTAAAAGTGTTTTGAATAAATCAAAAGCTTGCGAAAGGTAATGACAAAACTCGACTGCGGCTCAAACAGTTGTCATACCTGATCTTATGCTGCGCTTTGAAAATAAGCTGGACCGGGGATTTCATCAGATTACCGTGGACATCGAAAGCGATGGCGAGCGCCCCGCGGTAAAGGGCGATATAACGGTTCACGAGGGCCTGAAAATTTACGAACCGCTGGTTCAGGTGTCTCCCATTACGCAGACGCGGCCTTTCTATACGCATAAAGCGGCTGTGCCCGCATCCGGCAGCATGATGGCGGGTTCCCAAAAAATTGTTCTGAACCGTAATGACTGCGTTGCCCTGATTGATGAGCAGAAAACCCATTATCCCTATTTCAGCTTCTGGAAATGGGCGACTGCTGCCGGGTACACGAATGACGGGAAGCTTCTCGCTTTTAATCTTTGTCAGAACATGATTGGTGATGATGAAGACTACAACGAGAACTGCTTCTGGATGGACGGGAAAATTCATTATCTCAAGGCGGCGCGCTTTGATTTCGGGGATGTCATGCAGCCCTGGAAGATGAAAACTTCGGACGGGAAACTTGCATTGTCCTTCATCCCTAAGGGTGAGAGGGCACAGAAAACGAATATCGCAGGCGGGTTGATCCTGTCGGATTTTCATCAGCCCTTCGGGTTGTACAGCGGCAGGTTCACAGAAAACGAAAGCGGCAACCATCCCATTCAGAACTTTTTTGGCCTGGCTGAACATCACATTACCCGGTACTAGGGTGTAAGCCTTCCAGGCTGCCGGCGGTTTGGGGTCTTCAGACCGGAAATAACAGGAAAAATCGCGTCACGAAAGCATTAACTCCTTTCTTATGATTGTGAATTTCAATCTTTTGTCTGAATCCAGTTGACATACAAAACTTCTCTTCATATACTCCGGCAGCAAAAAATGACGTCTTGTATTTCATAAGGAGAGAAGCAAAAATGAAAGAAAACTTGTACGAATATCTGGCAGGCAACGAGTATCCTGGCCGCGGCATCTGCATCGGGAAGACGCCCGGAGGCAGCAAAGTGATGGTTGCCTATTTTATCATGGGCCGCAGTCTCAACAGCCGCAACCGCGTCTTTGATCCCATCGACGGCGGTATCCGCACCATGGCGGCCGACCCCTCCAAAATGACGGACCCGCACCTGATTATTTATAATCCCGTCCTGACACTGGACAATACAACGATTGTGACCAACGGCGACCAGACCAACACAATTCATGATTTTCTGTCTCGTAATGACTTTCCGGGTTTCAGTTTCGAAGCCGCACTCGATACCCGCACTTTTGAAGATGATAAACCGAACTGGACACCCCGCATTTCCGGTGTGGTGGATATGCAAAGCGGCGGATACAAGCTGAATATCATGAAAAGCAACCACGGAGATGACAAGAGCGTGCAGCGCTTTACTTTCAGTTACCCCGAACCACTGGCCGGTGAAGGACACTTCATCAGCACCTACAAGTGCAATGGCAACCCTATTCCCAGTTTTGAAGGGGAGCCGTTGCTAGCGGACATCGACCAGGAAGACCCCAATGAATACGCGGGAAAATTGTGGGAAGCCCTGAACGAGGACAACAAGGTGAGCCTTTTTGTGCGTGCCATCGACCTCAAAACGCAGGGTTACGAGGATGTCATTATCAACAAATATAAAACAGTGGAGGGATGATCCATGAATGAAATACAACTGAAGTACGGCTGCAACCCCAATCAGAAACCGGCTCGAATCTTTATGGCCGACGGCGGCAATTTACCGGTTGTCGTGCTAAACGGCAAACCGGGCTACATTAATTTTCTGGATGCGTTCAACAGCTGGCAGCTGGTGAAAGAACTGAAAGATAATACCGCAATGGTAGCTGCGGCTTCCTTTAAGCATGTTTCTCCCGCCGGAGCCGCCCTGGGTTATCCGCTTGATGACGTTTTAAGAAGGATGTATCACATTGCCCCCAACATGGAGCTTTCCCCGCTTGCCTGTGCCTATGCGCGTGCCCGGGGCGCCGACCGCATGAGCAGCTTCGGAGACTGGATTGCGCTTTCCGATGTTTGTGATGTATCCACGGCAAAAATCATCAAAAATGAAGTCACCGACGGTATTATTGCGCCCGGTTATGAGCCTGAAGCCCTGGAGATCCTGAAATCCAAGAAGGGCGGTAACTACAATGTGGTTTCCATCGATTCCAAGTATGTGCCTGCCTCCCTGGAGCACAAGCAGGTGTATGGCATAACCTTTGAGCAGGGTCGCAACGACCTGAAAATTGACAGCCGCATGCTTGAAAACATGGTCACCGAGAAAAAAACCCTGACCGACGCGCAGAAACGTGACCTGGTGCTGGCGCTGATCACCCTGAAATACACGCAGTCCAACAGTGTCTGCTACGTGCAGGACGGCCAGGTCATCGGCGTGGGGGCCGGCCAGCAGAGCCGCATCCACTGCACCCGGCTTGCCGGTCAGAAGGCCGACAACTGGCAGCTGCGCCACATGCCCAAAGTGCTGGATATTCCTTTCCGGGACGATGTTTCCAAACCCAATCGGGACAATGCCATCGACGTTTACCTCGGTGAAACGCCGGAAGACGTAATCGGCAACGACGTCTGGGCCGAGACCTTTACCCGTCAGCCCGAACTTTTGACTGCAGCTGAAAAGAAGCAGTGGCTTGCCAAGGTTACAGGAGTTGCCCTGGGCAGCGACGCGTTCTTCCCCTTCGGGGACAACATTGAACGCGCCCGCCGCAGCGGTGTTACGGCCATCGTGGAGCCCGGCGGTTCCATCCGTGATCAGCAGGTGATCGATACCTGCAACAAATACGGAATCGCCATGGCCTTTTGCGGACTGAGGCTGTTTCATCACTAGATCGCAGGCTGCTAGATTATAGATTGTTAGACCATTGGATGTCAGAAACAAAGATAGAGAAAGTCGTTTCAACTTTAAGATATGGACGTGTTATCTGGAGTGTGCTTGAACAGGCAAAGGATTTGAGGGTTTCCCGGATTTAACAAAAATAAGACCGATTAAAGCAAGGACCGTAAAGGCGGCACCGGCGATAAACGTTACCTGTGCGCCGACAACACTCCATAATAAGCCGGCGATGGCGCTTGCCGTTAAAAGAGCGATGCCGGTGACCAGGTTGAAGATACCGAAGGCCGTGCCTCTCAGCCTGACGGGAGCATGATCGGCTACCAGCTTGGAGAATAACCCCTGTGTTAGTCCCATATGCAGTCCCCATAGTGCAGTGCCGATGAATACGTGAAGAGGGTTATCGGCCGAGGCTAATATGATGTCGGCAGCGATCAGGACGCCAAGTCCAGCAGCCAGCATTGTCCGTGGCCGCATCCGGTCTGTCAGGATTCCTGCGGGGTAGGCTGTAAGCGCATAAACGGCATTCATAATGATCATGATTGCAGGCACAAAACCAACAGCCAGCCCGACCGATTGGGCGCGCAATATTAAGAACGCCTCGCTGAAACGGGCAAGTGTGAAGATTGAATTGAGACCTAAAATAAGCCAGTAGCGGCGCGGAAGGCGCCTCGTGTTACGAAACGAAAAAAAACTTTTTCCTGTTCGATTCAAGGTTTGTGGCCTATCGGGTTCATGAACGCCGAAAATAAGTACACCCATGGCCATAAAAGCAGGTATCACAGCAATCCAGAGGACGCTTCGAATGTCATTTACAAAAATAACCATGAAGATTACCGCCAGTAGCGGACCGATGAAAGCTCCTGCGGAGTCCAGCGCCTGGCGAAGTCCGTATGCAGCCCCTCGCTGATTTGGAGGGGTTATATCCGCGACCAGTGCGTCGCGCGGTGCTCCGCGAATCCCTTTGCCAATCCGGTCGATAAACCGAGCGCTGAAAACCCAACTAATCGTTGTTGCCAAGGGGAACAAAGGTTTTGTGATTGCAGCGAGTCCATATCCCACTATGGCAAGGACTTTTCGTTTCCTGATGTAGTCGCTGATGATTCCTGAAAAAACTTTTGTGATTGAGGCAGTCGCCTCTGCGATTCCCTCAATGAACCCAATGGCAATCACTGAGGCGCCTAAAGTGGTCATCATAAAAATGGGAAGCAGACTGTGAATAAGTTCCGAGGATATATCCATGAACAATGAAACAAATCCCAGCGCCCAGATGCCTACCGGCAGTTTTTGCATCTCAATCCTCATCAGTGGAACTGAATGTCAACGGCAGCAGAAAAAACTTCTGCAACCACAAAACAACTGACCAAATCAAAAAAACATCATGCAACTGTATATCCAACCGGATTTACGGCACCTGCCGCTATGACATTCGGATCTTCTTCATGTGGTCGATGCGTTTTTGAATCAGGGCCTGTGTGCCGATGTCTTCCCGGTAGGCCACGGGGCCTTTGACGGCCTTGACGCCTTCCTCTGCAATTATTCGCGCTTCATCCAGATTGTCTGCAATACCGACAATGCCTATTGCCCGGGACGAACTCAAATACAGTCCGTCTTCTTTCTTATCCACGGATGAATAGTAAAGACGGGCTTTCCTCACATTGCCCACTTCAATTTTAGCCCGTGAAGATGCGGCATCGGGATGATCGGCGGGAAGGCCGTAGCCTTTCGGTACAACATATTTGCAAACGGTCGCTTTTGGATCGAATTCGATCTTGAGGGTATTCAGCGTTCCGTTGATGATATGCCTGCAGATATCCACAAAATCCGTTTTTAAAAGCGGCAGGATGTTCATGGCCTCCGGATCGCCGAAACGAGCATTGTATTCAAGAAGTTTTACTCCGTCTTTTGTGGCAATAAATCCGCCGTACATGACTCCTTTATAAGGTCTGCCGGTTTCTTTCAACAGGGCCGCCGCTACCTGACGGGTGATTGCCAGACCCTCTTCGACATCCGAAGCTTTCAGAAACGGCATCAGGTGGTCCGGCAGGGAATACGAACCCATGCCGCCGGTGTTGGGACCCTGGTCGCCGTCAAACCGTCTTTTGTGATCCTGTACCAGCGGCGTGCCTACAACCGTTTTGCCGTCGCAGAGGCACTGCAGCGAAAATTCCTCGCCGTCAAACTTTTCCTCGACGATCACCGACGAACTTTCCTTCAGAATCTGCCTGCATAATTTCAGCGCTTCGTCTCTTGATTTAAAATGATCACCCTGTACGAGCACACCCTTGCCACCGGTGAGTCCGTCGGGTTTGAGCACAATGCCGTCTAACTGCTCAAGAAAAGCCTCCAGACCGTCCGGGGTTGTAAATACTTTAAACTTCGGATTGCCGGGAATATGATATTTGTTTACCAGATTTCGTGTGAACGACTTTGATGTTTCCAGCCTTGCCAGACTTTTTACAGGTCCTACCGACGGTATGCCGCACTGAATCAGGGCATCTACGATACCGTTATTGAGCGGGTCTTCCGGGCCGATGACGGCAAAATCAATTTTATTATCCAGCGCAAAATCTGTGATACCGGACAGGTCTGAATAGCTTCCCAGTTTGCAGATGTCCGACAGGGAGGCGATTCCCGGGTTATTGGCTTTCATAAACGAGAACAGAATCGGACTGTATCCTGATCTTGCAATGGCCTCGGCCATTGCATGTTCACGCGCTCCGTTTCCAACAAGCAGTATATTGGGCATCATGGATCTCCTGTGCAGTATTTTGTTTCAACATCGCCGTCTAAATAACGGAAAAGCATGTTCAAGTCAAATGGAAGGAGCAGGTTTCTGTGGGTTAAAAATAAAGGACTTGATTGTTTTCAACAATCGCATAATAATCATCTGTGAAATCTGCGGTGTTTGCCGGGATGACGTTTTAAAAGGTACAGGACAAAATATCATCAGACAACGTATATCCTTTACACCGCATGTTGTGTAAAGTAAACGTCTGTGAGGTTGTGATATGAATTTTAAAATAATCCTGTTGATGATTATTGCCGGTCTCGCCGTTTTGTTCATTATACAGAATGTTTCCGCTGTTACTGTTGGGATTTTCTTCTGGACAATTTCTCTTTCTCTTGCCCTGTTGATATTTCTTGTTTTGGCTATTGGGTTTACCCTCGGATGGTTTTTGCACAGCTTTCTAGCGTATCGGAAAGTCAAGCGGGAAGTGGCCGAAATTCAGAGGGAACTGAGCACCGGCAAAAAGAAGTAGCAGCTTTTTCTCCTTATCCCTTGCCCCTTGAGCCTTGCACCTTGTTCCTCGTCCCTTCGGTCGCTGAGCCTGTCGAAGCGCCCCTTACCCTTGCTCCTCCATCCATTGCTTTCCGCCCAGAACCCTTGCGACCATCATGCTGGTGACATTGTCGCCCACGGCATTGACCATGGTAGCGGGAGCGTCCACCAGCGTACCGATCATGGTAATTAAAGGAAATGCTTCGGGGGGGAGGTTATACATTGACAAAATCAGGAGCTCCCCGATGGTGCCGCCGCCCGGAATGCCGCTGACAACCACTCCGGTCAAAAGGGCAATGCCCAGTGCCGTTAAAATTGTTTCAATGCCCGTGAAGGGCATCTGAAAAATACCGAACAGAAAGGCAATTTTCAGTACGGCGGCCAGGCAGGATCCTTCCATATGCATTGTTGCGCCGATGGGAATGACCACTTCGCTGATATCCCGGGGCACACCGATTTTATCGGCCGCCTGCAGATTCAGGGGGATTGTTGCCATGGAACTGCCGGTGGCCAGGGCGGTGAGGGACGGCGGAATAATATTACTCCAGAATTTTTTCACACAGGAGATGCGTCCCGCAAAAAATGCATACAGGGTAAAGGCCAGGAAAAAGTACAGGATCGCTGTCGTGTAATAAACGGCCATGGAGCGGGCGTAGGAACCGAGCAGTTGAGGACCGAAAACGCCGACCAGATAGGCAAAATAAGCGCACAGACCAATGGGTGCGTAATACATAATAAGGGAAATCAGTTTCATCATGACGGAATTGGCGGATGTCAGAAATGCGGTAAACAATTTTCCCTTTTCCCCCGCGGCGGAGGCCGCCAGTCCGGTCAGGATGGAAAAGACGATCAGCGCCATCATGTTGTTTCGGGATAAAATGTTTGAGAAATCCGGAGCCGTGAAGGTTCGGACAATTTGATCGACGGTTTTGATTTGTTCAACGCCCGGCACCACGGGCAGGGGGATATGGACACCGACGGCCGGCGGAAAAAGGATGACCGCGACAATCATGACAGCAGATGAAATGATACCGGTGATCACAAAAATCAGGACCATCACAGAAAGAATTTTGCCAAGGCGCCTGAGATCCGTCATGGATGCAACGGTGGCCGAGATGGAAAAAAAGACCAGTGGAACAATTACGGTAAAAAGCAGGTTCAGGAAGATATCGCCCAGCGGTTTGAGTATGCCTGCGTCCTGTTTCAGGGCAATGCCAAGCACAGCGCCGGTCAGAATGGAAATGATCAGAAGGATTGAAAACCCATAGGAGTCCAGAAAGGTCGATTGATTTATTTTCATGCGAATCACTTTACCGGAAAGTTAAAATAGGTATGTGGGTAAGGTTCGTTCGCCAGAGTGAAATGCCACCACTCTTTATCATAGTTCTTAAAGCCGTGTTTCTCCATGAGGGTTTTTAAAAGCAGGCGGTGGCTTCTTTGCTGCGGGCCGATGTATTTGTTGTCCGGGTGAGATAGTTCATGGAAGCAGTCAAATCCCGTTCCCATGTCCAGAGAATTGTCTTGATAACGCATACCTGCAGGAAAATAACATTCCTGAAGCGGTTCACCTTCATGATAAACAGGTTGAACAGGTGCGGGCAGCGGCACGATGGTCAGATCCACGGTGCTGCCCCGGCTGTGACTGGAGCGGTCGGCAACGTATCCATCGCGGAAAAGGTTTTTCTTGTCCACCGTTGGGTAAAACTCTTTCTTTGTTTTGGTGTCATCAATGTCTTTTGCCCAGCGGACAAAGTGATCAACCGCCTGCTGGGGGCGGTAGCAGTCGTAGATTTTAATCGTCATGGAAAAGGGCGCCAAATCTTTTTGCACTTTGGCCAGAGCCTGAGCGGCCTCACGGGTGAGAATGCACGTTGGGGCCAGATAGCCGTCCACCCGTACGCCCAGGAAATTGTGCTTACTGAAATACCGGATGTCCAGTATTACGTCTGGGATGACTTCTTCAATGTGGACAAATGTTTCAGGCATAGTATCTTCGCCATGCAATACGGCGGGCGGCATCCACAGAAACAGTATGAGCGCCAAAAATGCAATGCCGGGAATTTTGTCTTTCATTGTAAAATGCTCCTTTTTAATGCAGGTTCGGGATTCATGAGGATGGCAGGTTTTGCTGCGGGATCAAGCCAGTTCAGGATTTTGAGCAGATGGTCTTTGGAGACCGCCACGCAGCCTGCCGTGGTTGACTTCGGTCCCGCCCAGATATGCAGAAAAATGGCGCTGCCGTGCCCCTTGATGACCGGATCGGTGTTGTATTCGATGACTATGCCGTATTGATAGAGATTGTCTCCACGTTTCATTTTTTCATAAGAGCTTGCCCGGGTCTGGCTTTGCCTGACCAGACGGTTGTAATCCGGGGCGTCCGGGTCATCAATCCAGACATCATCCGGGAGAGACTGGCGGTAGGGCATTTTCGTGGCGGCTGATTCAGCATAACCGAATGCCGTTCCCAGCCGGTATAAACCGGAAGGTGTCCGTCCGTCTCCCTCCCGTTTTTCTCCGTAAGGCGCAAAGCCGTTTCTGCCGATGGCTGCGTCGAAAGGGTCCATCGCCCGGCTCCATCCGGAACCAGTCCTTTCCAGAACATAGATTTTTATGGATTTGGAAAGAGGAAAGCCGCCACCGGTTACCAGCAGGATCTGATTGACATCCGGGGGAATTTGATTGACAACTGGCGGAAGGGTGTCGGGCTGTTTTGCGTTGGCTGAAAAAAAACATTCGGATGCCAGAAGGTGAGGGAATGCAATGATGATGGCTGCCACAAAGACCGTTATCCGGATCCAATGATATCTTTTCATTTTTTCCACCCGTATGTTTGTGTATTTTTTAATTTAATCTATCGTATTTTTCAATATAATTATCCGATTTCTGATAAAAATAACACGCTGGCACATGACAGACGTGATTGTAATCATCTGTGAAATGGTATATAAAAGTTCTAACCTATTGATGAAAACGGGTTTTGGAATCATTTTGGTGCGGCGTTTCATAATCTTTGCAGAAAATATTCAAGAAAACAGGCTTAAATAACGATCGGGGAATGACCTGTATGATTATCGCGGAGAGACGAAAGCAAAAGCGCAGATCAGAGGACATACGCGGTGATGATAATCTGTTTAAGCGCTTTGAGTTTCTGATTCAGAACTCCCGGGATATTATTTTAACCGTCCGTCAGCAGGACAGGAAAATACTGGAAGCCAACAAGTCCGCCCTCAAGGCCTATCAATATACAATTACTGAATTGAGATCTATGACCATTGATCAGTTGGAAAGTGCTGAGTCGAAGGATCAGGTCAAGTTGCATGCCGGCCCGGATGGCCGGCACGAAATGTTTTTCGAAACGATCCATGTCAGAAAAAACGGCCAGACGTTTCCCGTGGAAGTCAGCATGCAGAAGACGCTGATGGGAAATGAAAAGATTCTGGTGAGTGTTGTGCGCGATATATCGAGACTGAACGAGTCTCAGGAATCCATGCAGGAAAGTGAAAGCAACATCAGGGCGCTTTTAAATGCCGTTACGGAGTCCCTGCTCCTTTTAGATAAGGACGGTACCATCCTTTCGGCAAATGATACTTTTGCCAAGCGCCTGCGAATCGGAATGGATAAAATCATCGGCGCCAATTATTACGATCTGTTGCCGGCGGACACCGCAAATGAAAGAAGAAGACAGGCGGAAAATGTTATTCAAAACCGGATCCCTGTCCGTTTTGAATATGTTTCTGACAAGCGATGGATCGATCAGGTGATTTATCCTGTTTTTGACAGTCTGGGCGAGGTGGTCAGGCTGGCCTTTTTTGGTGCCGATATCTCCCGCCGCCGTGAAATGGAAAGAGAACTGGAAGCCATGGCCCTCAATGATCAGCTGACCGGTTTGTATAACCGGCGGGGGTTTTTCACGCTGGCAACACGCGAGCTCAAGAGGGCACAGCGTTCTAAAAAAAACCTGCTGCTCTTCTTTATTGATCTGGACGGCCTTAAGGATATCAACGATCAGTTCGGTCACGAGGAAGGGGATCGGACACTCACGGCTGCCGCCAAGGTCCTGACGCAGACTTTCCGGATATCCGACATCACTTCCCGTATCGGCGGGGATGAGTTTGCCATTCTCGTTGTAGATGCCGATGAGACTTTAATCGAAAAACTGCTGCTGCGCCTGTACCGGCTGATCAATAATTTCAATGCCCGGAAAACGCACAAATCAAAACTTGCCCTCAGCATAGGGCATGCCGTCTATGATCCGCTGAAACCCTCTACGCTTGATGAGCTCATTTCTCAGGCTGATCAGGGCATGTATAAGATGAAAAAAGTGAAATATCGCCGCCTGTAAATGAGACCGATGCTTCCCTGTGGTCGATAAACCTGGAAACGAAATTTTCCGAAAATACAGATACACAATAATGCAGGCCTGCCTGCTGGTGGCGGTCTATTTGACGGTCAATCTGCAGATACCGGCACTGGCAGGATGGTTTATCGGAGGACCGGGGAATAAGTCTTGAAGATGTGACCGCGGCAATGACACCAGGTGCCATTGAAGATCACCAGCCGAAAGTGCAGCAGGACGCCTTCTTTGAAGACGGAAAATCAGGCGGAGGCGGCGCGGCAAGACATCTTTAGCATGACGGAAGCAGCGCAATGTTCTCAAACCACCGTGTCTGTCTGATTTCATCATCATGTTTATCGAAAAGCTTGACAAATCGAAGCTATTTGGTTATATTGCCGAATAGGAAAGGAGGTAGCCGAGGATGAAAAAATCAGCCAGGCCAAGATACGAAGCATGGGCAAAAATCATCAAGGCGATGGCGCATCCCAGCCGGCTCTTAATCATCGAAGAACTGCAAAAACAGGAACGATGCGTGAATGAACTCACCGAAATGGTCGGGGCGGACACCTCCACGGTTTCCAAGCATTTGAGTGTTTTGAAAAATGCCGGTCTGGTGTCTGACGAAAAAAGGGCAAATTCCATTTACTATTCTTTGCGATGTCCCTGTATGATGGATTTTATCGGCTGCGTGGAAGATGTGCTGTCGGCCAATGCCAGAGAACAGGCCAAAATAATGAAGACTTGCAGAAAATAGGAGGAGTCAGGACATGAAAATCGAAATATTGGGAACGGGGTGTGCAAAATGTCAACAGCTCGAGGAACTGGTACGGAGCCTTGTCGCGGAATCGGGTGTCGAGGCGGATATCTCCAAAGTGCAGGATATCAGTAAAATCTTGTCCTACGGTGTGCTGACAACACCCGGGCTGGTCATTAATGGCGACGTGAAGGTCGCGGGTAAAATCCCGTCAGCCGAACAGATTAAAGGTTGGCTGAAAATTTAATCGATCATACGGATTTCATATAACTGCCGGGAGGAGCAATACTTGAGTGAAGAACAAAATCACACAAATTCGTGTGGAAGGCTATTTAACTGGTGTCATCGGTCTGGAAGAAATCATCAAGGCAATTGCCGAACATCCAGGTCAAATGTCTGATTCAGAAATTGCTGCATCGCTTCTCATCCGGATACAGAAACTGAACTATGTTCCCTCAAAAAGGGAGGAAGCCTATCGCAAAGCTTTGTTGCGTGAATATAAAAAATATATGGGGGATGAGGTGGAGACAGAATCTCCCGGCGATTTACAGGTGGTCGTTCTTGGCCCCGGCTGTTATCAGTGCACTTCATTGGAAACAGATGTGCGGAATATCATGGCTGAAATGGATCTGGCCGGGGATTTGAGGCATGTCACAGACCCGAAAGAAATCGCCAGCTATGGGGTTATGGGGGTTCCTGCTTTGATTATCAACAACAAAGTTGTTTCCGCAGGCGTGTTACCGGATAAAAAAATGATTTGTCAATGGCTTGCAGATGCCAGGAAAACGCTGGGTGAATGATTTTTATAGACTGGTTATATGTTTGTGCTCCATTAATAAAAATGACAAAAAGGTTTATTGATGTCGATACAGATTGGTAGAAAATTATCTTTTTTGGACCGTTACCTGACCTTGTGGATTTTTTCGGCAATGGTTGTTATTATTCAGATCCGTCAAAACGCATATCATGAAACAAGGAGGTGTTATTATCGGTGATAAAAGAAAAAAAGTTGGCTGCCTTCATGGTGTTGTTTCTTATCTTGTCTTCTTCTTTTATTTGTTTTTTGCCGCCCGCTTATGCGCAGGATTCTGTCCGTGTGATTCCTTCGTTGGGCAAGGGGCCCTATGAAGTCATTATATTTACTGATTATTATTGTCCCCCCTGCAGGCGCATCGACGCGCAGGCCGAAGGTTTGTTCAAAGAACTGGTGGCGACGAATAAAGTCAAATTGACTTTTGTTGACGTTCCTTTCAATCCTGTTACGCCAATCTATGCAAAATATTACCTTTACGCTGTCAACAAGTCTCCCGGGATCAGCAATGTTCTTCATGTTCGCCGTATTCTTTTCGAAGCGGCTCAGAGCAGGCACATTCAGGATGAGAAGGCTCTCCTTGCCTTCCTTATAGAGAAAAAAGTTGCCTGGAGTCCCATGAATGAAAGGTCCATCTTTCCCCTTTTGAGCGCCGTGATTAAGGAGCACAAAATTGATGCGACACCCACTTGTGTCATCAAGTATTCCCCTGCGGACGTGAGAAAATATGTTGGTACAGACGAAATCTGGGACGGACTGACGAAATTAAAATTATACCTGACGACCGGAAGACGATAGCCAAAGCTCAGGACATTTACTGAAGAGCTATAGGTCGAAGTTCCTGATCGACGAAGTGCCTAAACTGTCTGAAGAATTGCTCAGGGACAAGGCAAAAAATTATTCGGGAAACAAAAAACAAATACGGCGAAAACAGCTATGAAGGAATGGCATAAATTACTGTGGATTATCGGTATATTCCTGGGGGCTTATTTCATTCCATGGGAATCCACGCCTATCAGGCAGGCCGGGCTGGAAGCCTTTATGATGCTTCAGGACTATGCAAGGCAGCATGTGCTCACCTGCCTGATTCCGGCTTTTTTCATCGCCGGTGCAATCAGCGTGTTTGTTTCGCAGGCGGCGGTGTTGAAATATTTTGGTGCAAAAGCCAATAAGATCCTGTCTTATTCCGTTGCATCCGTTTCCGGTTCTGTGCTGGCGGTCTGTTCCTGCACGGTGCTGCCTCTTTTCGCGGGCATCTATACGCGCGGTGCGGGCATTGGCCCCGCGACGGCATTTTTGTATTCCGGTCCCGCCATTAATGTGCTGGCAATTATTCTCACCGCAAAGGTGCTGGGCTGGCAACTCGGGTTGGCGCGCGCTGTCGGCGCGGTCGCGTTTGCGATCATTACAGGTCTTTTGATGGCGTTTATTTTCCGCAAGGACGACGCCAACCGCGAAACGGGCGAAATGTTCCTGCCGGAAGAAGAGGGCATGGGAAGGGCGCTGTGGCAGGATGCCGTTTATATGCTGGTGATGGTGCTGATTCTGGTTTTCGCCTCTTTTGCAAAACCCGCGGAGAATGATGGCGGTCTCTGGCGTCTGATCTTCAGCGCAAAATGGTTTCTGGTGATTGCACTTCTTGTTATTTTAGGCATCATGCTCAAAAAGTGGTTTGTCCAAGAAGAGCTCAAAGGTTGGGTACAGGCGACCTGGAACTTTGCCAAGCAAATTTTACCCCTGTTATTCGGTGGTGTACTTGTGGCGGGGTTTTTACTGGGCCGCCCAGGTTATCCGGCGCTGATTCCCGAATCCTATATTCAGCTGCTGGTCGGGGGTAATTCGCTGGGTGCAAATTTCTTCGCCTCCATCGTCGGAGCGTTCATGTATTTTGCTACGCTCACCGAAGTGCCGATCCTGCAGGGACTTATCGGTTCCGGTATGGGGCAGGGCCCGGCGCTGGCCCTTCTGCTTGCTGGACCGGCTTTATCGCTACCGAGCATGATTACGATTGCCAGTGTTATGGGCGCTAAAAAAACCGCTGTTTACTGTGCCATTGTTATCGTTCTTTCGACTGCAGCCGGTATGGGGTATGGAATGCTTGCAGGTTAGAAAGGTAACCGGAAACATATTTGTTTAAGATGCAGAATCATGTTGATTGCATCAAGAATCAATTATTTTGATGCAGCTGTTAATGAATCATTTGAGGTGATTGAAAACAACGCGTTTTTTCCTGACGGCGGCGGAAGAATTTCCGCCGCCCAATGCTAAATGTCAAAATGATTTTTTACACACACCGTGTCCTATCTCGGTTGCTGAATGCAGAAAACTTTGAATTAGGGTGCATATTTGAAGGACACTCTCAGTTTTACGCGGAATTCGACAACTTTATTTTTCTCAACTCTCATGTCGAGTTCCTTGACTTCCGCAATCCGGATTTCCTTCAGACTCTTCGCCGCTGTTTCCATTGCCTTTTTTGCCGCATCCTCCCATGACTTTTCACTGCCGCCAATAATCTCGATTACCTTGTAAATGCTGCTCATCATCCTTCTCCTTTCTTTCAGTCGGTTGAAAAAGCATTCAAATGTTACGAACCGGCTTCGATAAGCCGGTAATCCTGGATAATGCCGGCAATCCCGCAAACAGATTATCGCAATTCGCTTTTTTTAATGCAGCAGTCTGGTCATTTAAGAACAAGGTTCAGCGTAACCGATAAGATTAGGAATCAAAACAAAATCGAAGTGAGAAAAGTTTCCAGCTACGAGGCGGATGCTTCTACAAGAGGGCCCGAGGGAGAAGGAAAAGATTAGACAGTGGAAAAATTAACCTGTTTTTTTATAATTATACCTCTTTTTACGAAGGCGTCAATCGGAGAATGAATAAACTGCTGTCTTTAATGGGATGAGTCTCACAGAGAGAATAATATGAAGATTCCCCTCATGTTTTGGAATTCTGTAATAAAATGAATACATTGCAGAATTGGCATTTTACTAAATCACGGAGCGGTTAATGACCGCAGGAGGAACAGTTAGAAGAGGAACAGGATGAACATGCTGAACTTGATGGCGAGCTTGCTGAAGCTGAACTGCCCGAACGAAGAGACCCGTATTTGCCTTTGCCGACTTTGGAGACCAGTTTGTGTGTTTTTTTGGATTTGCATTTCGGACAAACGGCGTTGGGTTTTTCACTAAGACTCAGCGTAACCACTTCAAACTGCTTTTTGCATTTATCGCATTCAAATTCGTAAATAGGCATATCTGTGCATTCCTTGCTTTTTCTTTCAATCTAAAGATTAAGAAGGAAAATGTCAATACCTGTGGAATGTTTCATCCGGAATTGTTTCTGAAATTGTCCATTGACATGCAGGAGGGATCTTTCTATACTTCAGCGCAATGCAATAAATTATTTCAGAAATTCAATTGTTTTGATGAAAGGACGCCATGAAAGGTAAAGATAGAAAACAGGAAAAATCAATATTTACAAAATCCATTCACGCGGGAGAGGACCGTGCACGCTACGCGGATTCAATCACCACGCCTATTGTTCAGTCATCTACCTATACCTTCAAGGACAGCAGGGAAATTGAAGCCTATACAAAAAACGCCAAAAAGCGCTATGAATACGGGCGATACGGTAATCCGACGGAGAAAGTGGCTGAACGCCGCCTGGCGGAGCTCGACGGGGCGGAGGAGGCGCTGATGTTTTCTTCGGGTATGATGGCGATCACCACCACTATTCTGGCGCTGGTCCAGTCCGGTGATCACATCGTGATTACCGACGACTGTTATGGAAGGACGCTGGAATTCTGCAGAACGTATCTCAAACGGTTCGGCATTGAATGTACCATTGTGCCTTTCGGGGATTACGAAGCATTTGACGCTTCCATCAAAAAGAATACCCGGTTTATTTTTTCCGAATCACCGACCAATCCCTATCTCAATGTGTTTGACATGGTAAAATTCAAGCAGATCGGCGAGAAGCACAAGGTCATCACGATCATCGATTCCACTTTCGCGACACCTTATAACCAGAGACCGCTTGAATACGGGATCGATCTGGTGATTCACAGCGGCACGAAGTATTTGGGAGGTCACAACGATATTCTGGCAGGTGTGCTTCTGGGCAAAAAAGAGCTGGTGAACAAGGTTCGCGAACTGCACAAGTCCATGGGCGGCGTGATTGATGCTCATTGCTGTTACCTGCTGCTGCGCGGGCTGAAGACTTTTCCTCTCCGTGTAAAAACGCAAAACGAAAACGCGCTTAAAATTGCCGAATATCTGGAAAATCATCCGAAGATTGAAAGGGCTTATTATCCTTTTCTGAAAAGTCATGCCCATTATAATATTGCAAGGACGCAGATGAAAGGCGGTGGCGGCGTTGTCACCTTCACCATCAAGGGTGATCTGGACGCGGCAAAAAGATTTATGGATTCTCTGGAAATGATCTATATCGCTCCCAGCCTGGGTGGCGTGGAGACCCTGATTACGCATCCGGCCACGGTGACCTATTACCGGTACACCCGGGAACAGCGCTACGAACTGGGAATCGTGGACAATCTCTTCCGGTTGGCCGTGGGTATTGAAGATGTTGAAGACATCATTGCCGACTTGGAAAGAGGATTCGCCAAAATATAAACCGGCACCGCAGACATTCCTCTTGCTTTCCGGGTGAAGCAAAGAACAAAATCACGGGCCGGAAGCCTGCCGGGCTTCCGGCCTTTTCGCTGCATTATCTTTTCGGAGGTTGTATGGCGGATGTGGTCGTAATCGGAGCCGGGTATGCCGGAATGAGCGCCGCGGCGCTGCTGGCGCATGCCGGCCGGAAAGTGCTCGTACTCGAGGAGAACGGCATGATCGGCGGACGTGCGCACTCGTGCCGGGAAGAGAGTGGTTATATCCGTGAATACGGAGCTCATTCACACAGGCTTGCCAGGAAAGGCATCGCCAACGAGGTTTTCAAAAGGCTGGGGGAGGAAATCGATTTTCTGCCCCACTCCGAAGACGCTAAACTGATTTTCAAGGGCAGGCTCTGGGAAAGACCTGACGGCGTCAAAGGATTTCTGAAAACCCCGATGCTGTCATTTGGCGCCAGACTCACACTCCTCGTCCTGTTCATCAAAATCAGGAAGGCCGATCCTGCGGACTGGTACGATAAAACCCTGCTCGATTTCTACAGAACCTCGCTTCAGCATCCCGAGGTGGAATCATTTCTGCCATTTCTGGGCATGACGGTGATGTGCCCCCAACCCGAAAAGGTCAGTGCAGGTGAAGTGATTGAGTTTCTTCAGAGGGCGCTCGCGGCAGGTGTCGGTGTCGGTGAACCCCGGAGCGGATCGATCCAGCTGTTTTCCACCCTGAAACGATACGTTGAACAAAATGGGCGGATTGCGCTGCATGAGAAAGCTGAAAGAATTATCACCGAAAACGGCGCAGTGAAGGCTGTGAAAACAGCCGGGGCAACCTACACCGCTTCCAGGGTCATTTTTGCCGCCCGGCTGCCGCTGATCCTGGATATCATTGACAATGCGCTGCTGCCCGCCGACCTTGTCCGTTACGCGCAAAGAATCGAAAACAGCGCCGGCCTGAGCATTGATTTTATTACAGACGGTCCGGTGAGTGATATTCGCTCCGGAGTTCTGGGAGTGGATGTTCCGGTATGGGCGCGTTTCCAGTCCAACGCCGACAGTAACTTCACTCCTCAGGGGAAATACCTTTCCACCTGGGGAATCATGCTGCCCTGGGGTTTTGACGGCGACAAAAGCATTGTGGCAGCGGCGGAAAAAAGATTAAAAAGTACAATTTCGGCGGTTTTCCCGAATTTTCCTGATCGGGTGATCGAGGAAAGAAAAACTGTTGCTTCCGTGATGAACGGTACTGTTCTGACCCCGGCGCAGTCAAGGCCTCGCCGTCCCGATATTCCATGCCCGACTGTTCAAGGCCTTTATTTTGTAGGCGACACGGTCCGGGGTGACGGCTGTTCCGGCGACATCAGCTTTTCATCAGCGATGAAAGCCGTTGATCTCATTCTGGGCGAAGGAGATACGGGGACGTGAGTCCGGAACCAGTTATAGCGGCCCTGATTCTTGCTTTTCAGGGATTCGAAGCGGCGCTCAGGAGATTGAATCCCCTTGTGCTTGCCGAAATCCGGAAAGAGTTGTTTGTCCTTATTGAGCCGCTTCAGAGCTCGCAGCGGTATCTTCAAATCGCCGGTGAAGACGGGATGGATGAAAGCACGCGTCTGGCATTTTTGCGCGCCTGTGATTTCATGCTCCAGGCTATCCGGAGTTTCGGTGATGCAGAGGACCTGCAGGCCGCATTTATCGCGGCTCTGCGAGCCGCCCGGAAATACTATCGGGCCCAGGAAGCAATTTTTGCCCTTTGCGGCGTATTCCCCGAAGTCAACCGGTATTTTCTGGAGCCCGGCATTTCCTTTTCTTTCCCTGCGGAACCATTGTCAGCCCGGCAAACCGGTCTGTTTCATGTCGGGACGGACCCGAATATTCACGCCCGGGGCGGGTATTCCCTCTATGTTCCGGAATTCTGCTCTCCGGTGCCGGACCGGGCCTTTCCCCTGATTGTGGCTCTGCACGGAGGTTACAGTCATGGGAGGGATTTCATCTGGGCCTGGATTCGTGAAGCCCGCAGCAGGGGATTCGTTCTTCTTGCTCCCACATCGCAGGCAATGACATGGTCGATTACAAATGTTGAGCATGACGGGAAATTGTTGGAACATCATCTGAAAGATATCTTTTCACGTATCCACATCGACCGTTCACGCATTCTTTTTACAGGAATGTCCGATGGCGGAACCTTTGCGCTGGAACTGGCTTTTTCCGGAATGATTGCCTGTGACACCGTTGCCCCGGTAGCCTGTGCGCTTCCCCCTGTGGATTTGCAAAACGCAAAGGGAAAGTGCATCTTTTGGGTACATGGAGCGCAGGATTGGATATTTCCGGCAGGCAGGGCGGTTCAGGCCTGCAGGCACCTGCAGCAATCAGGTGCAGACGTCAAACTTAAGATGATCGAGGATCTCTCCCATACCTATCCCCGCGAAGCAAGCGATACAATTCTGAATTGGTTTGGTATTGAAAAAAGACAGGGCACTTTACCACCCTGAAACAGAATCAAAGAGGTTTTCCGAAAAGCAGTTTCAGCATATTGACAATCATTTTCTTTCGGCCGGCCTTTTCCATCAGGATACTTAAATACAAAATCTCTGTGTTCATCGGGGGCACCGTCAGCTTGTCTTTTTTTATCAGACGTGCCGCTTTGGGTTTGCATCTTGTGACACAAAGCCCGCATCCGATGCACCGGTCCGGATCCACCCGGAAGGTTTTTCCCATGGGGGTGATCGCATCCATCTGGCAGCGTTTCACGCACAGGCCGCACCCCGTGCAGGAAGCTGTATCAATGACGGCATAATAATTGGTGGCAAAAAAGCGGGCAGGGCGGGCGTGCTTTTTGGCAGTGGTCAGCACGCCGCAGCAACAGCCGCAGCAGATGCAGATACAACTTGGATTTCTGGAGTTGCCGGGCTGCAGGACCATTCCTTTTTCTTCTGCTTCGTCCAGGATTTTCAGGCACTCTTCTTTGGAAATGGTTCTGGCCCGGCCACGCGCCTCATAACCGGTTGATCCGAACAACAGGCAGATTTCATAGTTGTCCGTTTTTTGGCATGGCTTTCCCATCAGGGCTTCACCCTGTTTGCAGACGCAGTTTGCCACATGGATCGTCTGGCGGGTATGCGCGATGAAGTGTCGCATGTTATCGTAGGTATCGACAATATATTCCGGAACGATGGCTTTCAGGTGCGGGCTGGTGCGAAGCTGGGGAAGTGAAGAGCGGAAGAATTCGGCGCCGAAGGCCTCATCGAAATAACGATGCATCATTTCCATAAGCCGGGGAGTCAGGTCATCGACATGATATTCAAAGATGCCGATGGCCAGCATGGCAATACCGTATCGCAGCTTTCTGTCTTTGCTGTCCGTGCGCCTGATGACCCCCTTCATAAACATTTCCTCAAGTGCCGCAAAGAGTTCTTCTGAAGAAAGTTCAATTTGAAATTGATCTTTGAGGTTTTTACGGATTCTGCCAATGGGTATAGAGCGGAGCGTCAGACACAAAGCAATTTTTGCCTGCATCGGGGTAAAGAAATACCTGAGGATTTCGATTTCGACGCCGCTTTTTGTCGGCGGGTATCCGATTGGGTAGCGGTCCAGCTGAATCTGAAGCTGTCTGTATAAGGAGTCATCTGCCGGCATGATTTTCCATACACAATTGGAGGGGATTCGTCCACCTGCAATTTGAAAAAGAATCAGGACATTTTAATGGTGATGTCCCCGGTGATGATAAGGACGATGGACATGCCGGGATTGCAGGTGACGTGCTCTTTCACTATGAAGATGGAAAAAATCGAACTGAATAAAATGAAAGGGATGATCATTTCATTTTCTGCAGCATATCCCCCATCATTTTATGGATCAGGTTGATGGCTTTCAGCGGGCGGATCATGACTTTGAAATCAACAATTCTGCCGTCTTCTCCCCAGGTGATCATGTCCACTCCGTTGACGGTTATTCCGTCGATGATGGTCTGAAACTCCAGCACGGCATGATTGCCGGAAGTGACTTCCCGAAGATAGTGGAACGATTCATTGTTGAACACATGCAGGGCCGCCGTCAGGTATAACGTTGTGATGAGTTTTCCTGCCTGCGGTGTATGAACCACCGGGGAATGAAAGACCACATTTTCGGCCAGGATATCGTCCAGGCCTGCTGCGCTTTTGGTTTCAATCAATTTGTGCCATGCGGCGACGGTATTTTCTATCATCTTCAGACCTCGTATTTATTGGCCGGGCATAACGATTCGGGAGGACTCTTTGCTCTCCATTTCTTTGGCTTCGGCAATCATCTCCTTGACCGTTTTTTCAATGGCATCCGGTAATTTAGCAATCGCATCGCTGAGTGTTTTGGCCCCTTCAATAATGCACTGAACAGGAATCGGTCCGTTGGGCGACATCAGCTGGGCCATTCCGGTGAAAAAAGTTTCTCTGCTCTCGTCAATCGAACCGTCAATTTTGACAGGCGTGAGGCGCCGGATGGAAGCGTAGGTCAGATCCGTGAACGTTTCTTCCCTGTAAAGATTGTCGGGATTAACCTTAATATTGGTGACTCTGGGCTCGTTAGCGTTGTCCATGGATGGTCTCCTTTTTCGTTTGGCGTGTTTTTATGCCCTTCAAATAATGGAAACTGTAAGCAAAACGGCCCCGTTATTTTCGGATCATGTTTTTCTCCTACACTGAAAAACCTGAAGGGTCAAGCAGGGATATCGGAAAAACGACCGTGGAAAAAGGATATGCATGGGGAAGAAGATTCAGGCCAAAGAATATTCATTCCACGGGTATTACCCCGCTTTGAACTGGGCAATCTGGCGTGAGATGGCCGCCAGGTTTCCATTTTCATCCCATACTTCTCCGTCAGCCTCCAGGAGTCCGCAGGTAATGAAACGGGTTCTGAGGCTGCATTTAAGCCGATTGGTCTGCGGCAGGTTGCGGATGTTCACGGAAAGCTCTATCGTCGGGACCCACGAGTTCATGCCCTGGGTAGCCATTACAGCGGGAGGCATGGAATCAATGATCAGAAAAAGGGAAAGAAGATCTACAGGACGGCCGTCAGAGAAGCTGAAATAGCCCTTATTCTCCGATACATCGGTGAGTTTCCCGAACATCCAGCCGGCGCAGCCAGGATCGAGCCGGAGATCGAGATTGTGAAAAAGGGTGTATTTGGGCATGGTCGGAATCTGAACGCATTTTTCAACAGGTGCGAGCTCCGGGGCCTTTGTCTCATAACGCTCAACAACGCAGCTGTTATTTTCTGCGGTAAATGTGCCGAGAGCCCTTATTTTTTCCTCTCCCTGCTGCAATACACTTGCCTCGAAACGGGTAAACTGCCGCGAACGGGCAATTTCTGAAATCCTGATCTCCACCTCGCCGGGGACACAGCGGGAAAGATAATTGGCGGTAACCAGGGGCGTGTTTTTCTTGTCGCTGCACCGGATCATTGCGTCGGCGATCATTGCCATCAGGTATCCACCGTTTGGGTTTCCGTTTACGGACCAGTTATCCGAAACCACGCCGGTGAAGAGGGAATTTCCCAGATCCGTAAGCAGAATGTCTTGATCAAAGAGGTTCATGGTTGCAGACCGTCTATCAGGCCGGGTCATTGAATTTAGGCGGCTGTTTGGTGAACTGCGCGGTAACCGCCTCCAATTGATTGGGGCTGCCCATCAGCGTCATCATCAGTTCGGATTCCATCATGAGGCCGTGGGCGGAATCTCCGTGCCACACTTCGTTGAGGAGCTTTTTCGCCGCCCGGATGGCGTCAGGATTTTTGGAAGCAATTTCTTTAGCCAGGGCCATGGCGTCATCATGGGGCTTTTCGCAGACATGTGTCACCAGTTTAAGGCGGAGCGCTTCTTCGCCAAGAATAACTTTATTTGTAAAGATCAGTTCCTTGGCCACGTCGATGGATACGATATCGCGGATGGTCTGGGTCACGCTCATGTCCGGAATCAGGCCCCATCTCATTTCCATAATGGAGAATTTGGTATCGGGCGTGCAGAAGCGGATGTCGGCCCCCATGGCAATCTGAAAGCCGCCTCCCATCGCTACACCGTGGATTGCCGCAATCACCGGCACGGGAAGCTCTTTCCATCCATAACCGATATGCTGGTAGATGTTGGAAATCCGGTTTTGGTATCGATCCGTAAGATTGGGGAACCTTTTTTCTCCGGATTGCATGGCCGCGAAATTTTCAATATCCAGCCCGGCGCAGAAGCTTTTGCCTTCGCCGGAGATGACTACAACACGGACACCGGGTTCTTCGGCCAGCCGGTCGATGGTTTCGGCCATGGCGTCAATCATGTCAAAGCTCAGTGCGTTGTATTTTTCCGGCCTGTTGAAACGGACATCCGCTACATGGTCTGCGATTGTAATTTTTACCAGTTCGCTCATAATATTCTCCTTTTTCAATGAAGGTTTTCTCTTTCTATAATGCTTCTACCCTACAGGGTACATACCGGTGCATCGGTGTGCAGAACTGATCTCGGTGTGTGTTTTTGGTCAAACGATTCACGTTGGCACCGTATTTGACACCATTGTAAACCATACCGAATCCGTGGGGAATGACTACGTGGCCTTGATGCGCTGTTTCCGTTATCTCCAGTTCGATTTCTTCTGAGCCTGCTTCGGTTGTTACCCGGACCTGCTGCCCATCCTTTAAATTTAAGGCTGCTGCGTCGTCTGGATGCATGGCCAGCGTGCAGGCACGCTTGCCTTCGTTCCAGGCGGGATCGCGCATCATCGTGTTGGCGTTCATGGACGTATGCCGTCCGGCCATTAAGATGAGGGGGTATTGGGAAGGCATGACCAGCATTGCCTCTTCTCTTTGTGCTTCGGCGCTTTGCAGTTCCTCAAGCAGTTCCGGAATATTGAGATTGATCTTGCCGTCTTCCGTTTTTATTTCTGAAAAGTTGTTTTCCGGAT
This sequence comes from Deltaproteobacteria bacterium ADurb.Bin151, assembly GCA_002070455.1. GTDB lineage: Bacteria > Desulfobacterota > Syntrophia > Syntrophales > Smithellaceae > UBA8904. The sequence continues at coordinate 39,388 of MWDG01000008.1, forward strand.
CGATCCTGCCCACCCAGATGCCTTCCGGATGATCGAGAATCTGCTGGTAGAGTTCCTCACCCAGGCCCGGTCCGGACTGGAAGCCCGCCCGGATGGCATTTTTATATAATGACTTCGGAGCAACCTGGAGCATGCCCCAAAGCGCGGCCAGATGGACGGAACCCATGGCTTTGCCCAAGGTTTTCCCCAGAATAAAAGGCATGGTCTTCATGGCTTTCGGTTCTGTCATAGCGTATTCCATGAGTGCCTTGGCGAAGGCCGCATGACTGTCTTCTGCAGCTTGATAAAGGCTTTCCGGAATGGGTGGAATCAGGCCCAGCTTATCGGCCAGACGAAGATGAATTTCCCCCAGTTCCAGTGGTTCTCCATCCGGTTCAATAATGGGACGCCGCATCTGGAAGTGAATGCCGGGATAGGTCATGGGAAAGAAAGTGCCGTCCCAGGATTCATAGCCTGTGCGGGAAGGCAGCACGTAGTGCGACAGGGCGGCTGTTTCTGTCATGGCAACTTCCCCTGTGACCAGAAGGTCCAGACGGCGGAAAGCGTTTTCATAAGCCGTTGTATCAGCGTAAGAGCGAAGCGGATTAGACTGCGTAACGATAACCGCTCTCAGGCGCTCAGGATGCTCTGACAGGATTTCTTCCGGCATGACGTTAGGCGGGAAGGAACCACAAACCGGGAAGGCATTTGTGGTCATTGTCCGCCAGATTTTGGGATCTCTCTCATCCGTGTGCGGGCCAATGGGCATCATGTGGCCGTTAATAACGTTGCCACCCGGCATGCAAAGCCTGCCGCAGATCGCCTGAAGAATAACGATCAAATAAGAGTTTAAACCGCTGTGGCGCCCCATGAAAATGCCCAGATCATAACGCAGGGACGATGTGCGCGTGGCATAGGCTTTGGTAACTTCACGCACCTGATCAAAATGGAGATTGCAGACCTTCAGGGCGGCGCGGACGTCAAAATTTGAAAAGAGTGATTTCACCTGGTCAAAACCCGATGTGTGCTCATTCAGGTAATCTTTGTTTTCCCATCCTTCAGCGAGAATCATGGAGATCATCGCCTTGAGCAGCAGAGCATCCGTTCCGGGACGGATTTGCAGATGGATATCGGCAAGTTTTGCGGTTTCCGATACACGAGGGTCGACAACAATCAGCAGTTTATTCGGATCTTTCGCAAGGCGCTGAAGTTGCCGCGGCGCCTGGGGAATCTGATGGCTTTGCATGCCGTTCCATCCGAATGTCAGAAGAACTTCAGTATTATTGACATCCGGCTGGTCATGCAGATACTGCTTTCCGTGAGTCCGCCCTACAACCCAGAAAGCGCCGGCAAATTCCTGCGCCAGTGCGCTGTACTGATATTGCGAACCGAGCAGGCGCATCAGGCGGACGCCGAAAGCCGCCTCAAAATGGCAGCCCTGGCCGCCGCCCCCCATGTAAGCGAATGAGCGTGGGCCATACTGGTCAATAATGCTTTTGAGTTTGGCGGCAATTTCGTCAATGGCCTGATCCCAGGATATGCGTTCAAATTGATCACCGACTTTTTTTAAAGGATATTTCAGGCGGTCGGCATTGTGCTGATGATAGGCGACATTCAAACCCTTACGGCAGACATAGCCTTCGCTCTTGACGTTGATCTTGTCTCCCTTTACCTTGACGATGCGGTTTGCTTCCACCTCGATTTCCAGGCCGCAGTTCTGTGCGCAAAGGACGCATCCGGTTTTATAAATGGTTCCCATCATGGCTCCTTTCTCCGGCCGTATTGCCGGATGTCGAATGTGCGTTTTTATGAGCGCGTGGATTCATAACGCAGTTTTTCGATTACATGCAGAAGATCACGCTTCTCGTTTTCATTTAAAATCTGCAGAAACTCGGTATTGGCTTCGGCAATCACACGGACGGCTTCCCGGGACATTGATTTTCCTTTTTTCGTAAGATGAATGTGGATGGAGCGTCGGTCGTCGGGATTGCCCCTGCGTTCAATGAATCCCGCGGTTTCCAGGCGATCCAGGATGCCTGTGAGGGTGGCGCTGTCCAGTTCCGCCCTTTTGCCCAGTTCGCTTGAAGTGACCTGATCCTCATGATCGAGAAAGCCCAGAATCATGGCTTGAACGGAGGTAAGGTTGAGTTCGGAAACCTTTTGCGTCAGGAATCGATTGCCCAGTTGATAGGCCTTGGCAAGCTGAAAGAAGATACAGTCGACTTTTTCCATGCTATTATCCTCGCATGCAATTAACTTGTATGCAAGTATAACAGAAAAGGCCGTCTGTCAATCCTTTTTTATGATGGGTGTGGAATATCTTTACAAAACAGACTCTTTCTTGTGAATTATTACCAAGACAATGAAAAGTTTAAATCATTAAGGTTACCTTATGTGATTAGCGTGTTACCATTTGGCGGCAGATTGAACGGCATCGGTTGTTCCCCTGATGGAGGGAGACTGTGTCGCAATGTCATTGCGAGGGAGGGAAACGACCGAAGCAATCTCATAAGTTCACGAATACATAAGATTACCACGACGCCTGCGAGGCGTCTCGTAACGTGTGACCTGAAAGGTTATGACAAAGAAGAATTGCGACAGAGCCTCAGGGGGTAGGGGTAGGTCGCTTTATACGGGGTGCCCCTTGTAATTGTCCGGTATTTGCCGTCCTTGCCGTTTCGAATTAATCAGGGAGTAATCCCTATGACTACCACCTCCGGCGTTTCACGCCACCTCCGCCGGCGGAGGACAGGGAAAATCTCCGAGGGTTGGAATGCCGCTTCGTCCACCCATCTGCTCACTCACCCTGGCAGCCGCCCAGGCTCCAAGATCCAGCGACTTTTCTGTGTCCCACCCCTTTACAATGCCGTAAGTCAAACCGGCGTGAAAGACATCTCCGCAGCCGGTGGTGTCAATCGCGTTTGCCGGGTAAGCTGCTTTGCGGATGAAACGGCCATTGACCAGGGCGACGTAACCTTTTGCTCCCAGCGTTACTCCAGTGAAACGGACACCAAGACCGGCCAGTATTCGGCAGGTTTCTTCCGGGGTCCGGGAAAGCTCGTTGGAAAAAGCTTCTGATGTGACAAAACAGTCGCTTAGTTTTGCGATTTCCAGCATCCCGTCGCGCAGAGATCCTGCGTCAACAATGACGGGAATGCCTGCCTCCTTTGCCTTGCGACAGGCAAAAAGAGAGGCTTCTGGAAACAAACCGTCGGTGTGAAACGCCGAGCTTCTTAAAAGCAGATTTATATCCAGTTCTTCAGGCTGGAGGGGGTGGCCGGTGGGACGCTGCCAGAAGATTGTACGGCGGGCCGTGGCCGGTTCACTTACTATAAACGCAAACTGGGAGTGATGATTCTTGCGGATGACGAGACCGCCTGTATCGATGCCTTCCGACGTCAACGAATAGGTGATTTGCGCGCCAAAGTCATCATCCCCTGCTACACCCGCCATAAAGGCATCAAGTCCCCATCGCTTCAGCGCCACCAGCGCAGTTGCGACGGGGCCTCCGCCCTGCACAACCAGATTGGAGAATTCACACTTCACATCCGGCGGCGGGTAAGCGGGAATCTGACCCAGATAGTCCAGCGAACACTGGCCGATACCGAAGACAAGGGGATTTTGGTTCACGGTAATATCCTTTCCTGAGATTGGATTTTAAAATACCATGATGCCAAAGAAATGTGTAAGTAAAAAATATTTTGCGAATCCACAATTGACAATGAGACTGAAGACTGTTAAATACAACGAACAAATTCGGGGTGGCAGTTATGAAATTCTGTCTGAGATCATACCCGTTGAACCTGATCCGGATAATGCCGGCGGAGGGAGAATAAAGAAGATTTGAAAAACCCTTTTCCCGTTCGGCAGAAGGGTTTTTTTTAATTGGTTCTGAACTTTAGAGGAGACAGAAAAATGAAACTTACAGCAGCGGAAATTTATCGGTCAGTTGAGGATATTCGTGCAAGAAGTCCATTGATTCATAACATCACAAACTACGTGGTCATGAACAACACGGCCAATGCGCTTCTGGCTCTCGGCGCATCACCGGTGATGATCCACGCCGAAGAAGAAGTCGCCGACATGGCGGCCATGGCCTCGGCGCTGGTGATCAATGTTGGTACGATCAGTGAACCCTGGGCGCGGGGAATGTTCAAGGCTTTCGCTGCGGCCTGGGAAAACGGCGTTCCAGTGGTGATCGATCCGGTGGGCGCCGGAGCAACGCCCTATCGGACCCTTAAGATTCGGGAACTGATCAATGTCGCTGAACCGAAGATTATTCGTGGCAATGCATCTGAAATTATGGCGCTTACGGACAGCAGTCTTCAAACCAAAGGGGTCGACAGCACAGCTGCTTCAGGTGAGGCGCTTCAGACGGCCAGGATCATCAGCAAAGAAAGAAACTGCACCGTGTGCATCAGTGGAGAGATCGATTATGTTGTCCAGGGAGACAGGATGGTAAAAATTGCCAACGGCCATCCAATGATGACAAAAGTTACCGGATTGGGCTGCACGGCCACTGCTCTTTGCGGGGCTTTCGCAGCCGTTGAAAAAGACGGTCTGGCCGCCGCGGCCAAAGCAATGGCAGTCATGGGCATTACGGGGGAGATGGCAGCCGAAAAGTCGTCGGGACCCGGCTCTTTACAGATGCATTTTCTGGATATTTTGTATAACCTGTCAGAAAGTGACATCCATCTGCGCCTGAAAGTGGAGGAATAGCTGTGCGAGGTGTTTATCTGGTGACGGACCGCGGCTTATGTCTCAACCGATCGCTGCAGGATGTCGTGCTAATGGCAGTGCGAGGTGGCGTGTCGTACATTCAATTGCGGGAGAAGGACCTGCCGACAAGTGATTTCATCGAGGAAGCCGCGGCCGTAAAAAAAATTCTGCTTCCTTTTCAGGTTCCCCTGATTATTAATGACCGAATGGATGTAGCACTGGCCTGCGGGGCGGATGGTGTGCATCTCGGTCAGCAGGATATGCCTTATGACAAAGCCCGTAAGCTGATGGGAGAAAAAGCGATCATCGGGCTGTCGGTGGAAACCTGGGAGGATGTCGAGTCTGTTGAAAAACTGGATGTAAATTATATCGGAGTGAGTCCTGTATTTGCCACGCCGACCAAGACAGACACGAAAGAACCATGGGGACTTGCAGGATTAAGGAAAATCCGGGCTTTCAGCCGTCATATCCTGGTGGCCATCGGCGGGATCAACATTTCCAATGCGCAGGCCGTCGCAGAGGCGGGCGCCGACTGCCTGGCTGTTGTTTCAGCAGTCTGTTCAGCTGATGATCCGGCATCTGCTGCGACAGAACTCAAAAATATCATGGATGAAGTGACAAAAAAACGTGGCTGAACCGGGTTGAAAGATTGAGGTGTCTTTTTACAGCCCGTTCAAATGTCGGGTGTCCCGATGCGCTGACCTTTGCAGGCTAGCGTTATCTCACAAACGTCAATCACCGTCAGGCAGCATCAGCCTTCATGCTTTCTCTTTTTTCGTAGTACTTCCACACGGCCGCCATGGCTCTTACTGCGCGTTCTGGATCCTGATAAACCGGAATGCCACGGTCCAGCAGAGTCCGGATCATTTTTTCCTGAAGGCTGCGATAGGTAAACCCAACAATCGGCTTATCGGGGTGCAGCCTGGTGAGACTGAAGAATTTCTCCGCGTAGTCAATGCTCAGTTTGTCCGTTTCCAAGGCGACCAGATCCTCCTCAATGCCCATTTCGCCCAGGATTCGTTCGATGAAAATTCCCGGAGAGACAAAATAAGCAAGGAGCATATCCGTCTGTTTGTCCTGGAGAAGAATGTCCGGAATACTGAAAAAATCCTCCGCAGGATTTTTGCTGAAGGTCATGTCCACGGGGTTGGCCGTGCTGGCGGTTTTTGGAATCAGGGGTTTGAGCTTCTCCACGGTTTCGGGTGACAGGCGCGGAAGTGAAAGTCCTGAGCGTCCGCAGGAATCCGCTGCCGTTGCACCGGGTCCTCCGGAATGCGTCTGGACAACGACCCGGTTTCCCGCAGGGCGGGGCAGCGTTCCCAGGGCCAGCGCGTAATCGAACAGCTCGGTGAGCGTCCGGGCACGGATAATGCCGCATTGCTTAAAAATTCCGTCATAAATTTCATTGGGGCCGGACAGAGAACCGGTATGGGAGAGCCCCGCCTGCTTTCCTGTTTCCGAACCGCCAACGTAAAGAGCAACGATGGGTTTGCGCGGGGTGATCGCTTTCGCGATTTCCACGAACTTGTTTCCGCGGTTGATTCCTTCAATGTACAGAGTGATGACTTTCGTGTCGGGACAGGCACCCAGATATTCCAGGCAGTCCACAATATCGATGCTGGCTTCGTTGCCCACACTTAAGGCCGTACTGAACCCCATGCCGTGGCGGTGAAGATAGTTGAACATCTGCGTAATGAAGCTTCCGCTTTGCGAGGCCAGACCGACAAAGCCGGCCGGGCAATCCGCCTTGATGGGCGTGGGATTTAGCTTGAGGTGCAGATTGGCAACGCCCAGGCAGTTGGGACCCAGAAACCGGATATCATGCCGGCGGGCGATTGCCTCCAGTTCCTTTTGCAGCAGGGCGCCTTCCGGGCCTGCTTCGCGAAACCCTCCTGAAACCACAATGGCATGACGAATACCTTTCTTCCCGCAATCGTCAAGCGTCTGGCATACAATTTCCGTGGGCAGCACGATGACGGCCAGATCAGGAACTTTGGGCACATCCATGATGGTCGTATAGGCCGCAAGGCCGCGGACGACTTTCTCTGTGGGATGAATCGGAAATATTTCTCCTTCAAATCCCAGGGCCTGCAAAGAGGAAAGCATGATTGATCCCATGCGCATAAATGTGTTGGATGCGCCGAAAAAGGCGATGCTTTTCGGGTTGACAATCGGATAGAGAGGACTTTCAGAAATAGAACGAATCATTTGCTTATACCTGCCTTTAAAGTTTTATTTTTATCATGGTGAATGTCTTCAGGAAGGTCCAGCCGAGACGCCGGATTTGGATAGGGGTTTCGGTATCATATTCAACTCCTACGCCACCGGTAATTCCACGTTCTTGCTCTTTTTATCCTGTTCGTCGAGGATGATCTCAAGCGCCATCCGGGCCGCTTTACCGACCAGCGTGGAACAGCTTTCGGCCATGTTCGCGGCAACGGCCGCTTTCAGATCCTCCATGTCATAGAGGTTGAAAAAACGGCCGAATCGCTTGATCTGAATATCATGGCACCGGCAAGAGGAAAACTCTTTTACAAACTGTTCATGAAATTTTTTGGCGAGCAGCAGCGCCCTGAGCTGCTTGCCCAATCGACCGAGGTCTTCCTTGCTTCGTCCGAAAAAGTAGCTGATGGCGATCGTGCCGCCGGAGAGCGCGCCGCAGTGGCCATCGCCGCTCAGGCCCACGCCGTCGGCCAATCCTGTCGCGGATCGGATAACGTTTTCATCCTCCACACCCAGAACGTCGAAAATGGCGGCAATGGAGCATTGGGCGCAATTGCCACCTTTGAGTTCGCTGGCTTTTGCTTTTTGATAAACCGCTTCAAGCATTTCTTCTCTGTTCATTTGATGATTATCTCCATGGTCATTATTTTGGACTTTGGCTTCCTTAGGATATTTCCCCGCCCCTGGTGGGCGGGGACCGAGGGGAGGGGGATTTGATTTCACCCTCCCCCAGCCCCTCCCGTCAAGGGAGGGGTGAGCTAAAATCATTTTCGGGCCCGCTCCAGAATTTCAGCAAGGTTAAGCACTTCCATGCGGTCTTCGAGATGTTCCATCTTCACCGCATCGGAAAGCATCTTGGCACAGTTGGGGCAGCTGACCGCCAGAATATTGGCCCCCGTTTCAGCCGCTTCGCGCACGCGCACTCGCGAGGCGCTGCTCTCCGCTGTGCCCAGTATGTCTGTAAAAAAGTTGCCGCCTCCTCCGCCGCAGCAAAAGGCGTTTGGGCCGTGACGGTGCATTTCGATCAGTTCGGCTTTTGGAACGGCCTTAAGGATTTCCCGTGGCGCCTGGTAAATATTCTGATGCCGCCCCAGGTAGCAGGGATCGTGATAAGTGATTTTTGCCGGATAAGTTTTGAGCTTGATCTTTTTCTTTCGGATCAGTTCGGCCAGCACCTCACTGTAATGACGGACCTGAAATATACCGCCGAGGCCGGGATAATCTTTTTTGAACGTGTTTAGCGCGTGGGGATCAAGCGTAATGATTTCTCTGACGCCTTTCGCCTTGAATATATCAACATTGGCCTGGGCCAACTGGGTAAAGAGTCCTATCTCGCCTAATACCCGTACGTCGTTGCCGTCGCAGGTTTCCTCGCTGCCGAGAATTCCGACGGAAAGGCCAGCATCCACCAGCATTTTCCCCACGCTTTTGGCCATGCGCTGTCCGACTTCATCGTAAGAGCCGACGCAGCCCGTGTAAAAGAGGTATTTGTGGTTGTTGAAGGGTTTGAGTCCTGTACCTGCGGCCCATGCGCCCCTTTCACTCTGCGGGAGCTTGTAGGGATTGCCGTTCACCGCAATGGCCTTGAAATAGTCGCGCACGCCCGGTGGAATCCTGCCTTCGCCCACCAGCTCGGCACGGGTTTCCTGAAAGATGTCCGGCAGAAAATCCTTGAATTTGGGAAAGACGCACTGGTTTTTGCAGTTGTCGCACGCCACACAGGAAAACATGATTTCGGCAAAGCGCGCAGAAGTTTCAATTTCGCCTGCAAGCCAGGCGCGGGTCAACCACATGCGGCCTCCCGGGGCGAAGGTGTCCCAGCCGAAAGCTTTGTAGGAAGGGCAGTTGAAATCGCTGTAGTTGGACGGATACCTGCAGTAGCCGCAGCGAAAGCAGCGATGCACGATATTTTCATGTTCGATGTGTCGTACATAGGTCATGCGTTCACCTCCCAGTTGCCGGGGTTCATGATCCCCTGTGGATCGAGATTGTTCTTGATCATCAAAAGGAGATTGCGCGCGTTGGGTTCCATTCTTTCGAGTGTCATTTTCTGTTCCTTGAAATTAGGCTTCCAGGGAATGCCGCCCATGTCCAGAGCAAAAGCCATCGCCTCATCCAGAGCATTTTCCACGCGCTCCATCATCGCCGGGTCGTTGCGGTTGAAGGCGAAAGAGATGCTGAACATCATAGCGTGCCCGCCGGAAATGAGCCTGGCCGCGCTGGCGTAGAGAACATTATATTTGGCGGCGAGTTCCACCAGCTTTGCGGCGTATTGCGGGAAATGTTCAATTGGTGCGATGGGCCCGGAGTATTCGAACCCGCCGCCTTTGGGCACATCGGCGAAATCGGCGATGTTGCGGCCGGGCATTTCCAGGAGAACGGATTTCATATACTGTATCGCCATAAAGCCGCCGTCCTTGGAATCCATATATTCCTGCAAGGTATCCCAGATCATCTTCCGCTTGAATTCGATTTCTTCTGCCGTGTCGCCGGTGAAGAAAATCGTGATATGGAAGTTGCCCAGAAACATGAGAGGCTTGGGCTGGAACCAGACGTTGATGTCCTCGAGCATTTCCAGATGGGTCAGCTTGTAAAGAATGTGCGGAATCAAATCGACCCGGTCCGTGACAAACAATTCGGCATCGCGAATTTTTTTGTTGGGGTAAAGCTTGAGACCGACCTTGGTGATGATGCCCGTACAGCCCAGCCAGCCCAGAAAAAGTCCCGACAGGTCCGGCAGTGTGGGACCTTTGGAAATCCAGTAGGGGCCGATTGAGGGCGAACCGATCAGGCAGATTTCGCCCGTAGGCAGAACTACTTCGAGCCCCGTGACCATGTCTGAGTTAAAACCGTATTGATTGGTGAGCCTGCCCTGGCCGTGCAGGGAAACGTTTGCAGCAATGGTTGTGGCCGGAGGTGCGTCGGGAATGCTGTGCCTCAGCGTCGGATGGTTTTTTTGCAGGTAAGCTTTGAGGGCGCCCTGGGATGTTCCGCCTTCCACAACCACATAGCGGGCCATGGGGTTGACTTGCAGAATTTTATTCATCCGCTTCATGTCCATCACAATGCCGCCTTTGAGCGGAATCACAAGTCCTGCCAACGACATGCCGTTTCCCATTGGAATAACGGGAATTTTTTGCCGGTTTGCCAGCCTGACGATTTTCTGGACTTCTTCGGTGGTTTGCGGTGCGACCACATAATCTGGTCTGTGCGGCGCGAGCACACCGGGATCGCGTGAATAAAACCAGAGTTCTTCCGGAGCGTCGGACACGCCCCGTTCGCCGACAATATCCACCAGGGATTTTCGAATGTCACTCATATCGTTCCCCTTTCTTTTTCACCGATGGCCATTTTGCAAAGATCGATGATGTGAACCGGTTTGAGTCCCCGCTTCGCGACTTTTTCCGAGAGAGAAATCTGGCAGGCCGGACAGTTGAATACACAGTATTCGGCGCCGACCTTTACCATGTCGTCAATATTGCGCTTGACCACGTCGTCGGCCAGTTTGTAGCCGGAAATGGAGCGCAGAATCTCCGCGCAGCAAAGAGCGTTTTTGTCCTGATAGGTTCTTTTGGGCGCTTTGACGCCGATGAGCTGGAAGATTTTTTTGACCACCGGCAATTTATCGGGAATGAGCCGGTTGGAGCAGGAACGCTGGTAAGCAATGGTGATGTTCAGAGGTTTGATTTTATCTTTGAGTTCTTTCATTCGCTGGAGAACATAATCCAGGTAGTAAACCGGCTTGAAAGGCACCTCCATTCCGTAAGCGGAAGCAATTGAAGTAAGCGTGCCATAGCATTCGTCATGCAGGCAGATAACCTCCTTCACACCAAGTTTGCGGTAGTTCTCGATGACGACAGGCAGCCTTTCTTTGATGACCGACATACGGGCAAAGTGTGTATGGACAGCCGGGCACATGAATTCCGCTCCGAAAACGCCCGCGGAGGCGACATCCTTGAAGATTTCTCCGGTGCCCAGCGCCCCCAGGTCGGGAATATAGCAGCAGGAGAGCGCCTTGTCTTTCACGTCACCTACCAGGTACTTGCCCTGCATTTTTGTCATGTTAATCCATTGATTGGTAATAGGACGCGGTGCGGTAAACATCCCTTTTTCCTCGCGCCGCTCTGAGATAAGATAAAAGGGGTGGTTGCCCCGAGTGCAGTATTCTTCGCAGGCATAGCAGGTCATGCATTCAGTAAGGACCCGCGAGTCCTTGCCTTTCATGATTTTCATCATTTCCCCGTGAGCCTCCTTGTGTCCGCTAAATTTCATATACTGGCATTTAAGCAGACAGTCGGCGGACCTGCAGCTTGCGCAAACCTTTTGATCAAATTTCAGTTGATGCACGAAATCACCTCCATGAATTAAACAACCGTTTAATGATTACCTTACGTCAATGTTCCGCTTGTCAGGCGCCCTTGGGTTTGCGGAGATCCACTATACAAAAAAATTATGTTGACCGCTACCGCTCACGGGCCAAAATTGTTTTGCTGTGCAGGTCATTCAGGGCCGAGGGATTTCGACCGTAAGCCTCTTTGAATGACGATGAAAAGTGGGAGAGATTTTCAAAGCCAACCTCAAGATAAACATCCGAAGGTGCTTTATGTTTTTCCTTGATCAGGTAATAGGCGTGCTCGAGTCGTTTTTTCTTGAGCCAGCGGCTGGGCGGCTCATCGAATATTTTCCTGAAGTCCCGTTTGAAGGTAGAAAGGCTGCGGCCGGTCATTCTTGAAAAGGTCTCCAGGGGGACGTTGAAAACGAAGTTCTTGCTCATGAAGTCTTCCAGATCGATTTTACCCGGATCCGTGAAATGAAAAAGGGATTCGAACAGGCATAGATCCAGCTGTCTGATGATCAAAACGGCTTCCCGGGTTTTGATGTCGCTTAGCTCCTGGCCGAGCGACATACCGGATTCGAAATATAAACGAAGCGATTCAAAAAGATTGTCCATGAGTGGCGAGGGCGGCAGTTTCTTGATCCGGCAATACGCGGTGGTGCGGTCGGTTGACGGGTCGTAAGCGATACCTTCTTTTTTCAGATGATCCAAAAGAAAGGTTTTGCGGATGAAGATGCTCAACGTTTTGAAAGGTTCGCCTTCATCCTGCGGATATTTTGTAAATTTGGCCAAGGTGTTTCTGCGGACAAATAGGGTGTTTCCTTTTTCAAACGTGTGCACCGAATCCGCCTCCACGACAGAAAGACTTCCGGAAAGAACATGAATCAGGACATGCGCCGGCACAAACTGTTCTTTTTCGGTCATTTGGTTCGCCCTGACGGAACTAAAAATGCTCTGGCGAATGAAACTGAAATTTTCCTCAGCCATGGTTTTTCGTGCCCGTTAGCCGGAGTGTCCGGAGCGGTTATTTATTTATCCGTTATCGGTGCGTTGGTGTTCCCCGGTGCCTGTGGGTGCAGGTATATCCGATTCGGATCGTACTGGTTTATGATGCGATCTTGTTCCTTGATCGGATCATATAAATTCTATAACACTTTCTACAATCTCGTAAAAGAAAATATATCATATTCATATAACCTGGAGCCAGTTGTATGTTTTGTCCGGTTGTAAAATGTAAAGATCATTTTAAGTTCGCATTAATCAATAGGATCGAACAAGATAAAATACACTCTCTGCAAGGTTTTGTATTCCTTCGCATAATCACTTGTGTGTGACTGCATTTCTGTGTAAAACGACTTTACAGGTGATCAATGCCAACACGTATGTGCATTTAGAAACGTACTGTAATTCCTGGCAGCATTGTCCAATCGTTTTCTAAGGATTGTATTTACTTGCATCTTATGAAGACGACATATGGACTCGCAGTATTATTTCTGAAAGTAATTGCTAAGGGGATTGCCCGAGTTTTGTCTGAATCGATATCAGGGCCCGGGCGGCCGCTGCTTTCACTTTTTCCGGGTAGGCCCGAAGACCGAGGAATGATTTTGTTGCGGTTATATTGGACAGAAGATCAATTGCGTCGGGTGATCCGATTGCTCCCAGCGCTGTACAGATTTTTTCTTCCAGTGTGGTTCTTGTGACCGATGCGATCAGGGGTTTATCCTTCAGCAGATCCATCAGAAACGGCACCGCATCGGCGGCCTTGGACTGTCCTATTACTTCTATAATCACGGGCTTGAATTCCTCTTCGACCAGCGGATAGGCCTCCATCAGTATTTTCCCTCTTTGGTCCCCGCCCATGCGGTAGATGCTTTTGAGCGCTTCGTTACGGAGCTTTTCGTTTCTGCGATACAGCAGCGGGACCAGGGCACGGGTGCTTTCCGTATTGCCGATTTGTCCAAGAAGGTAAGCAATGTTTCGCAGGTAAAACCAGGGTTCCTCTTTGTTGATTCGGCCGGTTATCAGCGGCAATGCCCTTTCCCCGGCCGTTGAAATCAGGTGCATGATCTGAACGCGTTCGTTGCTGTCTGTCGTCGAGCGAAGCTGATCAAGCAGGTCTTCAATGGCAGTGCTGCCCAGCGATACAAATACCCGGCCCACGTTTTCCCGTCTTTGTTGATCCGGTGATTCGATTTCCTGAAGCAGGATGCCGATGTTTTCAGGGCAGGCCAGCTGACTGATGATTTCGTCAGATGTGTTTTTGAAATCATTTGGCTTTCCTGCATTGTTGCCTGCAATGGTGTTGAAAGCGCCCAGATACTTCAATGCATAGGGGAAATTTCTTTGACTGATATAATTTTTTGTAATGTCCCTGAAAACGAAGCAGATTCTTTGATATCCGAGAGAGAAGACCGTTTCGTCGGTCAACCAGGGAATGATTTGTCCGGATAGTTTTTCAACGACTTCATCTCTGCGTTCATCAGGAAGATTTTCAATAATGTCGGCCAGACTTTTTGCCGCGATTAAGCGAACTTCCGTGTTTTCGCTGTACAAATTCTCGATCAGTTGCTCAAGCATATTTTCGATGGTTTCCTGCTCTTTTTGTGCGGCCAGTTGTTCGATAATCTTCGGCAGAACGGCCATTAAGCCCTCATCCAGCAAAGTTCTGGTATCCTGCAGGCGTTGGCTGAATTTCTCTGCGACCTGCAGAAGTTTGCTTTTCGGATCGCCGGATGCTTCCTTTACCCCAGGATTACCCGAATCATTGCCTTGGCCCGTATCCGGATTTCTGTCCATGAGCTCGGCCATCAGATACTGCAAAAGAAAGCCTCCAAGAAGCTGCTCCGTGTTCTGTCTGGTCAATTCTTCGGCCAGTGCCGGATCGGATGCAATCAGGGCCTGACCGACGCGATGCGAAAGAAGCTCTCTTTTTTCATCGCTAAAGTTACCGGAGGCCTTATCCAGAAGGGACAACATTTGATTCAGGCTCTCTGAAAGCTGCATGCCGGTCAATGTTTCTTTCTGTGCCATGATTTTTGACAATCCGGTGTTGAAGGCTTTCGACAGGGCCTCCGGGTCTTTGGCCATTTCGGCGAATTGCGGAGAATCCGGATCCATCTCCGGATGCATCATGAGAAAAAAATTCTTGATTTGATCGTCGGTAATATCAAGACCCGCAACGAACTGATGATCCTTGTCAATAGCTACATAGAGTTTCTCATCGAGAACAACATGAACAATGTTTTGATCGGTTAAAAGTTTGTTGATGCCGCCGTTTTCCTGAATGCTTTCCGGTGTCCGGGAAAACAGCTCTATAAAACGGAAGAGTTCTTCTTTTTCCAGCCCCTTGGTGAACGTAATGCTCTTGAGTCCTAATCCGAGAAGAAGATTCAGCAATGAAGCCGTATGAGGCCGTTCCTGATCTTTCGGACTCAAAGGCCGGCCATCAATCAGCAAAGCCTTTTCCGATTCAGAAAATGAAATCTGTTCTTCCTGAAGCAGCAGGTCCAGAAGGGACAGGTAGAGTTTTTCGATGACGCTTGAAACGGACGCACTTGTCGGCGGGTAGAGACGGACATTTTTAATGGCCGTGTTCAGGATCACCAGGGCATTGAGTGCTTGATCTGTTTTTTTTGAGTCTGTCATCACCATCACTTCAATAATATTTATTTTGGTGGATGATGTGGATTGAAAAGATTATTCAATCCTTTTCATGATATACGTATACTTAATTCATAATGGCCGGAGAAGTCAAGGAGATTATCCATCCTGCAGGTTATGAAAATTCCTGATGATTACAATTGACTTTGCTTATATATCCTGTTAAAAAAATGACAACCTTTTGATCAATGACGGATGGCCCATGGATAAGCTCAACAGCTTGAAAAAAATTCACAAGCGGATATTGATTGTCGATGACGATGAGGCCATTCTGGATGTGCTGGGACAATATATGAAAATCATCGGACTGGATGCTGTCGGCGCTTCCAGCGGTGAAGAAGCATTGTCACTGTTCCAGAAAGATCATTTTGACATTGTTGTATCAGATATCAAAATGGCCAACATGGATGGACTGACTCTCCTGGGAGAGGTGAAACGCATTGATCCGGAGATCCTTTTTTTCATCATTACAGGCTATCCCTCCATCGAAACAGTCCTGGAGGCCATGAAGAGAGGCGCAAAGGACTACCTGGTCAAGCCGTTTCAGTTTGATGAAATCAAGATGAAGATCGAACGCGCTCTGGTGGAAAAAGACATGAACAGACAGCTGAAAAGCAACAGGGGTTTGATCTGGTCGCTCATTATTTCCATTCCTTTGTGGCTGATTCTGGGAATTATCCTGGCAAAATTGATCATTCGTTAAAATAATTTCTTGACAAGCTGGAATCTCTCATTTATATAGGCAAAAAAATACAATAGACTGGTTTTTCAAATGAACAGACAGAGCAACGCAAACTGCAATCTTTTCGGCTTTTGGTTTTATTACTATTATGCGTCGGTCTGCCTGTCGCTGAGGAGGACTTGGTAAGGTAATTTAAACCAACAACAGCCATGGGTAGACCGAAAGGAAGCCGCCCATGGCTTTTTTTGTTTTTAAGGTCATGGCAGCAAAAGTCATGGCCTTTTTTATTTGGGGAGGAGGAATTTATGATTATTGTTATGAAAAGTCATGCAACAGCAAAACAGATTGAAGATGTGGTGCAATGGATTGAATCCGTGGGGTACAAAGCGCATCCTTCCAGCGGTGTGGAACGCACCATTATCGGAGCGGTTGGCGATAACCGGGATAAAGCGGTACTCAAGTATGCCGAGTCGCTGCCGGGTGTGGAAAAGACCATGCCGATTCTTAAACCCTACAAGCTGGCCAGCCGTGAATCTCACGAGGGAGATACGGTCATCAATGTCGGTTCGATTGAGATTGGCGGACCGGAATTTGTCGTGATGGCCGGACCGTGTGCGATCGAAAGCGAAGAACAATTGTTAGAGAGTGCCTATGTTGTCAAAAAAGGAGGCGGTCAGATTTTAAGGGGCGGCGCTTTCAAGCCGCGAACATCACCCTACAGTTTTCAGGGCATGGAAGAAGAAGGCCTCAAGGTGCTGGATTCCGTCAGCCGGAAAACCGGCCTGCCGACTGTGACCGAAGTGGTCAATCCCGCGGACGTTGATCTGGTAGAATCCTATGCCGATGTTCTGCAAATCGGCGCCCGCAACGTCCAGAATTTTGCACTGCTGAAAAAAGTCGGCCACGCGCGCAAGCCTGTGCTGCTTAAACGGGGGATGATGACAACTATTGAAGAGTTATTGATGTCGGCGGAATACATTCTCTCTTCCGGTAATCCCAACGTCATCCTCTGTGAACGCGGTATCCGTACCTTTGAAACCAGCACCCGCAATACGCTCGACATCAGTGCAGTTCCGGTGCTGAAAAGCCTGACGCATTTACCGGTGGTGATCGATCCCAGTCACGCCGCTGGAAACTGGAAGTATGTCATTCCTCTTTCCCGTGCTGCTGTAGCCGTGGGCGCCGACGGCATTATCGTGGAAGTGCATCCTGAACCGGAAAAAGCGGTATCCGATGGCGCGCAGTCTCTCAAACCGGAAAAGTTCTATCAAATGATGGATGATATTCGCTTGATTGCCAGGGCGATGCGAAGCTGAAAGAGGGGATGTGTATGAGAACCTTGAAAGTCAATCTTGATAAAAAAACATTATCTTCTTACGAAATACGCATGGGTAAAGGCATTCTTGACCGTGTGATGCTTCTCATCGCCAAAAACCACAAGGCCGCCCGCTATGTGATTGTCACGGACAGCAATGTCAACAGGCTTTACGGGCAGGTCATGATCGCTGGCATGGAAAAGGCGGGCCTGAAAACATTTGTGATTGAAATTCCGGCTGGGGAATCTTCCAAAAATATTACGGTGGTGATGGATGTAGCCGGAAGGCTATTAGCCGAGGGCGCGGATCGGGAAACAATGCTGATCGCTTTAGGCGGCGGCGTGGTAGGAGACCTGACTGGATTTATTGCGTCGGTTTACATGCGTTCGGTTCCGTATATTCAGGTTCCGACAACACTGATCGGACAGCTGGACAGTGCGATAGGAGGAAAAACCGCCGTGGATCTCCCACAGGGAAAGAATCTGCTGGGCACATTTTACCAGCCGCGTGCGGTGTTTGCAGATGTGAACTTTCTTGAAACGCTGCCGGATCGGGAATTTAATAATGGCCTTGCGGAAATGATAAAATACGGCATTATTGAAGATGAAAGTTTGTTCAGGCGGCTGGAAGAGGATATGGATGCCATCAAAAGCAGAGACTCGGGGATGCTTTTGAAAATGATCGAAACCTGTTGCCGCATTAAAAAGTCGATTGTGGAGATTGATGAACGTGAACAGGGTCTCAGAAGAATTTTAAATTTCGGCCACACGCTGGGGCACGCTCTGGAAGCAGCTTCGGACTATAGCCTCTCCCACGGTGAAGGTGTGGCACTGGGTATGATTGCCGCCGCCCGTCTTTCCGTTATCATGAATTATCTTTCCAGGGTGGAATCAGACCGGGTAAAAAGTGTGATTGCCAGGGCGGGACTGCCGACAACGATTGATGCTTCCTTGTCCATGGACGAAGTGATCAGGCGCTTCAGGGCGGACAAAAAGAAGAGGGATGATGTGATTCATTTTGTCCTGATTAAAAAAATAGGCATGCCCTTTGTAAATGGAAGCATTCATGATCAGCAGATTGCAGATGTCCTGGAGGAAATGAAAGATGAAACCGTCTCTTGATGTGTTGCGAGAGGAGATGAGGAAAAAAGACCGGGAGATTATCCGGCTCCTCAACGAGCGTTCCCGGATTTCTGTTCAGATCGGTAAGGTGAAAGGACAGACCGGGCTTGAAATCTACAATCCAGCTCAGGAAGCGAGGGTGTTTCGATATCTGCAGGAGCTCAATGACGGCCCGCTGTCGGGCAGACAGATGTCAGCGATTTTCCGGGAAATCATTTCTGCGTCGCGAGACTTGCAAAAGCCCATGAATATTGCGTATTTGGGGCCGGAAGGATCCTTCAGCCATCTGGCCGCGCGCCTGCATTTTGGCGCTTCCAGCAATTTCTTCCCGCAGCAGGGGATTGCACGTGTTTTTGATGAAGTGGAAAAAGGCGCCGTCGAATGGGGAGTTGTGCCTGTGGAAAATTCCCTGGAAGGTTCTGTGAATGTTACTTTGGATCGGCTGGTCCTGACCCCCCTGAAGATTCAGGCTGAAATGTATCTGCGTATCAGTCAGTGCCTGATTTCATCTGCTAAAAATCTGAAAAGCATTAAAAATGTCTATTCGCATCCGCAGGGTCTTGCTCAGTGTCAGTCCTGGCTCAGGTCCCATATGCCCAATGCAGTACTGGGCGAAATGGAAAGCACTGCTGCCGCGGCGCTCATGGTGCGGAAAATGAAAACGGCCGCGGCGATCGGCAGTTCGCTTGCCGCCGCCACCTATGGATTGAATGTTCTGGCGGAAGGGATTGAAGACAATCCGTCTAATACAACGCGATTTTTGGTGATCGGGCAGGGTGAAGGGACGCCTACGGGAGAGGACAAGACATCTGTTATCTTCGCGACGCCCGATTTTCCCGGATCGCTTCACCGCGCGCTGGCCTCCTTTGCCAAACGAAAAATTAATCTGGCTAAGATTGAGTCGCACCCCGTAAAGGAAAGAATGTGGGAGTATCTTTTCTTTGTCGATATGATCGGCCATATGCATGATAAGGCCGTTAAGGCAAGTTTGAAGGAGTTAAAAGATAAAACGGTCTATTTGAAGATACTGGGATCGTATCCTCAAGCCAAGGATGGATTATGATTTGCATACCCGTTACAGACAAGACGCACAAAGATGCGCTTCAGACTATTGAGAGAGGCGCCCAGGAAGCCGATGCAGTTGAGCTCCGCATGGATTTGATCCCTGACGGCGATCTGCCGGGACTGATTGACGCGGCCAGACGCGCATCCAAGCGAGTCAAAATCATTGTCACCTGCCGAAGACCGGAGGAAGCGCTCCTACCGGAACCCATTGATTTGCCTTTCCGGAAAGAAGGCTTGAGCCTGGCTGCCAAAATCGATCTATTGAAACAGGCCGTCGAGTTGGGTGCCGATTTTGTCGATATCGAACTGGCCTGCGGAGACAGGGCCATCCGGCAGATTCTGTCCTTTATTCGCAGAAGGAAAAGCACTGCACGTGTGATTGTTTCCTGGCATGATGTTTCCCAAGCGCCATCGCTTGCGAAATTAAAAACCATATTCCATGCGTGTATGAAGGTTGGGGCGGATATTGTAAAAATTGTCCCTTATGCCCGAAAAATGGAGGACAACCTGAAAGTGCTGAGCCTGATCGACTACGCGATTGCCCGCGATCAAAAGATCATTGCAATGTGCATGGGAGAACTGGGTCAGATCAGCCGCATAATGGCGCCGGTCTGGGGCAGTTATCTGGGGTTTGCTGTATTGCGCGGCGGCAAAAAGTCGGCACCCGGCCAGATGACAGCCCGGACAATGAAAGAATTCCAGCATTTACTGCAAAGAAATAGACGATCAGTTCAACCCTGGCTTTTGCCGCCGGGTGCGTCCAATTTTGTTCTTCTGGGCCATCCCGTTCGTCATAGCCTCTCGCCGCTGATGCATAACAAGGCCCTGGAAGCCATGCAGATTGAAGGACATTACAGCGCCTTTTGCGTCAATGATCTTGCCGCTGCGATTGAAGGAATCCGGGGGATGAATATCCGTGGAGCTTCCGTTACCATTCCTTTTAAAACAACTGTGATGGAATATCTCGATGAGATTGATGAAGATGCGGCGGCCCTTGGCGCGGTCAATACGATTGTGAATGACCGGGGGCGGCTTGCCGGCTACAATACGGATTGGCTGGGCTTGATTACAGCGGTGCAAGACAGGATGAACATCGCGGGCAAGACGATTGCGATTATCGGTGCAGGAGGGACGGCGCGGGCGGCGGTTTACGGCATCAAAAAACAGGGTGGAAATCCGATCATCATCAATAGGACACTGGATAAGGCCAGAGTGCTTGCGACGCTTTTTGATTGTCCGTTTTATCCGCTTTCGGCAATCGGTAAAATCAGGGCCCATGTACTGATTAATACCACATCTGTCGGAATGTATCCGCAGATTCATCAATCACCGGTTCCGGCACCGGTTCTGGTGAATTTCGAGCTGGTGATGGACGTGATTTACAATCCTTTGATGACCAAGTTGCTTCGGGACGCCGAGACCAGGGGAGTGAAGACAATTCCCGGTCTGGAGATGTTTGTGAGGCAGGGCGCCGGGCAATTGAAATTATGGACGGGAAAAGAAGCTCCCCTGGCACTGATGAAAAAAACCGTTCGGGAGAGGTTAAAGAATATTGAAAACCGAGATGAATAAAAGGGGTGCTTTTGTAGCTGTTGACGTGCCCGGTTCGAAAAGTCTGACACAGCGTGCTTTGATTGCCGCCTCACTGGCCGAAGGAGAATCGCTGATTCGCCATCCACTGGTTGCGGAGGATACACGGTACTTGATTGCAGGACTGAAAAAACTGGGTGCGAAGATCGAAC
This sequence comes from Deltaproteobacteria bacterium ADurb.Bin151, assembly GCA_002070455.1. Classification (GTDB taxonomy): domain Bacteria; phylum Desulfobacterota; class Syntrophia; order Syntrophales; family Smithellaceae; genus UBA8904. The sequence goes on from MWDG01000008.1 coordinate 60,231, forward strand.
CGGTCGAGGATGGTTTTAAAATGATTGGTACCGGTGGAAATATTACCAATCAATGCAATGAAATATTTTTGGGGAACAACGGAACAGCGCTCCGCTTTCTTACGGCGCTGGTGTGCCTGGGACGCGGACGTTATGTCCTGACCGGTGAGAAGCGTTTGCAGGAGAGGCCGGTCGGACCGCTGGTTGCAGCCCTGCAGAACATGGGTGTGGCGATTTCCTGCCGCGACAACTGCCCGCCCGTGGAAGTGATGGCCAACGGGCTGAAGGGAGGCGAGATCACCCTAACGGACATTGAAAGCTCGCAGTATGTGTCTGCTCTGCTTTTATGCGGTCCTTACACGGCAAAAGGCATTGTGCTGACCCTGGAGGGCAACATTGTCTCTGCTCCTTATATCGATTTGACCGTTCGGGTGATGAATGATTTTGGCGCGAAAATCATGATGAGCGGAAAACATCAGTATATGGTCGGGACGCAGAGCATTTATAGGGGACGGGAATATTATGTGGAAGGGGATGCCTCCAGCGCTTCATACTTTTTTCTGGCTGCCGCCCTGGCCAAAAGAACGGTTCGCGTACGTGGGGTCACCAGGAAAAGCGCGCAGGGGGATATCCGCCTGCTCAACATATTGGAAAAACTCGGATGCAGGGTTACAGACGGGGAAACCTGGGTGGAAGTATCCGCAGATCAGGATCTGATAGAAGGAGACATGACTTTTGATATGGGGGATATTCCGGACATGGTCCCGACGGCGGGCGTTCTTGCGGCTTACCGCAAAGGGCGGACGAGGATTACCAATGTCGCTCATTTGAGGATCAAGGAAAGTAACCGTCTTGCGGCAATGGTCGAGGAACTTAACCGGATCGGTATTCATGCGTCGGAACTGCCCGACGGTCTGATGGTGGAAGGAGGAATCCCCCATGGCGCGGATATCTCTACCTATAACGACCACCGGATTGCTATGAGTTTTGCTGTTGCGGGGCTGGTTACGCCGGGCATGGTGATTGCGGATAAAAAGTGCGTGGATAAATCCTTCCCGGGGTTTTGGCGGGAGCTGGCAAAACTATGAAAATCATCCTTATCGGCTATCGGGCGTCCGGAAAGTCAACAATCGGAGCGATTCTTTCAAAAAAGCTCAAAATCCCGTTTATCGACACTGATCAGATTATCATGGAAGAAACAGGCATACCGATTAAGGAATTTGTGGCACAAAACGGATGGGAGGCCTTCCGCAAAAAGGAAACAGAAGTGATCGCTTCAGTCTGCGGTATGAATCTTTGTATCGTTGCCACGGGCGGGGGAGCGGTATTGGCCGCTGCAAACAGAGAGATGTTGAAAAAATCGGGAACCCTGATATATTTAAAAACACCTTTGCGCGATATTGTCGAGAGGCTCAAACGGGATGTGCACAACGAACAGACGAGGCCGCAATTTACCACGGAATCTCTTGAGGATGAGACGATGGCTGTCCTGAAGGAGCGCATTCCTGTTTACGAAGCCATTGCTGATTTTACGGTGGAAACAGACGGCAGAAATATTAGGCAGGTCAGTGACTGTATTTATCAGCATTTGTTCAACACGGGCATCGTATCCGAGATTAAAAATAAAAAGAAGATTCAGCCGGAATGAATAGCGGGAGAAGGTTTTATGGCGGGAAATACCTTTGGCGAATTGTTTCGCGTAACCACCTGGGGGGAGTCCCATGGTTTGGCGCTGGGCGTGGTGATCGACGGCTGTCCATCCGGTATGGATCTGATCGAAGGTGACATCCAACAGGCACTGGACCGACGAAAACCCTCCAAAGGGACGGTATCCACATCGCGCGCCGAGAAAGACCGTGTGGAAATCCTGTCCGGTGTTTTTCAGGGCAAGACGACAGGCACCCCGATATCGCTGGTCATCCGTAATGCGGATGCACAATCGGCAAGTTATGATGATCTGAAGGACATATTTCGTCCGGGGCACGGTGATTACACCTACCATAAAAAATACGGAATCCGCGACTGGCGTGGCGGAGGACGTTCGTCAGGACGGGAAACCGTGGCCCGTGTTGCTGCGGGCGCGGTTGCCGAAAAAGTGATCAACACGGCAGGAATGGAAGTGATCGCCTATACGAAAAGCATTGGCGGAATTGAGATGAATTCTGCCAATCTGTGGTCAGGTGAGGATTTTAAAAAGAAAGTTCGCGAAAACGCCTTGTATTGTCCTGATCATTCAGCTGCGCGAGCGATGGAAAATCTGCTGGCCGATGTCCGCAGGGCAGGGGATACCCTCGGTGGTGTGGTCGAAATCATCGTGCGGGGCTGTCCGGCAGGACTGGGCGAACCGGTGTTTGACAGGATGGACGCCGATCTGGCGAAAGGCCTCATGAGCATCGGAACAGTGAAAGCCGTCGAAATCGGGGATGGATTTGCTGTAGCCGCCCGAAAAGGCTCCGAAACGAATGATCCGATGGGTGCTTCGGGTTTTATGAAAAATTCTTCCGGAGGGATTCTGGCGGGGATTACCACCGGCCAGGACATCATCCTGCGCGTCTACTGCAAGCCGATTCCATCGATTGCTCTGACGCAGCAAACGATTGATACAGACGGCCGGGAGCGGTCGTTTGAAATCAGTGGCCGTCATGACATTTGCGTTATTCCGCGAATTGTACCGGTCTGCGAAGCAATGGCCTGCCTTACGCTGGCCGACCACTGGCTGAGACAGAAGGCGGTCCGTCTATGAAGAAGGCGACCGTAGGCATTATCGGCGGGACTAACGGTATGGGGCGGTGGCTTGCTGATCTTCTGACCGCACAGGGTTTCACCGTTCATGTCACCGGACGAAAAACGCAAATGACGGCGGTCGACGCGGCTCGGATCTGTGATGTTGTCGTCATATCGGTGCCGATTGCGGCAACGTCCTCTGTGATTGCCAAGGTCGGTCCGCATGTCAGGAAGGGTCAGGCTCTGATGGATTTGACGTCGCTGAAGAAAGAACCGGTGGCGCTGATGCTTCAGCATTCTGAAGCGGAGGTGGTCGGGTGCCACCCGCTTTTCGGCCCTTCTGTAACGGAACCGTCAGGGCACAATATTGTTTTGTGCCGGGGCCGGGGAGATGCCTGGTACGCATTGATCAGAACAATTTTTGAAAATACCGGCTATACTGTTCTGGAAAGGACACCCGGCGAGCATGACCGGATGATGGCGATTGTTCAGGTCCTCAACCATTTCAATACCATTGCGCTGGGCATGGCGATTGCCGAAACCGGGATCCCGCTTTCGGAAGTCAGCCAGTTTTCCACACCGATTTTCAAAACCAAGATGGAGATCGTCAAAAAAATATTTACGGAATCCCCTGAACTTTACGCTGACATCATCGCCGGAAATCCCGATACAAATGAAGTGCTTCAAACCTACGAAAGGGTTGTCGGGAAAATAATCAGTCTGCTTGCCAAAGGTGACGGGTCCAAACTGAAAGACTCCATGGAATCCGTCGCAAAGAAATTGTTTTAAAAGACGATTTATATCGATTTCCTGCAGCCGCCTTTTCTTTATCTGACGTCATCTGATACATACCCTTTAAACAACTGATAATTTCCCGTCATTCCGACATTTTGGGCCGGGAAATAGTATTTGTCTTTTTCGGATATGGTGTATTAAAGTAACAATAATGAATTGCGGAGAAAAGGAGCATGCCGGGAATATGACAGAATCAATCGATCAGACTGCAGATATGATTGCGAAAGCGAAAAAAGTTGTTGTGTTTACAGGTGCGGGTATCAGTACGGAGTCTGGCATTCCAGATTTCCGGGGACCAGGCGGATTGTGGACAAAATATGATCCGGATGATTTTACCATCGATAAATTTCTGGGGTCCCACGAGACAAGAAGAATAATGTGGCAGCGCCTGAGGGAAGGCGGATTGATGGAAGACGCGGAGCCAAACGCGGCGCATTATGCCATTGTTCAACTGGAAAAGATGGGGAAACTCATCTCGCTGGTTACGCAGAACATTGATAACCTTCATCAAAAGGCGGGCAGCAGCCAGGAGCTGATTCGCGAGCTTCATGGAAATATGCAGAGGCTGGTTTGCCTGAACTGCGGAAAACGATATCCCATTGCCCTTGTCAAGGAACGATATGCCGATTCAGAGGATGTTCCGACATGTGATAACTGTCTGGGAATCCTCAAGCCAGACGTTATATTTTTCGGGGAAGCCCTGCCGCAGCGGACGCTGGCGCGGGCCATGCAGGAGGCGGAAGACTGCGACGTCATGATCGTGATCGGTTCCTCACTGGTTGTGTACCCTGCAGCCTACGTTCCGATTCAGGCCCAGCGTGCGGGTGCTCGTTTGGTCATCATCAATAAAGGCCCGACCGAACAGGATCACATGGCCGATGTGCGCATTGATGCGGCTGCAGGCGAAACGATGACGAAAATAATAGAAAGACTGAGGCTGTAGCCTTTTAGACTATGGGCTGTTAGGTAAAATGAAGGGGCGCAAAGCGCCCATCAAAATATCCTACAGCCTAACAGTCTACAGCCTAAAGGACTATGTAATGCTTAATCAACTAATCCTAACAGCCTAACAGTCTATAGCCTAAAGGACTATGTAATGCTTGATCAACTAATCCTAACAGCCTAACAGTCTACAGCCTAAAGGACTATTTATGTTTGATCAACTAATCCTAATAGCCTAACAGTCTACAGCCTAAAGGACTATTTATGTGTCTGATCCTCTTTGCCTATAATGTACATCCCGCTTATCGTCTGATTCTTGCGGCTAACCGCGATGAATTTTACGAGCGGCCTTCGGTTCCTGCTGATTTCTGGATCAGGGATCCACAGATTTTGGCGGGGCTCGATCTGAAGGAAAAAGGCACGTGGTTAGGTGTGACCAGAACGGGAAAGTTTGCGGCCATCACCAATTACCGGGATCCGGCTTCATGGAAAACGCAAGCGCCTTCCCGCGGCAAACTGGTAAGCGGATATTTGACTGGATCAAACGATCCGGAAAAATATCTTCAAAACATCTCTAAAAAAGCGCAGGCTTATAATGGTTTTAATCTTCTGCTGGGTGACACAAATGATCTCTTTGTATACTCAAACCGGGATGAAATACAAAAACTGTCAGAGGGTGTCTATGGTTTAAGTAACCGCCTGCTGGATACACCATGGCCAAAGGTAAAAAGAGGAAAGAAACTGCTGGAAGCGGCTCTCGAAAAAAAGGGGAACGAACTGGAAGAATCGCTTTTTGCCCTGCT